>NZ_JAGGDM010000007.1:0-229970 GCF_017653625.1 Alteromonas sp. K632G
TTTTTCGGGTTTTCATATACACTCCAGTTGAGATAATTATCTCTTAACTGGGTGTGTGAATCTATTGGAGCACGTCATATCGACCAAATATTCGAGCTGGCGTATTTAGAAGGCGGGCAAGTTACTTTGCATCAAGAGTCTTTCCCGTTAGGCGAATTACTGCATGATGTGGCCGCAAAGTTCGAACTAGACGCGAAACAAAAAAATATCGCCATTAAAGTTATTCCCGATCACTTTGAATACTACGTGTTTGCTGATATTGGTAAGCTTGAGCGCGTGCTTACGAACCTTATTGCCAATGCTATCCGCCATACCCCGGAAAATGGCAGCATAGACCTTGCTGTGGTGTTACATAACGATAAGCTTAGGGTAGATATTCGTGATACTGGCATTGGAATTAGCGATAAAGAAATAGCGTACATTTTTGATGCTAGGTATCAGGCCAGTAATACAGAAAAAGATACGTGTAGCCACGCAGGTTTAGGTTTGGCTATTTGCAAAAAGCTTATGGCGCTTTTAAATTCAGACTTACGGGTAGAGAGCCAGTTAGGGAAGGGCACGTGTTTTAGCTTTGAACTTACGTTAGCGAATAGTCATTAAAGTTAGGTTTATAGCGGTAGGTTGATTATAACGGTGCTTGGTATAAAGCTGCTTTGATTATAAAGGCACTTTGATTTTAAGCGGGCATAAGGCTACGCAGCAGCACGGAAGAATTTCGTCATCATCAATAAAGGCGAGAGGATCGGTAGTATATTCTACTTCGCCTTCAATCAGCTTAGTTCTACACGCACCACAAAAACCTTCACGGCAATGGTAGTGAATATTGATGTTAGCGGCTTCAAGGGCGGTAAGAAGCGTAGTATCAGGGGGGGAAGAAATACACCCCACATCAACAACGTCGATGCGGAGTGTTTTATCAGCTGTGCTCATTATTTTTTGGCGCTACTTCTCAGCGTTTTTATAGTGTGATTTGTTAACGCTAGCGCTTAAAATCAGCTTAGCGCTACAGTTCGAAATCAGCAAAATCGTCTTCACTCACCGCAGAGTCAATTTGACCTACCAAGTAAGAACTAATTTCAGACTCTTGTGGTGCTACCTGAACGTTGTCAGAGTTAAGGTAGTTATTCATCCACGGCAGAGGGTTACTGCTGATATCAAATGGTGCATCTAGGCCAATAGCCGTCATACGTTGATTCGCAATGTATTCAACGTAAGAACAAAGGATTTCTTTGTTAAGGCCAATCATAGAGCCGTTTTGGAATAGGTAATCAGCCCATTCTTTTTCTTGCTCAACGGCATTCATGAAGATAGCGCGTGCTTCTTCTTTGCAGTCTTCGGCAATTTGCGCCATTTCAGGGTCGTCTTTGCTTCGTGCCCACAAATTCAAAATATGTTGGGTAGAAGACAAATGTAGGTTTTCATCACGGGCAATCAGGCGGATAATTTTTGAATTACCTTCCATCAACTTGCGTTCCGCAAAGGCAAACGTACAGGCAAACGACACGTAGAAACGAATGGCTTCTAAAGCATTCACTGAGTTCATGCACAAGAAAAGCTTCTTCTTTAACTCGTACATGTTGATGGTATGTGGCACGCCATCAACTGTGTGCACACCTTCACCTTGTGTTTGCCATAACTGAGTGGCAAAAATAAGGTCGTCGTAGTACTTCGAAATATCGGCGGCACGGCGCTTAATTTCATCGTTAACCACAATGTCTTCAAAAATGTCGCTAGGATCTGAAAACAAGTTACGCAAAATGTGCGTGTAAGAGCGAGAGTGGATGGTTTCAAAGAAAGACCATGTTTCCACCCAGGTCTCAAGCTCAGGCAAGGAGATGATAGGTAGAAAGGCAATATTAGGGCTGCGGCCTTGAACCGAGTCTAATAGGGTTTGGTATTTCAAGTTTGAAATAAAGATGTGCTTTTCAGGGTCGGTTAATTTTTGAAAATCAACACGATCGCGAGATACATCTACTTCCTCAGGGCGCCAGAAAAAGCTAATTTGCTTTTCAATAAGCTTTTCGAAAATGGCATGCTTTTGTTGGTCGTAACGGGCTACATTCACCGGGTTACCGAAGAACATAGGTTCAACCAATGGGTTGGTACTTTGCTGATTAAACGTAGTATATTTCATGAGTGCCTAACTAAAAACTTAATGATAAACGCGTTTTATTATTTATGTTCTTGCTGCGATACCGATTTCGCAAAAGCGGGCGCGTGCTATATTTTGCACGCACCGCCTGCACAATCATCGTCTTCTTCTATAACCACTTCTTCTTGACGAGGTAACGGCTCATTGGCCTTAACATCTAATGCTGAAGCGTCTGTCGCACCATCGCGTGTGTTGTGGTAGTACAGGGTTTTTACGCCCAGTTTGTACGTTGTTAATAGGTCTTTCAGTAACAGCTTCATCGGAACCTTGTTACCGTCATAACGGCTAGGATCGTAGTTGGTGTTAGCAGAGATAGTTTGGTCGATAAACTTCTGCATAATACCTACTAGCTGCAAGTAACCATCGTTAGAAGGAATATCCCACAACAATTCGTACTGATCTCTTAAGCGTTCGTACTCTGGTACGACTTGCTTAAGTACGCCGTCTTTACTTGATTTAATACTAATAAAGCCACGTGGCGGCTCAACACCGTTTGTTGCGTTTGAAATTTGAGACGATGTCTCAGAAGGCATTAACGCAGACAAGGTAGAGTTACGTAATCCGTGAGTCTTGATTTCTTCACGAAGGGCATCCCAATCGTAATGAAGTGGCTCGTTACATACGCCATCAAGATCTTTCTTGTAGCTATCGATAGGCATAATGCCTTGCGAATAAGTCGTCTCGTTAAACTTAGGACACGCGCCTTTTTCTTTCGCTAGGTTGTTCGATGCTTTCAGTAGGTAATACTGCATAGCTTCAAACGTACGGTGAACTAGGCCGTTAGCGCTATGGTCTGAATACTTCACACCATTTTTAGCTAAGTAGTAAGCGAAGTTAATAACGCCCACACCTAAGGTTCTGCGACCCATAGTGGCATTATATGCCGCTGGTACGGGGTAGTCTTGGTAATCGAGTAGGTTATCAAGTGCACGTACTGCTAGGTCTGATAATTCTTCAAATTCGTCTAGTGACTTAATTGCCCCTAAGTTGAAGGCAGATAGCGTACAAAGGGCAATTTCACCTTCTTCGTCGTTAACGTGCTGCAAAGGCTTAGTAGGCAATGCAATTTCAAGACAAAGGTTACTTTGACGTACAGGTGCCACTTCAGGGTTGAACGGGCTGTGCGTGTTACAGTGGTCAACGTTTTGAAGGTAAATACGACCTGTGCTTGCACGCTCTTGCATGAACAAACTAAACAGCTCCATGGCTTTAATGCGCTTTTTACGAATGTTGTCGTCGTTTTCGTATTGCACATACAAACGCTCGAACTTTTCTTGATCAGCAAAGAACGCATCGTATAGGCCAGGTACGTCAGATGGGCTAAATAATGAAATATAGTCATCTTTCATCATGCGTTGATACATGAGTTTATTGAACTGAACGCCGTAGTCTAAGTGACGAACGCGGTTTTCTTCTACACCACGGTTGTTCTTAAGCACTAATAACGATTCAACTTCCATATGCCATAGTGGGTAGAACAAAGTAGCTGCGCCACCACGAACACCGCCTTGCGAACAGCTTTTAACGGCTGTTTGGAAGTACTTATAGAAAGGAATACAACCTGTGTGGAAAGCTTCTCCACCACGAATAGGGCTACCTAGTGCGCGAATACGGCCAGCATTCACACCGATACCTGCTCGCTGGCTTACGTATTTAACGATAGCGCTAGCGGTGGCGTTAATTGAATCAAGGCTATCGCCAGTTTCAATGAGTACACACGAGCTAAATTGACGAGTAGGGGTACGTACGCCAGACATAATTGGCGTAGGTAGTGATAACTTAAACGTAGAAGCGGCATCGTAGAAACGACGGATGTAGCTCATACGGGTATCTTTCGGGTAGTTAGCGAACAGACACGCTGCTACCAAGATATAAAGGAACTGGGCACTTTCGTAAATTTCACCGGTTACACGGTTTTGAACCAGGTACTTACCTTCAAGCTGCTTAACGGCGGCGTAGCTGAAGTTCATGTCGCGCCAATGATCGAGATAGGTATCCATCTCGGCAAATTCTTCAGCAGTATAATCTTCAATTAAATGCTTATCGTATTTGCCCATCTCAACCATGTTAGTGACATGGTCGAACAGTGCAGGGGGCTCGAACTGACCGTAGGCTTTCTTGCGAAGGTGGAAAATAGCAAGGCGAGCTGCCAAGTATTGGTAATCAGGCGCGTCGGTAGAAATTAAGTCTGCAGCTGATTTGATAAGGGTTTCATGGATTTCGCTGGTATTGATACCGTCGAAAAACTGAATTTGAGCTTTAATTTCAACTTGTGAAACTGAGACGTTTTCAAGTCCTTTTGCAGCCCATGTCACCACCTTATGAATTTTTTCTAAGTCGATGGATTCTTGCTCACCATTTCGCTTGGTGACGGATAAACTATTATTCATGTTACTCTGGCCGTTGTCTGTTAGCGCGCGAGGCGTGGGTATATCACCCTGTTATAATGTGTATTCTTTTTAAGTTAGTTGTTTCGCTGCGAAGTAATACATCTGCGTAAGACCATTTGCGCGAAATACACAACTAACCACGACCAACCCTAAACTTATTAGCGCATAAGTTTGAGAGATGCCGCTGAATGCTTTTCTTTAATAGTATGTTTTGTCTGATCATCCGAATAAACGCAGTAAAAGGATCGTTGTCGATCTCAATAATTTCCAAAAAATTCGCTTCGGGATCCCGCGTTGGATTAAACACAAGATAGTGAGGTTTGCCTCACAATGCAACCCAATATCTGGTGCTTAAACGACCACTTAAACTGGCACGGATTTTAGGTTAGTAGTGACTAACTTTTTAGCTTTCTACAAGCCTTAAATATACTGATTGCAAGTACTATTCGAAAAAATGATCGAGGCTTAAAATAATTTAACTTAATATCGTACTTAACACCTAAACACGATATGTGGTGTTGAAATTATCATCAAACCCCAATATGTAGTGCTAATTAATCTTGCGACACCGTATATAGTAGGTAGTTAACGTCTACATTGCGGTCAGAAAGATAAAAGCCCTGGGAAACCGGGTCCATATGTAAGCCGGTCATATCTCGTGGTAGCAAACCGGCATCATCTGTCATCTGCATAAGTTCAGAAGGTTTAATGAATCGAGAATGATCGTGAGTGCCTTTTGGCACCAGCTTTAATAAATACTCAGCGCCAACGATCCCCATCAAATAAGACTTTATATTTCGGTTTAATGTAGAGAAGAAAACATGGCCACCAGGCTTAACTAATTTAGCGCAAGCTCGCACTACCGAAGCAGGGTCGGGAACATGTTCAAGCATTTCCATACAAGTCACTACATCGAACTCGCCTGCATGACTGTCTGCGAAGGATTCAGCGGTAACACAGTGGTAGTCAACATTAATGCCCGACTCTAAACCGTGAAGCTTGGCAATTTCTAAAGACGCACTTGCCATATCGAGCCCAACAACTTCAGCACCGGCTTTCGCCATAGACTCAGCCAATATGCCGCCACCACAACCAATATCCACCACTTTCTTGTTAAACAAGCCATTGCTGTGTTGGTTAATAAAATCTAAACGAAGTGGGTTAATTAAATGTAGGGGTTTGAACTCACCTTCAGGATCCCACCACCGTGAGGCTAACTCTGAAAACTTATCAATTTCCTGCTCATCAACGTTTGTCATTTATATTTTTTCCTTTCTGCGCCTGCTTATTGTTTTGCACTAATTTATAACATCGATTTTTATATACCGATTTTGCAAAAGAACGCGCATGACTGATGCCGCTCGACAGATAGAAGCTATCTGCGATTAATTAAACACTACCTATATAAGAGCAATAACATAACGCAAAACCAGCGTTAAGGCATCGTTTTTGGCACTTGAATGCAGTTTCGAGTGCCTGCTTGAACGAAAAATAATCGCTTGTTAACGAGTACGTAAGGAAGGGCAATTAAGCGCTACATAAATGTGTCATCAAGTGTTACACTCGAAGCAAGATTATGAGCCCATAATAACAATGCAAATCTATCGTTTGCTTCTCTATATTGTGTAGATTGAGCTAGATAGATAATGCAGAACAAACCGAAAAAAAGGGATTAAGCAGTTTATGTCTGATAACGCTAACGAAATCCTCCCCGTTAATATTGAGGAAGAGTTAAAGAACTCCTATCTCGATTACGCGATGAGCGTTATTGTCGGGCGAGCATTGCCTGACGTGAGAGATGGTTTGAAGCCTGTACACCGCCGTGTGCTGTTCGCAATGAACGAACTGAAAAACGACTTCAACAAACCATACAAGAAATCTGCCCGTGTGGTAGGTGATGTAATTGGTAAGTATCACCCACATGGTGATTCTGCGGTATACGATACTATTGTACGTATGGCCCAGCCATTCTCACTTCGCTATATGTTGGTAGACGGCCAAGGTAACTTTGGTTCGGTAGATGGCGATTCAGCCGCTGCGATGCGTTACACCGAAATACGTATGGCAAAAATTGCCCACGAACTTCTTGCCGACCTCGATAAAGAAACCGTCGACTTCGTACCTAACTACGATGGCACTGAACACATTCCAGAAGTGTTACCTACTAAGGTTCCTAACTTACTGGTAAACGGTTCTTCTGGTATCGCGGTAGGTATGGCAACTAACATTCCGCCACATAACTTAACGGAAGTTATCAACGGCTGTATTGCCCTTATTAAAGACCCATCAATTACGATTGATGACTTAATGCTTCATATCCCTGGTCCTGATTTCCCAACTGCCGCTATGATCAGTGGTCGTAAAGGTATTGATGACGCTTACCGTACCGGTCGCGGCAAAATATACATGCGCGCCAAAGCGGAAATTGAAACGGAAGATAACGGTAAAGAAACCATTATCATTAATGAAATTCCGTACCAGGTTAACAAAGCTCGCCTTATTGAAAAAATTGCTGAGCTAGTTAAAGAAAAACGTATCGAAGGAATTTCTGCACTACGTGACGAGTCTGATAAAGACGGTATGCGTATTGTTGTTGAAGTAAAACGTAACGAATCAGCGGAAGTACTACTTAACCATTTATATGCCAATACGCAGTTACAAACGGTATTTGGTATTAACATGGTTGCGTTAGATAACGGCCAGCCTAAAGTCTTTAACTTAAAAGAGACCTTAGAAGCCTTTATTCTGCATCGCCGTGAAGTCGTTACCCGCAGAACGGTATTTGAACTACGTAAAGCTCGCGATCGTGCACACATCCTTGAAGGTTTAGCTATTGCGCTAGCCAACATCGACCCAATTATTGAGCTAATTAAAGCCTCACCTGGCCCTGCTGATGCGAAAAAAGCGTTAGTGGCACAAGGGTGGGATTTAGGCGATGTATCGCAAATGCTTGAGCGTGCTGGTGATGATGCTGCACGCCCAGATTGGTTAATGCCTGAGTTTGGTATTCGTGACGGACAATACTTCCTTACCGAACAACAAGCACAAGCTATTCTAGACCTTCGCTTGCACAGACTGACTGGTCTTGAGCACGAAAAAATTCTTGAAGAATATAAACAGCTTCTAGACGTTATCGCTGAACTACTTCACATCCTTAATAGCCCAGAGCGATTAATGGAAGTGATTGAAGAAGAGCTTGAGAAAATTCGTGACGAATTTGGTGACGCGCGCCGTACTGAAATTACTGCTGCTAGTCACGATATTGATATTGAAGACTTAATCGAACAAGAAGACGTTGTAGTTACCTTGTCTCGTGAAGGCTATGTGAAGTATCAAAAACTTAATGATTATGAATCTCAGCGTCGTGGTGGCCGTGGTAAATCCGCTACCAAGATGAAGAATGAAGATTTCATTGAGAAGCTACTCGTTGCGAATACTCATGACCACATACTTTGCTTCTCAACCCGTGGCCGTTTGTACTGGTTGAAAGTGTATCAATTGCCGTTAGCGAGCCGTAACGCGCGTGGTCGTCCAATTGTAAACATTCTTCCTTTAGAAGATAACGAGCGTATTACTGCAATTCTACCTATCAAAGAATTTGAAGAAGGTAAGTTTGTATTAATGGCGACGGCTAACGGTACGGTGAAGAAAACCGATTTAAGCCTTTATTCACGCCCACGTTCAAGCGGTATCATTGCTGTTAACTTGAACGAAGGTGATGAACTAATTGGTGTTGACATTACCCATGGTGATGACGACATTATGTTGTTCTCAGACGCGGGTAAAGTGGTTCGCTTTAACGAAAAACTGCGTGAAAGCGAAACAGGTAACGTTAAATTAGATGCTGAAACTGGCGAAGAACTATTAGCACTACGTCCAATGGGTCGTACCGCTACCGGTGTTCGTGGTATCAGATTACAAGACGACCAACGCGTTGTGTCCCTAATTGTACCTCGTGGTGATGGTCCTATCCTTACTGCCACAGAGAACGGTTTTGGTAAACGTACACCGCTTGAAGATTACCCAGCGAAGAGCCGTGCTACACAAGGTGTAGTATCGATTAAGGTTTCTGAGCGTAATGGTAAAGTGGTTGGCGCGGTTCAAGTTGATGAAGCCAATGAAATCATGCTTATTTCTGACCAAGGTACTTTAGTACGTACCCGCGTTGGTGAAGTATCAGTGGTAGGTCGAAATACCCAAGGTGTTCGCTTAATCCGTACTGTTGAGAATGAACACGTTGTTGGCTTACAACGTATAGAAGAAGTAGTAGAAGAATTGCTAGAGTTAGATGAAGATGGCAATCCAATCGCTATAGAAGAACCTATTGAGCAAGAAGAAAACGCTGCACAAGACGGCGACAGCTCAACGACAGAAGAGTAGGGTATTGCCCGCTTAATTTAAAAGCGGGCAGTTATCGGTGTTCTTTATTACAAGCGGCTTAGGCCGCTTGTTATTTTATAGGTGTTGAAAAACGCAATGAAAGAGGTTTTCAATTTTAGCGCTGGCCCGGCAAAGTTGCCTGAAGCCGTAATGCAAAAAGCACAAGCTGAATTTACTAACTGGCGCGACTCAGGTTGCTCGGTAATGGAAGTCAGTCACCGCGGAAAAGATTTCATCGAGATAGCAGCCAAAGCTGAACAAGATTTGCGCGAATTACTCTCGGTTCCTAAAAATTATCATGTTCTTTTCACCCATGGCGGTGGACGTGGTCAATTTGCAGCGGTTCCCCTTAATTTATCGTCTGCTTCAGACACCAGTCTTCACTTAGTCAGTGGGTCTTGGTCTGATGGTGCGGTGAGTGAAGCTGCGAAATACAATAATGCTGTAGTGGTAGGCGAGCTTTCTAAAAAAGAGGGTTTGCATTACATGCCGCAACCCTCACTGGCCAATGTAGATCAATCTGCAGCGTATTATCATTTCTGCCCGAATGAAACCGTTGACGGTATCGCCTACGATTGGTTACCAGAGTCTGGCGATGTACCGCTGGTTTCTGATATGTCTTCTACTATTTTGTCTCAGCCTGTTGATGTTGCTAAACACGGTCTTATTTACGCCGGTGCGCAGAAAAATATAGGCCCAAGTGGTTTGTCGGTAGTGATTGTTCGTGAAGACTTAGTGGGCAAAGCTCGTAAAGAAACACCGTCTATTTTCGACTACGCATTAGCCGCTAAAGCTGATTCTATGTATAACACGCCGCCCACGTTCTCGTGGTATTTGGCGGGGTTAGTGTTTGAGTGGCTCAAAGAGATGGGCGGCGTTGATGCTATGGCAAAACGCAACAGCGAAAAAGCATCATTGTTGTATTCTGCTATCGACAGCTCTGATTTTTATGCTAGCCAAGTACACCCAGACAATCGTTCTAAAATGAATGTGCCGTTTCAGTTGGCTAACCCAGAATTAGATGCGCTATTTTTACGCCAAGCACAAGATGCTGGTTTAATGGCATTAAAAGGTCACCGCTCTGTAGGCGGAATGCGTGCTAGCATTTATAACGCTATGCCCGTTGAAGGGGTGATGGCGTTAGTAGAATTTATGCGTGAATTTGAACGAGTAAACGGGTAGTCATGGAACAGTTAACATTAGAACCTATTAGCAAAGTATCAGGGGAAGTAAACGTTCCTGGGTCTAAAAGCCTGTCGAACCGAGCATTACTGCTTGCTGCATTAGCTGAAGGCGAAACCGAACTAACAAACTTGCTTGATAGTGAAGATATTGAGCATATGCTAAATGCGCTAACCAAACTTGGCGTTACTTATTCACTTAGTGAAGATAAAACTCGCTGTAAAGTAGTGGGTAACGGCGGGGCGTTTTCAGTTGCCGAGCCATTAGAACTTTTCTTAGGTAATGCAGGTACGGCAATGCGCCCACTATGCGCTGCACTCGCTGCAAGTAAGGTAGAAGTCGTACTTACCGGTGAGCCGCGCATGGAAGAGCGCCCTATAGGCGATTTGGTTGATGCATTACGCATGGGTAACGCGGAAATTGAATACCTTAAAAACGACGGTTTTCCTCCGCTACAAATTAAGGGTAAGACGTTATCCGGCGGTGAAATGGAAGTAGACGGTAGTGTGTCGAGTCAATTTTTGACTGCACTATTAATGTCTGCACCCTTGTTTACTGGTGACGTGACCATTCGTATTAAAGGCGAATTAGTGTCAAAACCGTATATCGATATTACCCTAGATACCATGGCGAAGTTTGGTGTTGAAGTAAACAACGATAACTATCAAACATTCACCATTAGTGCAGGGCAATCATATCGTTCGCCAGGTAAATTTATGGTGGAAGGTGATGCTTCATCGGCTTCTTACTTCCTTGCAGCCGGCGCCATTAAAGGCGGCACGGTACGCGTAACCGGAATTGGTAAAAATAGCATCCAAGGTGATATTCGCTTTGCCGATGTGCTTGAAGCCATGGGCGCTAAAATCACTTGGCATGATGAATATGTGGAAGTAACAGGGGCTCCACTTAAGGGTATAGACATGGATATGAACCATATTCCTGATGCGGCCATGACCATTGCCACTACTGCACTTTTTGCACAAGGGCCAACCAGTATTACTAACATCTACAACTGGCGAGTAAAAGAGACTGACCGTTTAAACGCCATGGCCACTGAGCTTAGAAAGTTGGGTGCAGAAGTAGAAGAAGGGCATGACTATATAAAAGTATGGCCAACGGATATGTTAAAGCATGCTGCCATTGATACCTATAACGATCATCGCATTGCCATGTGCTTTTCGCTAGTAGCACTCAGTGATACGCCGGTAACCATTAACGACCCAGGTTGTACCCGCAAAACCTTCCCTGATTACTTCACACGGTTTGCCACACTCTATTCTTAGTCTGAAAAAAGACCTTATTTCGTTCATAGCGTATTATTTTTAAAACGAAATTTAGCCTTATGTACAATGCCATCAACGCTCGATGGCATTGCTTATCTCTACTTAACGCGTATAATTGCGCGCGATTTTTACGTATTTTATAAATTCTGGAGCAGGTATGCATTCTACACCCGTAGTCACGGTTGACGGTCCCAGCGGTGCAGGTAAGGGAACGTTAAGTAGCTTACTCGCAAAGAAGCTTGGATGGCACTTTTTAGATAGCGGCGCGATTTATCGTGTTCTGGCTGTCGCAGCTCTACACCACGACTTACCGTGCGACGATGAAGAATGTGTTGTTCCGTTAGCAACGGGTCTTGATGTAAGTTTTGAAACTGACAAAGACACCACACGTGTCATTTTGGAAGGTGAAGACGTAACTGACGACATTCGTACTGAAGAAGTGGGTAGTGTTGCATCGAAGGTTGCCGCGTTACCTCGCGTTCGTGAAGCTTTGCTTCGACGTCAACGTGCTTTTCAACAAGATCCTGGCCTTGTCGCCGACGGTCGAGACATGGGTACAGTGGTTTTCCCCGACGCAAAAGTGAAGATATTTCTTACCGCTAGCGCCGAAGCCCGTGCTGAACGTCGCTATAGCCAGTTGAAAGCTAAAGGTATGGATGTTAATATTGCGCGCCTTTTAACCGATATCAAGGCCAGAGATGAGCGAGATACACAACGTTCAGTGGCGCCATTGGTACCGGCTCAAGATGCGGTAATTATAGACTCAACGGACTTGGATATAGACCAAGTCTTTGAAAAAGCGATGGATATCATCAATTCGCGCCTTTAAGTAAGGTGAGTTTTTAAGGTATTCAAAGCAGTGCTACCACAGGGAGTGGCGGCTTTTACTAATAACCCCACGTTATCCGGATTTGAAGCGTGGATATCAACTTAAAGTTAATTTAAACCTTATGACTGAAAATTTTGCACAACTTTTTGAAGAAAGCTTACAAGAACTAGAAACACGTCCAGGTTCAATTGTAAAAGGTACTGTAGTTTCTATCGACAAAGACATCGTTCTTGTTGATGCAGGCTTGAAATCAGAAAGTGCTATACCAGCTGACCAATTTAAAAACGCTGAAGGCGAGCTTGAAATCGCTATCGGTGACGAAGTAGATGTAGCTCTAGACGCAGTAGAAGATGGTTTCGGTGAAACAATCCTTTCTCGCGAAAAAGCGAAGCGTCACGAAGCGTGGGTTGAGCTGGAAAAAGCTTACGATGATAAAGTTACCATTAAAGGTATTATCAACGGTAAAGTTAAAGGCGGTTTCACTGTTGAAGTTAACACAGTGCGCGCTTTCCTTCCTGGTTCATTGGTTGATGTACGTCCAGTACGTGACACAACTCACCTTGAAGGCAAAGAGCTAGAATTTAAAGTTATCAAACTTGACGCTAAGCGTAACAACGTTGTTGTTTCACGTCGTGCCGTTATTGAAGCAGAAAGCAGCGCAGAGCGCGAATCTCTTCTTGCTAACCTTGAAGAAGGCCACGAAATCAAAGGTATCGTTAAGAACCTTACTGATTACGGAGCATTCGTTGACCTTGGTGGCGTAGACGGTCTACTACACATTACCGATATGGCTTGGAAGCGCGTTAAGCACCCAAGTGAAATCGTAAATGTTGGTGACGAAATCAACGTTAAAGTACTTAAGTTCGATAAAGAGAAGCAACGTGTTTCTCTTGGCATGAAGCAAATGGGCAACGATCCATGGCAAGAAATTGCTTCACGTTACCCAGAAGGTACTAAGATCTCTGGTCAGGTTACGAATCTTACCGATTACGGCTGCTTCGTTGAAATCGAAGACGGCGTTGAAGGTCTTGTACACGTTTCTGAAATGGATTGGACTAACAAGAACATCCACCCATCTAAGGTTGTTAACCTAGGTGACACAGTTGACGTTATGGTTCTTGAAATCGACGAAGAACGTCGTCGTATTTCTCTAGGCCTTAAACAGTGCATCGACAACCCTTGGGAAACTTTCGCTAAGTCACACGAAAAAGGTGACAAAGTGTCTGGTAAGATCAAGTCTATTACTGACTTCGGTATCTTCATCGGCCTTGACGGCGGCATCGACGGTCTAGTTCACCTTTCTGACATTAGCTGGAACAAGTCTGGTGAAGACGCTGTTCGTGACTATAAGAAAGGCGACGAAATCTCAGCTGTTGTTCTTCAAGTTGACCCTGAGCGTGAGCGTATCTCTCTTGGCGTTAAGCAAATCGAAGAAGACCCTTTCAACAAGTATCTGACAGATAACAAGAAAGGTGCTATCGTTGTAGGTACGGTTACTGAAGTTGACGCTAAAGGCGTTACAGTTAACCTTTCTGAAGAAGTTGATGGCTACATTCGCGTTGCAGATTTATCTGTTGACCGTATTGAAGACGCAACTGAAGCTGCTAACGTTGGCGACAGCATCGAAGCGAAATTTATGGGCGTTGACCGTAAAAACCGCACCGTTAACCTATCTGTGAAAGCAAAAGATCAGGCTGACGAAAAAGAAGCTATCGACAAGGTTAATCAGCAAGAAGATGCTGGTTTTGCTAGCGCAATGGCAGAAGCATTTAAAGCTGCTAAAGGCGAATAATAAGCTATATGTGGGAGTGTCTTGCACTCCCTTGTTCGCAGTAGCTGTTTAACGATAATATTGAAACGAGGTTAGTATGACCAAGTCTGAATTAATTGAACGGCTCGCGGATCAAGCGCGTCAAATTCCTGCAAAAGATCTTGAACTGGCAATTAAAGAACTTCTCGAACAGATGGCCCAGACCCTTCAAAAAGGCGACAGGATTGAAATTCGAGGCTTCGGCAGTTTTTCATTACATTACCGCGCTCCGCGCGTGGGACGTAACCCGAAAACTGGCGAAACAGTAGAGTTAGATGGCAAATATGTCCCTCACTTTAAGCCAGGAAAAGAGCTTCGAGAAAGAGTAGACGCCTCCATAGCTTAAATAAAAAAAACCGCACATGTTGCGGTTTTTTTATATCTATTAAAAAAAATTTGGTATATTCGTTACTTAAGTTTAAATTTATATCTGGATGCAGGTTTTATTTTCAAATCTGAATAGATTGTAGTTAATTAAATACGGTGCATGGTGTACCAATGTCGGCCGGCGAAGAACAACAAATCATAAAGCAGTATCAGCCGCTTATTCGTGCCTTAATTCCTTATGAGCAAGATAATCGCTTATTGGAAGGTATTAATAAATTTTCAAAGCGGCTCCCAGGCAATATCCGCAAAATCATTAAAGAGGAAGTCGTTAGGCTTACGTCTTTAACTGATGCATCTGCGGACAATTCTGCGTTCGCGAAATTCCCTGTCATGAAGTTTAAACATTTTGGCATCCCCATGCGTTTAGACAAAGTGGGCGCTAAAATCCTTCAAAATGAAACTGCCTTATATCAAGAACGATATACCGTAGGGGTGTTTGAATCGGTGATGAACTCCGATTTTTATCAAACACAAATTAAGCGCGATCAATTTAAAAAAATTGTTGAAGCATTTAATGTAGAAAGCCAGTCATTTACTGATATAGATTTTGGTGACGACATTGCTGTAAGACCCAACTTCACCGTGTCTTCCGTAGATTTTGAAAAGGGGAGGCATTGCACCGTAAGCTCCCTTTCTTTTACCGGTATTGCTGTTGAAACAAAACGACCGCCTAACGTTTCCACCGGGGATATTATTACCTTCGTTATACCCGAAGTAATGGGCTTAACCACCGAACCGACTGAAATTACCTACGAACTCGATGCCATTAAGTACAATAAGCACTTAGGTAAGTACGAGTCATTTTTTACGGTTTCATCAGAAACCGATCTTAGCCTGCTTAATAATTTGAAGCGCTACATTAAAGGCACGTCGTATAAACAGCCTTTGCAGCGAGACTTAGAAATTGAAAGGGCCATGCAAGACCTCGAACGCGACCGTATTTTAGAAAACAGCCCCTGGTTGCCAGTTTTTCTTTCTGCCCATCAAAAATCGCTTAAGCCAATTATTGCGCTATTTACTAAAGCGAATGTGGACAACAATAATTCAGAGAAGCTACTAGCGAGTCTGCAAGACAAAACGCATTTTGAAAATTTGGTCCAAGAATTACATAAGTACAATGAAGCTTTTATCTTCCATGGTGTGATTAAAACCAAAAGCGGTCAAATTACTATCACTGCAACCCATCGCCAACTTGTAGAACTTGGGCAACTCAATGCCATCGTTTATCTACTGGTTAAAAGTGGGGAGTTTACTTGCACGCAGTGCCGCTTAGAAGAGGTAAGCCGAGAAGATAAAGTAAAAGCATTCGCTATTCATGACATCCCTAGCAAAGAATTTGAACATCTTGCTGCGTTAAGCCATGTAATGTACTGCCGAGATATCTCTATGTACCTTACTAATTTAACCCTCAGCGAAAAGTGTGATTTTAAACCCTTATCGAAAACGCTGCGGGCTACGGGCGACAACTGGTCCATCGATTTCGTGATGGAAGATGATCTTGATAGGCGTTCTGAGACCCGCTATATCATCGATAAAGTCGCCATGATAAAAGTAGGGCTGCTATCTTCAATTAATGTACGTGTTGCCGATTTATCTGCCAGTGGTATGAAGTTAATGGTTGCCCCAGGCACTGAGCTGCAAAGCGATGTACGGGTATCGGTACCAGATCTTAAAATTAAAAATGAGAGGTATAAGGTTGTTCACTATGACGCTGCGTCAGGCGTTGTGCGCTTATGCTTAGAAGATGTGAAAAAATCTAAAGCTGGGGCAAATGTTGACGCCATGGTTGAAGAAAATACCGCGTATTTCAAAATAAGAGACATTGCGCGTATTCAACGCTCAACCCATCGATTCATTTGGGAACTAGCCGTACGCCATATGCCTTCGCTTTCTGTGCTTTGCGTCATGAACAGGCATATTCTGGATAGACTTAAAACCGTATATCAAAGCGATTCATCTGACGACTTGTACCCATTTTCTCGTACGGCAAATATTATTCCATTACATGGCTTTTTTGCTGATAAAGCGGTAGCTAAGCCTAAATCGATGATGCTTGAAGCCATGTTTAAAGGCGATGTTGAAAACAATCTAGTGGTGCATTGTGTACGTAAAAGCGACAATCGCTTGGTATACATAAAAGAAAGCGATTTTCTTTATTCTAAATTACGCACGCAAATTCAAAATCAGCTAGAAGAAGAAAAAGTGCAGGTGAGTGCCACTAATGTAACGGCTATACGCTGTTATGGCGCCACTACACCGCTGACAAAGAAGCGCTTAGCACAGCTGTCTAAACTTGATAAGGCAATGTACGATAAATTAGAAACCATGCAAGCTGGCTATACACACTGTATTTTTGTGACTAATATGTCTGCATTGCATCACGACTTGGTTATGGCCAAATTAATTGCAAAGCAAGAGCGCCCTTTATCAGAAGATGAAGCCACCGCCTAACGCTAAGTAAGCACAACTAAAACCTTGGGTTTTGGTGTTATCTCTTGCTGCATTTTGCTATTCTTTATTAATTACGTACAAGAAGGGTTTGGTCTTGAAAGGGATCCTCACAATACTCGCCATTTTGGTATTACTGACATTTGCTTTTGTCATTGGCACACAAAACGAAGCCTATATCACCGTTAACTATCTTATTGCTCAAGCTAACATGCGGGTTTCCACCCTTATTGCTATTGCGCTTTCTTTGGGTGTGTTAGTCGGGATACTTATTATGTCAGCAAGCTGGTTGCGTTTACGCGTGCAGTTGTTGTCGGCGAACTCAAAAATCAATAGCCTGAAAAAAGAACACTAATATGCTCGAACTGCTGTTTTTACTTTTGCCTGTTGCAGCAGGTTACGGATGGATTATGGGCCGTAACAGTGTTCGCCAAGCACAACGTAAACAGTCTAGTATTCTTTCTAAGCATTATTATAAAGGCTTAAACTTCCTCCTTTCCGATCAACCAGATAAAGCGGTAGACACCTTAATCAAAATGATTAATGTGAACAGCGATACGGTTGAAACTCACATTGCGATGGGCAGCTTCTTTCGCCACCGCGGCGAAATAGACAGAGCCATAAAGGTTCACCAAAACCTAGTAAGCCGAGACGAGCTGCAACCTACGCAACGTGAAAGCGCGTTAAAAGAACTTGGCCATGATTACACTCACGCTGGTTTCTTAGAACGGGCTGAAAACGCCTTTCTTCAATTGCTTAATAGCGACAAGCACTATTTGGTGGCGCAAACACAGCTATTTAGTATTTACCAAACCACCAAAGAGTGGGACAGAGCCATTGAGCTTGCCGAGCGCATGGTGGAATGCCATGGCGACAACGATGATGTGTGCGAACGCTTAGCGCATTTTTATTGTGAGCATGCGGTAGCGAAGCTAAAAGACGATGATCAGGGCTCTGCGTTGTC
The DNA here is from genome assembly GCF_017653625.1 of Alteromonas sp. K632G. Classification (NCBI taxonomy): domain Bacteria; kingdom Pseudomonadati; phylum Pseudomonadota; class Gammaproteobacteria; order Alteromonadales; family Alteromonadaceae; genus Alteromonas; species Alteromonas sp. K632G. The sequence goes on from NZ_JAGGDM010000007.1 coordinate 17,826, forward strand.
CTTGCTTCAAAAGGCCGTTAACGCCGATGAGCATGCGGTAAGGCCGTGGTTAATGCTTGGGCAGCTTGCACTTCAACAACAACGTTACAGCGACGCACGGGCGTATTTTGTGCAAGTGGCAGAGCGTGACATTAATTGGTTCAGTGAAGCGGTTCCCAGTTTAGAAAAAATTGCGGAAGAAACCGGTGACTGGGATAATTTCGCAGAAAGCTTAGAAGCCCATTGGCAAGAATGTGCAACCTCGTACCTTGCCATGGTTGATGTATTGTTGAAAAAAGGCGATACCACGCAAGCGGCGGATTACCTATTAGAACAATTACGTAAACGCCCAACCATGCGTGGCTTCAAAACCTTAATGGGGTTGTATATCGGCCAGTTAGACGATAAGACCTCAGCAGAGAGCTTACGTATATTAAAAGAATTGGTAGAAAAGCAAATGTTGCAACGCCCTAAATACCGCTGCCATAGCTGCGGGTTTTCTGGGCGTAAACTCTACTGGCTATGTCCTTCGTGTAAAAAATGGGGCGTAGTAAAACCAATAAAAGGGCTAGACGGAGAATAACTTCACCATGCAAGAACCTCGCGTTATTGTTGCACTCGACTATGACAACCAAGAACAAGCACTTTCGTTTGTAGACCAATTAGATCCCAGCCTGTGTAAAGTTAAAGTGGGCAAAGAAATGTTCACCTTATTTGGCCCTGAGTTTGTAAAATCTTTAGTGGCGAAAGGCTTTGACGTTTTCCTTGATTTGAAATTTCATGATATCCCTAATACCGTAGGTAAAGCGTGTAAAGCAGCCGCTGAACTTGGCGTGTGGATGGTAAACGTGCACGCCAGCGGTGGACTTCCAATGATGCAGGCAGCCAAAGAAGGTATTGCGCAAAGTAGCCGTCCTGAAACCAAATTAATTGCGGTTACTGTGCTTACCAGCATGGATCAATCGCAGCTAAGCGGCGTGATTGATAATGTAACGCCCGAGCAACAAGTGTTGCGCCTAGCATCGTTAACTGCCCAAGCGGGTTTAGATGGTGTGGTGTGTTCTGCTAAAGAAGCCGTGATGCTACGTAATGAAATTGGCGAAGACTTTTTGTTGGTGACTCCTGGCATACGCCCTAAGGGGAGTGACGCGGGCGATCAAAAACGTGTGATGACGCCGCCAGAAGCAATCGACAGTGGCGTAAGTTATTTAGTGATGGGAAGACCAATTACGCAAGCTAGCGACCCTATGGATGTGTTAAAGCAGGTAAACGCCTCTATTAGTTAGTTGCCCACTAGCTAACTTCAAGCAAATAGTAGCAAACGAATACATACAAAAAAACGCCCAGTAGTGACGCATTCAATATGCTAACCACTTACTGGGCGTTTTTATTTGCTAGCACTTATATAAGTACTAGCAAGCCAAACATTTACTTACGCGTTAAGTGCTTCTTGTGCAGGTGTATAAGTTAAACCTAACTTTTCACCTAATGCGTCAACGACTGCTTTATAAGTTACTTTGCCTTCATGAACGTTAAGACCGTTCAATAAATGCTTATCTTCAAGCATGGCTTTAGCAGGGCCTTTATTCGCTAATGCTAAACCAAACGGAAGGGTTGCATTGTTAAGGGCCATCGTTGAAGTACGTGCAACACCACCTGGCATATTCGCAACACAGTAATGCACTACGTCGTCGATGATGTATACAGGGTCTTGGTGTGTAGTGGCTTTAGAGGTTTCAAAACAACCACCTTGGTCGATAGCAACATCAACCAACACAGAGCCTGGCTTCATGGCTGCTATTTGTTCGCGGTTAAGAAGCTTAGGTGCTGCTGCGCCAGGAATAAGTACGGCGCCAACAACAAGATCAGCTTTTGAAGAGTAATGTTCAATAGCATCAACTGTTGAGTAAACCGTTTTAACTTGGCCATTAAAAATGTCATCTAACTGACGAAGGCGAGGAAGTGAACGGTCTAGAATAGTAACGTCAGCGCCTAGGCCTAAAGCCATTTTAGCTGCTTGCGTTCCTACAACACCGCCACCAATAATAAGTACTTTACCCGGTGCTACGCCAGGAACGCCGCCTAGAAGGGTGCCGCTGCCGCCATGTGCTTTTTCTAAATAATGTGCACCGGCTTGAACTGACATACGGCCAGCCACTTCGCTCATTGGCGCTAATAATGGCAAGCCACCACGGTCGTCGGTTACGGTTTCGTAAGCGATACAGGTTGCGCCAGAAGCAATAAGAAGCTCTGTTTGCGTAGGATCAGGGGCTAAATGAAGATAAGTGTAAAGGGTTTGGCCTTTACGAAGCATTTTACATTCATTTGTTTGTGGTTCTTTCACTTTAATAATCATTTCTGCTTCAGCGAAAACTTGCTCAGCAGTAGATGCGATAGAAGCACCAGCTTCAACGTACATTTCATCGGTAAAACCAATTGCATCACCGGCTAGCGTCTCAACTAACACTGAATGACCATGACTGGTAAATTCTTTCACTGCCGCAGGCGTTAAGCCAACGCGATATTCATGGTTCTTAATTTCTTTTGGTACACCGATTAACATAACTTTTCCTCTAATTGATTAGCCCAGTGGCTCACTTGCCGATTATTATTTGATTCAGTATACGTGAGATAAAAACGAACTATGTGCTGAAAAAATATGAGTTGCAGCATATAATCTGGCTTTGTGTCATTTAGTCGGAATAAAATATGCTGGTAAAAACCCCAAAACACCTTGACCGAATAGACAGGAATATACTGATTTCACTACAAAAAAACGGGCGCATATCAAACGTGGAATTGGCTAAAGACGTGGGCTTGAGCCCTAGTCCTTGTTTAGAGCGCGTTAAGCGTTTAGAGAGCCAAGGCTATATAAAAGGCTACCATGCAGTGGTTGATCCAGAAAAACTGGGCGCTGCCATGCTCGTTTTTGTAGAAATAACGTTAACGAAGACGTCAGTAGATATCTTCGCAGAATTTTCTGCGGCAGTTAGGCTCCATGACGATATACAAGAGTGTCACCTTGTGTCAGGGGATTTTGACTTCTTACTTAAAGCTCGGGTTGCAGACATGTCGAGTTACCGTAGATTATTGGGCGACACCTTACTGCGCCTTCCAGGTGTGAGTGAGTCACGAACCTATGTAGTCATGGAAGAAGTGAAAAGTACAACATCACTTCGGATTAATTTGAAGTAATGAAAGCATGGCTCAATTATGGGCATTTGTGATAGGCTGTGCAAAAATACAGTGGTTATTGTTAATGTGAATTTCGCCTGCAATAGTGGGTGTATGTAAACCGATTTGTAATACACCTTATTAATAAATTACTTATTGAAAACATTACGATAATATTGGCACTGCATTTGTATTCTTCTTTATCGGTAGAATTATCACAACATCGAAACATCAATTTAGTTTAATAAGTGACTTAGGGTTATGACGCAATTAACAGGGATTCAGCGAATTTGGGAAGCCGGCATGATAATAGCCTGTGTCTTCGCCTTTTTCTTATTGCTGGCATTAGTATCTTTTCATCCGGGCGACCCTGGCTGGAGCCAAGCCGGCTTGCAATTAGACGTACATAACTGGGTAGGGTCTACCGGCGCGTGGAGTGCAGATTTATTACTTTTCTCTTTTGGCTTTTTAGCTTACCTACTGCCTTTTGGTGCCGCCTTTTTAGGTTGGTTCTTATTCCAGCACATAAAAGCCTTGGAAGAGTTCGATTACCTCACAATTGGTTTACGAATTATTGGTGGTTTATTGATGGCACTGGGTGCCACGGGAATTGCCAGTATAAATTTTGACGACATATACAACTTTTCTGCCGGCGGCTTTGTTGGCGATGTTATTAGTTCAGCCCTTGTGCCGTACTTTAATACCGCAGGCACTATTTTATTGCTTTTGTGTTTTTTCTGTACCGGCTTTACTTTACTCACGGGTATTAGCTGGTTAAGTATTGTAGACAGACTTGGTGAAATGACGCTTTGGTTTGGGCGCAAATGTGTCTCTTTACCCCAACAGGCACTTGCGCTCGATATGCCAAGGCTTGCGCTTCCTTCTCGTAGTGCAAAGTCTGAAAATGATGAATTAGACATAACCAGCATGCGTGCCGAGCCCGCAGAAACACCTGAACCTGTCTATACGCCGCCACCTCAGGCAGAGCGAAGTGAACCTTCATTTGGTGTTCCTGATGATGTGTTTGATGATGACGATGTTCCGCCTTTTGAAACACAGCGCCACACGCCTGATAATACTGATAGTGAAAGCAAACCTAAGTCGAGTTTTTCTTTATCTGGTATGCGTGAAGCAGTGCGCAATAAAGTGAAAGAAGCCAAGCCTTCTAGTAATGACGAAGCTGCAGTTAATCGCCAAGATACTCAGTCGCAGTCTGATGAAATGATTGAGCCAACCTTCGATATATCGCAAACCGATACGTTAGATGAAGCGCAAGCGACTGAGGCACAACACACTGCTGAGCCTGTTAATGCAGAGCCATTAGACGCGCAGCCTGCGCCTGCTCCCGAATCAGCACCAGCACCACAGCCAGCGCCTAAGCCAGTACATCAACCCTTTACACCAGTGGCGATGGGAGCAAAATCCATTACTCGTCATGAAGGGGAGGGGAGCGAACCTATTACGGCTATGCCTTCGTTCGACTTGCTTGAGCGTGCAGATAAACACGAAAACCCTCTCACTCAGGAAGAGATAGACGGTATTTCAAGGCTAGTTGAAGAGAAACTGGCTGACTTTAATATTGAAGCCACGGTAGTGGGTGTTTATCCCGGCCCTGTAATTACGCGTTTCGAGCTAGATTTAGCGCCTGGGGTGAAGGTAAGCAAAATTACGGGGCTATCTAAAGATTTAGCACGCGCCATGTCGGCCATATCGGTGCGTGTAGTAGAAGTTATTCCAGGTAAATCTGTTATAGGCTTAGAGCTTCCAAACAAAAAACGTGAAATGGTGCGTTTAAGTGAAGTGATTGGCGGCGATGCATTCCAGCGCAATAGTTCACCGCTTACCATGGTGTTAGGTGCAGATATTTCCGGTAAGCCTGTGATAGTAGATTTGGCTAAAATGCCTCATTTGTTGGTGGCAGGTACAACGGGGTCAGGTAAATCGGTTGGGGTTAACGTTATGATCTTAAGCTTGCTTTATAAGAGCACGCCAGAAGATGTACGTATGATCATGATAGACCCGAAAATGCTTGAGCTATCGGTATATGAAGGCATTCCGCATCTGCTTGCCGAAGTGGTAACCGACATGAAAGAAGCGGCCAACGCCCTTCGTTGGTGTGTAGGCGAGATGGAGCGTCGTTATCGCTTGATGAGTGCCTTAGGGGTAAGAAACCTAAAAGGCTACAACGCAAAAGTGGAAGAAGCGATTGCTGCTGGTACGCCTATTCAAGATCCGTTGTGGAAGAGTGAAGAAAGCATGGAGCCCCATGCGCCTGATTTAGAAAAGCTGCCTGCTATTGTGGTTGTGGTAGATGAATTCGCCGACATGATGATGATTGTAGGTAAAAAGGTGGAAGAGCTTATTGCTCGTATTGCGCAAAAAGCCCGAGCAGCTGGTATTCATTTAGTTTTGGCTACGCAGCGACCTTCGGTAGATGTTATTACCGGCCTGATTAAAGCGAATATTCCAACGCGTATTGCATTCCAAGTTTCCAGTAAAATTGATTCACGAACTATTTTAGACCAGCAAGGTGCTGAAGCACTGCTAGGTATGGGTGATATGTTGTACTTGCCACCAGGTAGCCCAGTACCTACACGTGTGCACGGCGCGTTTGTAGACGACCATGAAGTTCATGCTGTTGTAGCAGATTGGAAGCGTCGTGGTGCACCTAAATATATTGATGAAATATTAAATGGTGAAGCGTCCGCCGAGGTACTTTTACCCGGCGAACAAGCCGAAGGTGAAGATCAAGAATTTGATGCATTTTATGATGAAGCCGTCGCCTTTGTTACCGAAACAAGAAGGGCAAGTGTCTCTAGTGTGCAACGCAAATTCAGAATTGGTTACAATCGCGCCGCACGATTGGTGGAACAAATGGAATCTAGTGGCGTCGTAAGTGCACAGGGTCACAACGGTAACCGCGAAGTATTAGCTCCGCCAGCGCCTAAGGATTAAAAAGAATGAACAAAGTAGTACCTATTATGATGGCAATGGCGCTAACGGCGCCGTTAAGCTTATCTGCAATGCCAGTAGAGGCAATTAATGATATCAGTGGTGAGGCCGCAGTGGTGGTTGAATCTGCAACAAAGCCTGAATTTACCTCTCACAGTGCTGAACAAATTTCAAAAGCAGATGATGCGAATGTACTTTTAAAAAAACGCCTACATGGCTTACAGCAATACCAAGCTGCTTTTAACCAAACGGTAACGGATGCCCAAGGTAATATTGTGCATGAAGCGCAAGGTACCCTAACCATGATGCGCCCCAATAAACTTCGCTGGGAAACCACCTTTCCTGATGAAACCTTGCTGATTGCCGATGGTGAAGCGGTTTGGAATATCGATACCTTTGTTGAGCAGGTGACTATTATTTCGCAAGACCAAGCGATTAAAGACAATCCTATTGTTTTATTAACGGCTAACGACGATGAAACCTGGAATAGCTTTGTGATCAGTAAGCTTGATGACGCGAAGGCCAGTTCAACGTTAGAGCAATACCAAATTGTGCCTAAATCGACAGATGGCCAAATAAAGTCACTGACATTAGGGTTCAACAGCGACGGTATTCTGTCGACACTTGATATGCTTGATGCACAAGACCAAACCAGTGCGTTAGTGTTTAGCAACCAAGACTTAGATTTTGCTATTGATACTGCTAAAGATAACCTATTCTCTGTAGACGTGCCGCAAAGCTATATTATTGATGATCAGCGATAGCAAAGAATAGATGATTAACGATAATAAAGAACCGCTTGAACCTTTCGCGCCACTAGCAGCTAAATTGCGGCCAGTTACCATAGATGAGTATGCCGGCCAGTCGCACCTATTAGGCACCAACAAACCGCTACGTAAAATGTTAGAAGCAGGCCATTGCCATTCTATGATTTTATGGGGCCCGCCAGGTACGGGTAAAACAACGTTAGCCGAGCTTATTGCCACCTATACCAATGCTTCGGTTATTCGCATTTCAGCGGTAACTTCTGGTGTTAAAGATATTCGTGCTGCAATGGATGCCGCAAAAGAAAACTCTCGCTATAACCAACGTACCTTGCTGTTTGTGGACGAAGTACATAGGTTCAACAAAAGCCAGCAAGATGCGTTTTTACCCTTTGTAGAATCTGGCACCGTCACTTTTATTGGTGCCACCACTGAAAACCCCTCATTTGAATTAAATAATGCATTGCTTTCTCGTGTTCGGGTTTACGTACTTAAAGCGTTAGAACAAGAGGCGCTTGCTGAATTAATGCAACGCGCGCTAACCGACGAAGAGAAAGGGCTAGGTTCACGCCAATTAAGCATTGAGGAAGATGCCAGTAACGCCTTATTAGGGTTGTGCGGCGGCGATGGTCGAAGGTTACTTACGTATTTAGAGCTAGCAGCCGACTTTACCGAGAACAGTGTTATTTCTATTGCCGATATTGAACAAGCCGTAGGCGAAAAAATTGCCAGCTACGACAATAAAGGTGATACATTTTATGACTTAATATCGGCGTTTCATAAGTCGGTACGGGGTTCAGACCCTGATGCTGCATTATATTGGTACGCTCGTATATTAGACGGTGGTGGTGACGCGCTGTATGTCGCTAGGCGATTATTGGCCATTGCTTCGGAAGATATAGGCAATGCCGACCCTAGAGCCATGCAGTTAAGCATAAACGCCTGGGATACCTTTCATCGCGTAGGGCCTGCTGAAGGTGAACGTGCAATAGCGCAAGCTGCTGTTTATTGTGCCTTAGCGGCAAAGAGTAATGCTGTTTATATGGCATTTAGCCAGGCTAAAGCATTAGCTCGAAAAACTTCAGATGCACCGGTTCCCATGCATTTACGTAATGCGCCAACTGACTTAATGAAAGACTTAGGCCATGGCGACGGCTATCGGTATGCCCATAACGAACCTAATGCTTTTGCCGCAGGAGAGGTTTACTTGCCCGATAGCATTGTAGGCACTCGTTTATACGAGCCTAACGAACGCGGGTTAGAGAAAGCGCTTAAAGCAAAACGTGACTATTTAGATCAACTTAACTTAGCTGCGCGCAGCGCGCAAAATAATCAGAAACGGTGAATATTGTGCCCCAAGGCGTTATTTTATACTGCTATATTGCAGCAGGCGGAGCAATTGGCGCTTGCTTGCGTTATTTTTGTACCACAACCATAGATTCTTGGTTTGGAAAAAATATGCCCTTTGGTACACTAGCGGTGAACGTTGTAGGCTCATTTGCTTTAGTTACGCTATACGGCTTTATTGAGCGCAACGAATTAACCGACTCTCCCTTTCGTGCATTAATTGGGGTAGGGTTGTTGGGCGCGTTTACTACATTTTCAACATTCTCTGTGGAAACGCTCACATTATTAGAAAACGAGCTGTGGTTAAAAGCCATTGCTAACATATTTCTTAACGTTGGCGCTTGCTTATTAGCAGGTTGGCTGGCTATTGAACTCATGAAAGGATAAGTAGGAACACATGTTAGATCCAAAGTGTTTACGAAGCGATATAGAAGAAACTGCCAAGCGTTTGGCTGCCCGTGGTTATAACCTCGATGTAGCAACATTTAACTCGCTAGAAGAAAAAAGAAAAACACTTCAGTCCAAAACACAGGATCTGCAGAACGAACGTAATGTTCGAAGTAAGTCCATTGGTAAAGCAAAGTCACAAGGTGAAGATATTGCGTCTTTGTTGGCAGAAGTGGGCAAATTAGGCGATGACTTAGATGCGGCTAAAGCTGAACTAACAGTATTGCTTGATGAAATCACTGCCTTTACCCAAGGCATTCCTAACTTACCGCATGAGTCGGTACCTGAAGGTAAAGACGAAGACGACAACGTGGAGATTTCACGTTGGGGCGAGCCACGCGCTTTCGATTTTGACGTGAAAGATCACGTTGATATTGGTGAAGGGCTAAATAACAGCTTAGATTTTGCTACGGCAACTAAATTAACAGGCAGTCGCTTTGTAGTGATGCGCCGTGAGATGGCTCGCTTAAACCGTGCTATTGCCCAGTTCATGTTGGATGTTCACACCACCGAACATGGTTACGATGAAATGTACGTGCCGTTTTTGGTAAACGCTGACAGCCTGTATGGCACAGGGCAATTACCTAAATTTGGTGAAGACTTATTTCATACGCAGCCAGCAACAGAAGAAGGCCAAGGGCTTTCACTTATTCCAACGGCAGAAGTGCCGTTAACGAATATTGCCCGTGATGAAATTCTAGACGAGAAATCGCTACCGATTAAAATGACTGCGCATACTCCTTGCTTTCGTTCAGAAGCAGGCTCGTATGGCCGTGATACCCGTGGTTTGATTCGTCAGCATCAGTTCGACAAAGTTGAGCTTGTACAGCTAGTGAAGCCTGAAGATAGTTTCGATGCGTTAGAGGAACTTACTCAGCACGCAGAAACTATTTTACAGAAGCTTGAATTGCCATACCGTAAAGTGTTGCTTTGTACTGGTGACATGGGCTTTGGCGCATGTAAAACCTACGACTTAGAAGTATGGTTGCCAGCGCAAAATACGTATCGTGAAATTTCATCATGTTCAAACATGGTAGATTTTCAGGCCAGACGTATGCAAGCCCGCTTCAGAAACCCAGAAACGAACAAGCCTGAGTTGCTTCATACATTGAATGGTTCTGGTTTAGCAGTTGGCCGCACGTTGGTGGCTATTTTAGAAAACTACCAACAAGCCGACGGAAGTGTAACGGTACCTAAAGCCCTTGTACCTTATATGAATGGTGTAGAAGTGATAAAAGCGTAAGCCTTTAAGGCATGCGCTTTGAGGCATGCACTTTGAGGCATGCACTTTGAGGCATAGCCTTTAAGGTCTAGAGCCACAACTTACATTTCATATTTAATGACTATTTTTAAGCTCGTAGATGTTCTATCTGCGAGCTTATTTGTATGTGTGATATATGTGGGATATAAATAGCTAAAGGCAAATGGCTTCGTGCATTGGAATTACCGTTTAGTACTTGTTAATTAAAGTGAAAATCGCTGCCTGAGAAAGCGCGCTACACCGTCTTCATTATGATGTCCAATCACTTCACTGGCTGCGTTTTTGATAACAGTCTTAGCGTTGTCGGGGGCGTAACATTCATTAGCCAATTCAAACATGCTTAAATCGTTGTCGCTGTCGCCAAAACAAATAACATTGGTAGCACCCAGTTGTTGTTTCAAATTCATGACCGCACTACCTTTACTTGCTGCACGGTGGTGAATATCCATCCAACTAAAAGAATTTCCCTCTATTGCGGGCCCTGAATACGCAATAAGGTTTTCAACGTCGTTAATGGTTTTCCACATATTCCTAACCGTTGAATTGTCGCCAATCATACTGATGTTGGTTATTTTAGCGGAAAGGGAAAGTTGGCTTATCGGGCGAAGTATTGCGTTCGTCTTTTTAAAATATTTGTCTAGTAAATTTTGTTCTATTGGGTGTTTTGCCGTGGGGTGATAAACAACATGAGATGTGCCATCAATAACGTTAACAAAAGGGGTGATATCATTTTGATGCGCAAGATGAATAATGAATTCAAGCTCATTAGTATTGACTAGGTTTTCGAGGGTTAATGCATTGGCTGTTGGGTCCCATATAGCCACACCGTTATTATAAATATGGGGCAGCAGAAAGTTATCTTCTGCAATAATACTGTTAGCGGACAGCATGGTTCTGCCCGTCGCCACTGTATAAGCAATGCCGTTCTGTTTCAGCAGGGCTAAGGTCTCACGGGTATAGTTTGAAATTTGTGATTCGCTATTTAACAGCGTCCCGTCTAAATCGAAGAAGATAAGATCCATGTGTTGCTCCTCGTTAACCTTAATAAGTGCCTAAGCGTTTGCGCTAGCGTAAACCGGTTTTACAAGCACTTTTTACAAGCACTTTGCAGGCTTCGGTAACCCAGCAAGTTTGGTAGCTTGCTTGGCTGGGCCTTTAGGGAACAAACGTTGTAAATAACGGCTATTACCTTTTTCTGGCCCATATTTAGCTGCCATCGCTTTCACAAGCGCACGAATAGCAGGGCTAGTTTCAAACTCTTCATAAAAGTGACGTACAAAGCGAATAACTTCCCAATGAGGCTCACTAAGCGTAATGTTTTCGTTTGCTGCTAGCGTTGGCACCATGTCTTCATTCCACAAGGTGTGATCAAGCAGATAGCCTGCCTTGTCAGTAGGGATGGTAGTGCCGTTAAATTCAAAATGAAACTGTTCTTGGGTCATTAATAACGCTCTGTAATTGACGCATAAGGTTTTGTAAGTGCTTCTATTAGCGCACCTATAAGAGCACAGCTGGATAAAAAGTATCAGTCAGTGCTACAAATTTATCCATCGATATTGGTGTGACAGATTCCGTATTGTCTTCGCTACTCGCTTCATGGCTAAGCGCTTGACTCGCTTTATGGAATAGCCCACGCAGCGCCATATCATCTTGTAGGGCAAATAGGCTTGTTGCACTGTGCATAGCTTCACCGGCATTTATTGTGTTCGATAAACTGCTCAACAGACCGTGACCAGTCTGTTGGGTGTAATACACACCGTCGTCTACTAGCACAACTGCGTTGGCAGAATCAGTACTTATAAACGCCTGTTGAAGGGTTTTAACCGCTACAGCACTTAGCGGGTAAGATTTTACAATAAAGAGCATTAGAAGGTCACCACATGGTCTACACGCGCACACAGTGCTAGCTTTTCATCAATTGATAACAGTGAAGCATCTAGTTGCGCTATTAACTCATGTTTTTGGTTAGCTAGAGGCGACTGCTTTAAACTTTCTTCGCAAACGTAACATTCTTCAATATCGAAAAAGGGCAGGGAGCCTAACCGTTTACTGTGGTTTTTTGTTCCGCGAACAGATTCAGTTTTAGTTAGCTGCAATACACCTTGTTGTTCGAACAGCACAATGATCTCATGGCCATAGTTGGTGGCAGCGAGTGCAAAGTCCAGCCCATCTTGGCTGGTGCTAGATTGATAAGGGGTTTGCGTAAATCGAATCAGTAAAGTAGCCATTAAAATTGTGCCACCTTATCGCAATCGTGAAGCGCGGTAAAAAATTCACCTAAACCAGCCTGTTCAAAACCCTCTGCCACATTAGCACCTGATACCCCGGCGCTAGCAGCTTCCTGCTCACCAACAATTCCACGTTTAACTGCGGCAGTAATACAAAGGAGTAGGGTAACGTTATGATCGTTTTTAAGCGCTTGCCACGCAGCCAGTGGATAAAATTCATCGCCCACTTCTACCATGAAGCCATTAGCATGATGCACACCTTGGCCATAGAAGAAGACGTTATTAACAGTATGCCCCTGTGCAATAGCACTATTGATAAAGGAAACCGCACGTTGTGCGTGTTGACCTTCATAAGGGGAGCTTGTTACTAAAATTGAATAGTGTGCCATGACTCTACAATATGGTTGGTGATTAATTTAGTGATAAATCTAAGGTTTATTCTAGTAATAAAAACTGCGCCGTAAAAACAAAAACACCCCAGTTACGGGGTGTCTTCTTTAACGTTTGCGTTGAACTTAGTCGTCGCCGCCAAATGCACCTAGAAGGTGAAGCATAGACGTGAACAAGTTATAAATGTTCAAGTACAAAGAAACCGTTGCGCGGATGTAGTTTGTCTCGCCACCGTTGATGATACGGCTTGTATCAAACAAGATGAAACCAGACATAATAAATACGATAGCTGCACTAATCGCCAAGCTTACCGCCGGTACTGCGAAAAACATATTCGCAATGGCCGCTACAATCACAACAACTAAACCTACAACCAAGAAGCCGCCCATAAACGAGAAATCTTTTTTGGTAGTAAGTGCATAACCAGAAAGTGCGAAGAAGACTAACGCTGTAGCACCTAACGCCTCCATAATTAAGCCTGGGCCTGCTACACCTAAATAGAAGTTAAGCGTGTAACCTAATGAAGCACCCATTAAACCGGTGAACAAAAATACCCAATAAATACCTGAAGCTGATTCAGCTTTCTTTTGTACAACAAATAAAGTAATGAATGCACCAATGGTCATGCCTAGTGACATCATAGGAGAAATACCTACAGCCATGGCAACACCAGCACAAACCGCACTGAACGCTAGTGTCATCGCAAGCAGCATATAGGTGTTGCGCAAAACCTTGTTCGTTTGCAACACTGATGGTTGAGATGCACTTGAATACATCGAACGTTGATCCATTGTTTCCTCCAAAAGGACTTTGTCTTTAACCAAAACGGTAAACTAACTATTAGTGTATGTTGTATGGGTTTTAGTTCCCATTTTCAAGTAGTTTTAAATGAAAATAGTGTTAGTAAGTATGAATTACGTGTCAACCGCGCAATTAGCGCACTAATTGTTTGAAATGCCATCACTTAACTTATTTTTTTTAATTTTTACTTTACAGTCATAAAAATATCATTAAGATACGCAGCACTTGGAGAGGTGGCAGAGCTCGGTTTAATGCACCTGACTTGAAATCAGGCGAAGGGTCAAACCTTCCGGGGGTTCGAATCCCTCCCTCTCCGCCAAGTTCTAGAAACCCGCACACTGTTGCGGGTTTTTTTATGTCTGCAATTTTATGCCTGTAATAAATTACCTGATTTTATCTTCAATTCGATGTATGTTTTGTATTCAGTCTTTGATTTACAAACAGAAAATACTTTCGAAAGCCTAATACTCGTTTAAGGATGAATTTATGAAGCGCTTTTTAGCTGTGTTACCCATCGTCTTGTTGGCAGGGTGTAATTCAGATAACGACGATGGCGTTGTTTGTACCACTGAAGTTATTCCAGGCATCGCTATAACCGTTATTGATGATGTAACCGAAGCACCTATTTCTTGTGGCGCCACTGCCATACTTCAAGAGTCAAGCTACGAAGAAGAGCTAACCAACCCAGAATCCTCTGATTGCGATTCTACTACGATGTTGTTTGGCGCACTTGAGCGACAAGGCTTTTACAACATTACCGTACAAAAAGAAGGGTACGAATACTGGTATGCCTATGATGTAGAAGTGGCCGAGGGGCTTTGCCATGTTGAACAAGTTGAAGTGGAAGCAAGATTAATCCCTTTATAAGGTGCTGAAAATAACTGTCTACAAAAATGTGAAGCTTTGCAGATTCACTTAGCTTGGTTATTAGCTAATTGTCGCAAAACAAGAGCATTTTGCACGAAATACGCCCTTTACTTTACATTTTGTTTATCTATTCGCCACTTGGCACACTTTATTTAGATTTGCACTTTACACGCAGAAAAATATCATTAAGATACGCAGCACTTGGAGAGGTGGCAGAGCTCGGTTTAATGCACCTGACTTGAAATCAGGCGAAGGGTCAAACCTTCCGGGGGTTCGAATCCCTCCCTCTCCGCCAAGTTCTAGAAACCCGCACACTGTTGCGGGTTTTTTTATGCATAAAATAAATGCGAAATCAGTTTACGTCTAAGACCACAGTCGCATTGTTACACGCTATTAACAGGTATAGCCTTGCCATTCTTCCAGCAATCGTAAGGTGTAAAGTGTCTCAAAAAAGCGATTCTTATCAAAAACTTCACAAGCCAAGTAGTACGTTTCAATCAAGAGAAGATTATCTCAATCACGAATTACAAATTATTGCGCCAAAGCGCTGGCGACTGAACCTACCTGGTAGAGACTACCGATTAGAGTGGGAAGACTGTGTGCCTGGTATGGCGGCAACAATAGGCAAAATTGTAATGGTTGCGGCCGTTGTAGGGGCGTTTGCTGCGCCGTTAGGGTTATCAGCTGAATTCGTTGTAGAAAACGTTCGTTTTGAGCTACTTATTGCTGCGGTGTTGTTTGTTATATTGATATCCGGGTTTTTCAATCCGTCAGCGAACTTAGCGGGTACTCATGGTCCGTTACTGCCTTTGGTGCCACTGATTGTTGCGTCGGGCGGTCATCCTATGGCGTTAGGGTTGTTAATTGGTTTTTTTGGCTTTTTGTTGGGGATAACCAAGGGCGGCAGTGTACTAGCAAAACTAACCAGTAATGGCGTTTGTGGCGGCCTTTTACTGTATTTAGGATTTATTGGAATTACTGGGCAGGTGAAAAAACTGTTTGCGTGGGCAGAGAGTTTCGACATGGCCTATTTAGCCTTTGTGGTTATTGTTACCACCATTTTAATGTATGCATGGTTGGAGCATATTCAAAAGCGTTGGTTGGCTATTCCTTTAGGCGCAGTCATGGCAGCGGTTATTGCTTTTGCTCTAGGCGCGCCATTTGAATTTACTACCTCACCGGGTATGCCAAACTTAAACCCAGCCTATTGGTGGGGTGAAAATACAGGGTGGCAACTGGGGCTACCTGATTGGTCTCATTTTATTGCGGTACTGCCATTTGCTGTATTGGCGGTGTCTATGTGGTCTCCGGATTTTCTTGGTCATCAGGTTTTCCAGAAATTGAGCTATCCGAAGCATAGTGAGAAAGCGCACATGAATATCGACGATACCATGATTGCAGCATCTAGCCGCCAAGCAGTGGGAAGTTTACTTGGTGGGGGGAATATTGCTTCATCGTGGGGAACCTACATAATACCTGCGTCAATTGCGCGTAGACCTATTCCAGGCGGTGCGATAGTAACTGGCATATTGTGTGTAGTTGCTGCCATTTGGGGTTACCCAATGGACCTTGCTATTTGGCCTCCCGTGTTGTGTGTTGCACTCATAGTAGGTGTATTTTTACCGTTGATGGAAGCCGGTATGCAAATGACGCGAGAAGGAAAAACAACACAATCTGCAGCACTAGTGGTTATTTCTTCAGTACTCGTTAACCCTGTGTTTGGTTGGTCGTTCACTATGCTTCTCGACAACTTAGGCTTAGTTGGATGTAAAGAACGGGCTGGTGAACTTGGCAAAGCGGGTAGGTGGTTAATACCGGGCATTACTTTTATTGTACTATGTACGGTAATGGCTTTAATCGGTATGTTCCCAGGCGTGCCTGCCATCATTGAGACCTTTAGAGTGTAAGTACTAAAACGTTTTTATAATTTAAATGGTAGGGGCTGTGTTTATAGCGGCCCCTGCATTAACGTTTTTGTATGGGCTCATTTAACGGCTTGTCCCAGTAAGGAGTATCTTCAAAGTAGGCACACAAAAAGTCGATAAAAACGCGGAGCTTATTGGAAACCAGTTTACGGTGTGGGTATACCGCATATAAGGAAATAGCTTGTGGGACATAGTCTTCTAATATTGATAACAACTCACCCCGCCTGAGCGCGTCACCGGTAATAAAAGTAGGTTGTAATACATAACCATCACCGTGTATTGCCACATTAGTCAGCACCTCTCCATTGTTCGCAATAAGTTTTGGCGTGACTTTTTGCGCATTAGTTTTAAGCGCCTTCATTAACTCTGACCCGTCGCTATCATAATTGACATAGGAATATTCTAGGTAATGTTCTGGATTTAACTCTGATGGATGTGAGGGCGTTCCATATTTTTCTAAATAGGCCGGCGCTGCGCAAAGGGCTAAGTTAAGTGTAGTGATCTTTTTTGCAACGAGGGCAGAGTTAGCCAAATAGCCAGCCCGAATCGCAACATCCAGACCTTCATCTACCACATCTACTTTGCGATCATTCAGTTGTAAGTTTACAGAAACGCTGGGGTGAGCATGTTGGAACGCCGCGAGCGCTGAAGATAGATGTAAGGTAGAAAAGGATACAGGGGCACTTACGTGTAGTACACCTTTGGCTTGCGTGTTAAGTAGGCCGAGCTGCCCCTCCATATCGTTAACACTTTCCAATATGTTATTGGCGTGCAGTAAACACTGTTGCCCTGCTTCTGTCAGGTGAATCTTTCGGGTAGTGCGGTTGAATAAACGCACGTCTAAGTGCTTTTCAAGTTGAGCCACATATTTACTTATAAGCTGGTTTGAGGTGTTAAGCCTATCCGCAGCGCGAGTAAAACTGCCTTCATTAGCAACCACCACAAACGTTTTAAGCATTGCGATCCTATCCATTTCTCTATTATTAACCCTATTGTCAACAAAACGTTGTTAATTATTCAATACTATGCCGCTTTATTCAATTTATGTTGGCAACTATTCTACACCCATGCCGTTAGTTCTTCGTCACAGACAAAGGACTAACAACTAACTAAAGGCTTTCTACACGGCAGTGTGGTTGCCGTGACGGAACTATTAAGGTGTAACTATGAATAAGCATTTTTTAACAAGCGTATTTTCTAGCAACAATAGTGTAGCGAATTTAGTGCTACGTGTGCCCCTAGGAATTATTTTGGCTGCACATGGTGGGCAAAAGCTATTTGCATGGTTTGGCGGATACGGTCTTGAGGGAACTGGACAGTGGATGGAGAGTATAGGGTTAGCGCCTGGGTTTATCATGGCATTACTCGCCGGTAGTGCAGAGTTCTTTGGGGGAATAGCGCTAATACTTGGGTTTCTTACACGTCCCGCTGCCGCACTAAGTGCGTTCACCATGTTAGTCGCTATTTTTAGTGTGCATGCGGGTAACGGGCTATTCATGAGCAACAACGGTTACGAATTTGCCTTAGCCCTACTTGCTGCCACGGTTGCACTGTCTATTCAGGGTGCCGGAAAGTTTTCATTTGATGCGGTTATCAGCAATAAATTACACGGTCAATACGGTGGCTTTGTCAAAGGCTGATTTTGTTAAAAACAGGCACGAATGAAGGCTGCCTATAGCTTTAATGAGTCTGCGTCATCGATTTAACAGTTATATCGGGGAAAACACTGATGAGTATTACAACGGCTTACATTTCACATGGTGGTGGACCGCTACCACTTCTAGAACGCGTTACAGATGAAGACGGCAAAGGGGGCGCAAACCATAAAGAAATGATTGAGGTACTTAAAACCTTATCGCGAGATATGCGAAGGCCTGATGTCATTGTGGTGGTTAGTGCGCACTGGGAGGAAAATAACACCCAAGTGACTGCCAGTAACCAACCAAGCTTAATTTATGATTACTATGGCTTTCCTGAGCGGGCTTATACACTGCAATATCCAGCCCTTGGTATCTCCGATTTATCTGCATCTATTGTTGCGGGTTTGCAAGCACAGGGTATTGACGCAACGGCTAACCCTAATCGCGGGTTTGATCACGGGATGTTTGTTCCTCTCACTATCATGTACCCAGAGGCAGACATTCCATGTATTCAAGTATCCTTAACATCAGACTTGGATGCGGCAAAGCATATTGCGTTAGGAAGGGCATTGAGACACATTTTACAGGCTAATTGTAACGACAAGCATGTTTTATTGTTGGGCTCGGGTTCGTCTTTTCATAACATGCGTGGCTTTTTTGATAGTTCAGCGCCGGCAAATAAAAAAGCACAAGAATTCAATCAATGGCTACAAGAAACAATGAAGTTTGAACCAATGAGTGAATTAGAAAGGAGTCAAAAACTCATTGAGTGGAAAAGTTCACCCCACGGAATATTTGCTCACCCTAGAGAAGAACATTTACTACCTCTTCATGTTTGTTACGGCGCAAACGAAAGGATGGTAGACAAAGCAATATCATTAACGTTACTGACGAAGCCAGCAAGTATGTTTGTTTGGCAAAACTAAGCGAAACATCCACGGACATGCACTTAACTTAAACAAATTAACCAAAATACAGACACTTTGTTTATCAATTAATCGGTTGAACATAAAAGTTTAAGTTAGTGCTTTACACTTTCAGCGAAATCATTAAGATACGCAGCACTTGGAGAGGTGGCAGAGCTCGGTTTAATGCACCTGACTTGAAATCAGGCGAAGGGTCAAACCTTCCGGGGGTTCGAATCCCTCCCTCTCCGCCAAGTTTTGAAAACCCGCACACTGTTGCGGGTTTTTTTATGCTCGAAATAAAATGTATTAGCACCACAGCAAACGGGAATAAGCAGCGTATATTTTCATGCAGGTTTCATTAAATAAAATTCACAATGCTAAAACTTTAATTAAGGTTAGAAGATGTTCTAGCCACTAAGTAGCAATGCCGCATTGATAAACGGACAAACACACGTAAGATGGCGGTGAAAAAGTACTGCAACTCATTGAAAGTTTTTCTGATCTTCCTCTGTCTATAATTTGTAATAAGCACTTGTAAAATGATTACATTCATTATAACTAATGTGTTCGACTACGCGGCGTTAATAAAAATGAGTGAGAGACTAAACTAAGGCTCTCGCGACAGTCGCATGTTGGTCATAAATTTTTGCTAAAAACGAATAACCATTAGTTTTGTATGCTATCGCTATTGTACATAGGTACACTTGTTTAAAGACGCTAATTCGCAGATGTGTGATTAGGGCTTCACTCTAATGTCCAATTGCAATTAAGGTGTATAGTAAGTGATATAGAGGTTATTACTCATTACAGTGCTAATGCTTAAAACGAAAGTGTAAGTGAAACGCAACGACAGCTCGTTACACCCACTGACGAAAAAGAATAAATATAGAGGATTGATATGCAGGCTATGAGTACGCTCAATTTGAGTCAGGGCAGTGTTGAGCAAAAACGTCAGGAAATCAAAGCGTATTTTACGGATTCGTTTGATACCTATGAAAGCCTATTCACTTGCCTAGCAAGCGATGAAGCCTATTTCCAGCGTGCTGAAAAGCTTCGCCATCCACTTATCTTTTATTTTGGCCATACCACGACTTTTTTTATCAATAAGCTTATTTTGGCTAAAATCATTTCTGAGCGTATCAACCCGAGATTCGAGTCGTTATTTGCTATCGGTGTAGACGAAATGAGTTGGGATGATCTTAACGACGAGAACTATGCATGGCCGTCTGTTGATGAAGTACGTCAGTATCGCCGCCAAGTGCGCGATCTCGTGTTATCGGTAATTGAAACCCTCGATTTTAGTATGCCTATCAATTGGGAAAGCCCAATGTGGCCGCTGGTGATGTGTATTGAACATGAACGCATTCATTTAGAAACGTCCTCAGTACTTATCCGTCAACTTCCTATTAGCCAGGTTAAGACCGATAATGAAAATTGGCCTAGTTGTAACGTTTTCTCTAGCGCCCCTATCAATACATTAATCGAGGTGCCAAGTGGCGATGTTATATGCAACAAGCAATGGAACGATGCCTTGTATGGGTGGGATAACGAATATGGCCACCATCAAGCTAGCGTAGCAGAATTTAAAGCCAGTCAATTCGTTGTGAGTAATGGTGAGTTTTTAACGTTTGTAGAAGCAGGCGGATATGAGAACTCAGATTACTGGGAAGAAGAAGGTATTAAATGGCGCGAATACACAAAAGCATCGCATCCGACTTTCTGGGTAAAGACTGACAACGGTTATTTGTACCGCAGTATGCTAGAAGCATTTCCGTTACCACTGAGCTGGCCCGTAGATGTGAATTACCACGAAGCCAAAGCCTTCTGTAATTATAAAAGTGAACAATCCGGCACGTTAATTCGACTACCTACTGAAGATGAGTGGTTACGTTTACGTGAGTTTGCGGGCATTACCGAAAACACCTATTCAGACGGCTATAACATTGCGCTGAACAAGTATGCGTCTAGTGAGCCGGTTGATATTAACCAAGCCGGTGATTTTTACGATGTAGTGGGCAACGTATGGCAGTGGACGGAAACGCCAATTTACCCCTTTGATGGGTTTAAAGTGCACCCGCTGTACGACGATTTCACCACGCCTACCTTTGACAACAAACATAACCTTATAAAAGGCGGAAGCTGGATATCTACGGGGAATGAGGCAATGGCACAAAGCCGTTATGCATTTCGCCGTCACTTCTTTCAACACGCAGGCTTTCGCTATGTAGAAGCTGCGCTACCCATACAGGTAAATGATTTGGATTACGAAAGCGATACACAGGTATCACAATACAGTGAGTTCCATTACGGTGACACTTACTTTAATGTTGAAAACTTCGCTAAAGCGAGTGCTCATTTTTGTTTAAGCCACATGCCTGAAAATAAAGGCGGCAAGGCGTTAGACTTAGGGTGCGCAGTAGGCCGTTCATCGTTTGAATTAGCTACCTATTTTGATCATGTTGATGGTATCGATTTTTCTGCACGGTTTATTAAAACCGCCGTTGCTATGCAAGAACGAGGTGAAATCCGCTATAACCTTATTGAAGAAGGCGAACTAACTTCATTTAAAGCCAGAAAGTTAAGCAACTTGGGCTTAGCGGAATGTGCCGATAAAGTGCACTTTGCTCAAGGTGACGCGTGTAATTTGAAGCCGCAATTTACAGGCTACGACTTAATCTTTATGGGGAACTTGCTTGATAGAGTGTACAGCCCTAAGAAAGTACTGAACGACGTGACAGCAAGGCTTAATGCTGGCGGCATACTGGTAATAGCCTCACCGTTTACGTGGTTGGAAGAATACACAGAACGTAGCGAATGGTTAGGTGGTTATAAAGACGAGAATGGTGAAACGTTAACGTCGACAGAAGCGCTGGAAGCCACGCTTAAAGAAAGTTTTGAGCGAGTAGGGGCACCAACTGAAATTCCTTTTGTTATTCGTGAAACTAAGCGTAAATATCAGCATACACTGTCTGAATTTAACGTGTTTAGAAAGCGATAGTATTGTGTATAGCGTGTTTAAGCGTTGTGTTCTTTGCCAAGAAGGTCATGAATGAAAGCAGCTAAACCTAGTGCTAAAGCAGCTAAGCCTCGCGCTAAAGCGGCAAAGCCTGGCGCTAAAGCTTCGCAAGGCGATAAATCTGTGAGGCCAAGCGCGCTAGCAGGCGCTGATAAACTCGCAGACAGCAGCGTAGATATAAACGCAGCGTTGAAACAACAGGTTGCCGATATTGACAACCTGTTTTCTGCGCAACTTAGTCAATTCTCATCACTGTGGTATACACCTTTGGGTTGCGGTGATATTGAGGTCAATACTAATGTTAATGATGGCGATGGCGAAACTAACGCAAGAAGCCGCTTAAAGTTTTCGTCGCTTTCTACTCGGTTCCCGCATGCACCAGAACACGCAGTAAGTATGTGGATAGCCGACATGGACACTGCGCCATCTAAGCACATTGCCCATGCTATTTCGGCATTTGTATCTTCGCATTATGGGTATCAGTCATGTGATATTGGTGATGTTGTGGCAGCCCGTTACGCTAAACAAGGTGCAGTCATTGCCGCCAATTCGGTAGTGAGTACGGCAAGTGTGATGGCTGCAGTAGATACTGCGTTGAAGGTGTGCACCACCAAAGGTGATAAAGTCATGGTGCTTTCACCTACCTACGGCCCCCTTCGAGAAAGAATTGCGGCGCAGGGTCTAAACCTCGTTGATATCAGCATTGAGGATATTAGTTTTACAGAAACCGGTTCAGAAAAAAAGATAACCGCGTTATTAGATGCAGATTGTAGTGCTTTTGTGCTTTGCCACCCGAATAACCCCACTGGCACAGTGCTAAGCGAAACACACCAACATGATATTGCCCGTTTTTGTGATGCTCATAATATCACCCTTATTCTTGATGAAGTGCACAGTGAATTTGGTTTTATTGATGCCGATGCTACTGTTGATGCTTCGTACAACACCAATACCAATAAAGCGTGTGCTATAAGACCTTTTGCGATAAATATCCCATTTGCGCAAGATATGATTATTCGAATAAACAGCGCCGGTAAGGCATATAATTTATCGGCTATACCCGCTGCCTCATATGCCATTATCGCGAATGATGCATTACAGGCTAAATTTGCGAAGGAAATAGACAGTTGCCATCTTGAGGCGTCACCCGTAGCAAAAGTTGCGCTGATTGCGGCATACGAACAAGCAGATGATTGGTTAGCGTTAGTGCTAAAGGCCATTGCGTTCAATAGGCAATACGCCAAAGCGCTTATGAACGTACTGAGCCCAACCACATCTTTTACTTTGGGCGATGCAGGTTACTTTTTATGGTTGAATCTGAATGAACGCTTTTTGCAAAACACGTTCCTTGAAGCCTGCCGGCGCGGTGTTATTGGTGTTGATGGGGCAAGTTTTAACGCCCCCGGTTATTTACGCCTTAATTTGGCATGTCACCCTAGCGCGATAAAAACCGCGTTACTAAGATTATTCTCCGATTAAGTTATCGCCTTTCGTTATTCTCGCCCTAGCGTTTTTCTAGCTCTATCGTTATTGTCGCCTTTGCCTTAAATCACATTACCGCCAGCGTAAACTCATATCTAATTTATTCATTCTCAAAAAGCGAATGAACGGTGCTAATTTCGCTAATTTTATCCCGCTGCTTAGTAACTAAAATATGGTGTATTGAAAGTTAATTATCGAAAACAGGCGCATTAATGGTTCTTAAAAAGCGCCTCGATGAAAGGATATAATTATGCAATACATTCGAAAAGGTAGCGAACGAGGTAACGTTAATCTTGGTTGGCTTAACAGCAAACATAGCTTTTCATTTGGCCAGTATTATGATGCCAATCATATGGGATTTTCTGCACTTAGGGTATTTAACGACGATATCGTACAGGCGGGCAGAGGCTTTGAAACCCATGGGCACCGGGACATGGAAATCATTTCTTTTGTGGTAAGCGGTGCGTTAAAACACAAAGATAGTACGGGTAACGACTACGTTATACCTGCAGGTGATATCCAAGTAATGAGTGCAGGGAAGGGCATTCGGCATTCTGAAATGAATGCGTCTGATAAGGAGGAAGTTAATTTTATTCAAATTTGGATTGAGCCTAACGTAACGGGTGTTCAGCCGGCCTACTTACAGAAATCGGTTAGTGATAAAAACGGATTAGAGCTTCTTGTCAGTGAATCGGGGCAAGACGGTTCGTTAAAAATTAATCAAGATGCACGTATTAGTAAACTGGCCCTTAGCCGAGGGGAAAGTTTCGACTTGGCCGTTGAATCTTCGCCAACCTTGGGGGCTGGCTATTTGCATATTGTGAAAGGTGAATTAACCGTTAACGACGTTAAGTCAGACAAGATGACTACCTTAACAAAAGGAGATGCAATAGGGTTAGGCTTGGGGCAAAAGGTAGTGGTTTTGGCCAATGAAGAAGCACTTGCGCTTTGGTTTGATTTGCCTCCTGTAGGCTAATAAGTCGGTGTAGTATCTTTATTAACCAGCTTGTTCTGTTAATGCTTGTTTTTACACATTTCCTTACTACAAATTGACACTGAAAAGTTTACCTAGTCGGTAGTCGTGGTATGATACGAACACATGATTGGTAAGTAACTGGTGGAATCCACCTCGGTTACGGATCTTTTTTGTTTGAAAGCAAACCGTAGTCAGTGAGATACATGTGATAAAAATAATCCTAGCAGATGACCATGATTTGGTCAGAAGAGGGATCCGCCGAATTCTGGAAGATGTCGTAGATTTTTCAATCATAGCTGAAGCTAAAAATGGCGAAGATGCCGTACAGCTATGTCGAAAAAACGCTCCAGATGTGGTGCTCATGGACGTAAATATGCCCGGTATTGGCGGGCTAGAAGCAACCAAACGCATTGTGCGGATGTCAGAGAACACCCGCGTAATTTGTTTGTCTATGCATAAAGAAAGCCCCATACCTATGCAGGTAATGAATGCTGGCGCGTTCGGCTTCTTAACGAAAGATGCCGAACCTGAAGAAGTTATTCGTGCCATTCACAAAGTGGTTGGTGGGCAAAAGTATATCGATAGTGAAGTTGCGAACAGCATCGCCATCGATAAGCTTTCCCCAAATTCAGACAATCCGTTTAATGATTTATCAGATAGAGAGTTAAGTATTGCGCTTCGCCTCACCAAGGGTAAGCGTGTACCTGATATTGCTACTGAACTAAGCATTAACGCAAAAACCGTCAATACATACCGTTATCGTATGTTTGAAAAGTTAGGCGTAACCACTGATGTGGAATTAACCCACTTAGCGCTTCGCCACAAACTCATCGATTCGAATTTGCTTTAGCCCAGTATGTCTGCATTTGATTCCGCAGCGTTTCTCAAAAATTTAACTTCTCAACCTGGCGTATACAGAATGTATAACGCCCAGGAAGAAGTCATTTATGTGGGTAAAGCAAAAAACCTTAAAAAGCGTGTTTCTAGCTATTTTCGAATGAATGTCGATAATGCAAAAACACGCTCATTGGTAATGCAAATTGCCAATATGGATGTCACCGTTGTAAATAGCGAAACAGAAGCATTTTTGTTAGAAAACAACTTCATTAAGAAGTACAAGCCACGTTATAACGTGGTCATGCGTGACGATAAATCCTACCCTTTTATATTCCTATCTGATCACCAGCATCCACGTTTATCGTTTCACCGTGGCCCGCAAAAGAAAAAGGGCGAATATTTTGGTCCTTATCCTAGTGCGGGGGCCGTTCGTGAAAGTCTGCGTTCTATGCAGCGTATTTTTCCAGTACGCCAATGTGAAGACAGTTACTACCGCGCTAGAAGTCGCCCTTGTTTGCAATATCAAATGCAACGATGCAGTGCACCTTGTGTTGAAGGTTACGTTAGCGACGAAGAGTATAACGAGCAGATAGACCTCGCTAGGCTATTCCTAAAAGGTAAAAACCAACAAGTCATTGGTACCTTGGTAGATAAAATGGAAAAGGCCAGCGAAGCACTAAACTTTGAAGCTGCCGCACGTTATCGTGATCAAATCAACACGCTTCGCAAAGTACAAGAGCGCCAATGGGTAGCCGGTACCCAAGATGAAATGGACGTATTTGGTTTTGCGGTAAAAGGCAATATGGCGTGTATTCAGGTGATGTTTATTCGTGACAGCCAACTATTAGGTAGCAAGGCGTTTTTCCCAAAAGTGCCGAACACGGCCGATGAACAAGAAATATTCGAATCCTTCTTATTGCAGTTCTACTTAGCGGGCAACAAACTTATACCTAAGCAAATGGTATTTGCCAGTGCGTTGTCTGATGAAGACGCGATAGCCGATTTACTTAGCGGTGAAGCCGGATACCGTGTAAATTTCTTTAAAGGTGCACGTGAAGAGAAACGCCGTTACTTAGAACTAGCACAAGCCAATGCTGAAACCGCACTAGAGGCCCAGTACGGCGAACAAAAGTCGGTATTTGCCCGATATCTCGATTTAGAAACGGCGCTTGAATTAGATGCGCCATTACAGCGTATGGAATGTTTCGACATAAGCCACACCTCCGGCGAACAAACCGTAGCATCTTGCGTGGTGTTTAATCGTGAAGGCCCGCTTAAAAGCGATTACCGCCGCTATAATATTGAGGGCATTACGCCCGGTGATGATTACGCCGCTATGGCACAAGCCCTTAAACGTCGCTATAAATCGGTTAAAGAAGTACAAAATATCCCTGATTTACTGCTTATTGATGGCGGTAAAGGGCAGTTGTCGCAAGCTGAAACTTTCTTTGAAGATTGGCCGCATGATAAAAAGCCTATGTTATTAGGTGTAGCGAAAGGCACAACCCGTAAGCCGGGGTTAGAAACTATTATATTGGCCGATAGCCACGACACCGTGCCTATGGACAGCCACTCACCCGCCTTGCATCTTATTCAGCATATAAGAGATGAATCTCACCGCTTTGCTATTACTGGGCACAGAAACCGCCGTCAAAAGGTGAAAACCACATCAAGTTTAGAAACCATACCTGGAGTAGGGGCTAAACGTCGCCAAACATTGTTGAAATACATGGGCGGGCTGCAAGGGCTTAAAAAGGCCAGTAAAGATGAAATTGCCAGCGTACCAGGTATTAGCAAAGAGTTAGCTGACACCATATACGATCATCTTCATCTTTAATCTCATCCAATACGCGCATTAATACGTAAATTGCGGTAATCTGTTAAAAATTGAAGGCTTAAAAAAAGCTGCGCTAAACCTGCCTATATTAGGCGAAAATTTTGAGATGTATTTATGTGGACGGTTCCAAATTTAATTACTCTATTCAGAGTAATTCTTATTCCTGTGTTTGTTGGTGTTTATTTTCTAGATTGGCGTTGGGCCCACGAAGCTGGCGCAGTTATTTTCTGGCTTGCGGCGATTACCGATTGGTTCGATGGCTACTTAGCCCGAAAACTTGAACAATCTACGCCTTTTGGTGCTTTCCTCGATCCTGTTGCCGATAAGCTTATTGTGGGGGCTGCATTATTAATGATTACCCACAGTTACGGTAGTTTATGGATTACTATTCCAGCCATTGCACTATTAGTGCGAGAAATTTATGTTTCTGCGCTAAGAGAGTGGATGGGACAAAATGGTGTGAGGGAAGCGGTAAAAGTGTCATTTATTGGCAAAGCAAAAACGACTGCGCAAATGTTAGCCATTATTGGATTATTATCTGGCCTTGAATCGTTTATGGGCATTCCACTTTATTGGGTAACCCTAGGACATATTTTACTTTATATCGCTGCAGTGCTGTCAATTTGGTCAATGATTATTTACTCCCGTGCTGCGTGGCCACACCTAAGTGCGGGTTTAAAAGATAAGATTTGATCGTCTATTGAGCAATGTGAATAAAAATGTAGCAAACGATCACAAAATTGCATATTTCCTTGTTTTTCGTATTGACTCTTTCAGCGTTACAGGTAGAATTCACCGCACATTTCGAGACGGCAACAACGAAACGAAATGTAAGACTTTAAATGCGGGAATAGCTCAGTTGGTAGAGCACGACCTTGCCAAGGTCGGGGTCGCGAGTTCGAATCTCGTTTCCCGCTCCAAAGTCTAGTATTACGGCGGAATGGCAGAATGGCTATGCAGCGGATTGCAAATCCGTGGATCTCGGTTCGACTCCGGGTTCCGCCTCCATAATGCTTTAATGCTACAACAGGTTTCTACGCCTGACACCCCAACCGAAAGGTTACCCCGATGCCCGGGTGGTGAAATTGGTAGACACAAGGGATTTAAAATCCCTCGTCAGTAATGACGTGCCGGTTCAAGTCCGGCCCCGGGCACCATTTTCTACATATCTAAATACATCCAATATATATTCTTAAAGCTTATAATTCGCTAATTAATTTCAGTATTTTGCTTTACGGCTAACTCACGCTCTGTGCTACCATATCACTCTAATCTTATTGAGTTTACTGCGTGCTTCCACATATTAATTCCATTCTGGCGCTTAGAACGTCTGAGCTCAAACGAGCAAAGCGAGCTTTCAATGCGCGGGGTAGTAAAGTTATCCGTTGCGATATTTGTTTACTGCCTGTAAACGCGTGTATTTGTGCCGATAAGCCTGAACCACAAGCATCCTGTGCGGTACTTTTCATCATGTACAAGGGCGAATACTACAAGCCAACCAACACAGGCCGATTAATTGCGGATGTGGTAGCTGAAAATTACGCGTTTGTGTGGCACAGAACCGAACCCGATGCAGATTTACTGACGTTACTAAGCAACCCTAAATACCAACCCATCATTATATTTCCTCACGAGTATGCTGAGCCAGCGCGTTGCATCCCCAAGCCGGAAGATAAATTAGACAAAATTCCATTGTTTATATTTTTAGACGGCACGTGGCGTGAGGCGCGAAAAATGTTTGGTAAAAGCCCGTACCTAGATAAGTTTCCGGTGCTGGGCGTATCCCCTGAAATATCATCGAATTACTTGTTGCGAGAATCTACACGAGAATTCCAGCATTGCACTGCAGAGGTGGGAATAAACGTGTTAGATTTGGCAGGTGAAGTTGAAGCGGCTACGGCGCTAGCTAAATACTTCAGTATTTTTCGACACCAATACTTAAAAGGGAAGCCCCATTTAAGTCACAAAATTGAATTTGCAAAGGCGCAAGTTAAGTAACCCTTATCTTGCGTGCATTCGCGCTTAACTATAAGGTTAAGCAATCAAAACCCAAGGAGAAAAACATGGCAACAGTTACGTTTCAAGGTAATTCAGTTTCAACTGTAGGTTCGCTTCCAGAAGTTGGGCAGCAAGCCCCAGACTTCACATTAGTAAAAGCGGATTTAGGTGAAGTAACCCTCGCTGATCTTAAGGGTAAACGCGTTATTCTTAACATTTTCCCTTCTATCGATACAGGCACGTGTGCAACGTCAGTGCGTAAATTCAATGAACAAGCAGCTGGTCTAGACAATACACAAGTTATTTGCGTATCTGCTGACTTACCGTTTGCAGCTGGCCGCTTTTGTGGTGCAGAAGGCATTGAAAATGTGATTACCGGTTCTACTTTCCGTACAAGTTTTGGTGACGACTATGGTGTGGCGTTCACTTCTATGCCGCTAACTGGTCTGCTATCACGAACAGTCGTTGTGATTGATACCGACGGTAAGGTACTTTATACCGAGCAAGTGGCTGAAACCACGGAAGAACCAAACTACGATTCAGCAATGGCTGCTTTGTAATTAAGAATATAAAGCGTAAATAGCTCAAACCAGTAATGCCCACAGCGTTACGTGGGCATTTCAATGGAGAGGGTGATATGTCGATGTTAGTTAATGTTCAACAGCTTGCCACGCAACTGCAAGATGAACCCATCATTTTAGTGCGTGCGGTTATGGACGACCCGGTTACCAAAACGCCTGATTCTCGTGATGCCATGGTGTTGCCAAACTCTGTGGATATAGACTTAGACGGCGAGGGCAGTGATCACACCACGGGTTTTCCTCATAGTATGCCAACCGAATCTGACTTTGCTTTGTACTTAGGCCGACAAGGTTTAACCGAACGTTCGTCTGTAGTGGTTTACGATACCCGAGGTATGTACAGCGCCCCTCGTGTTTGGTGGATGCTTAAGGCCATGGGGCATGAGAACGTAAAATTGTTAAATGGCGGCCAAGTAGCGTGGGAAGAAAAAAACTTACCAGTATCAGAACAACGTATTCCCTCACATTTTAAGTATGAAAGTAATGCGCAGAGCAAATGGTTTGTAAATAGTTCAGCGGTTATTCAAGCGATTAATACCGATGCCCAACTAGTCGACGCCAGAAGTGAAGCGCGGTTTTACGGGCAAGTAGAAGAGCCTCGCCCTGGGGTTCGTTCGGGGCACATGCCAGGTGCTTACAATCTTCCATTCACAGCGCTGTTAGAGAATGGTTTTTTCTTAAGCGTTGAAAAATTAAAAGATGTTTTTGCCAAAGCCAATATTGATTTATCGAAGCCCATTATCTGTACCTGCGGTTCAGGGGTTACGGCGTGTATTATTGGCGTTGCTGCACTCATGTGCGGTGCAAATGATGTTGCTATTTACGATGGTTCTTGGTCTGAGTGGGGAGCAAACGCCACTTTTCCAGTAGTGAAAGATTAACCTTCGTTTAATTTAGGGTAGTCGTGTTACGTGTATATATTTCAAAGGAATTGAGCTTATGAATACACCACCTCGCGTTGTCGTGTTAACTGGTGCAGGAATTTCAGCAGAATCTGGATTAAAGACATTTCGAGATAACAACGGATTATGGGAAGAGCACAGTGTGGAAGACGTGGCTACGCCCGAAGCTTTTGCCCGTAACCCTGAACTTGTATATCGGTTTTATAATGAACGTAGAATGCAATTAACTACGGATTGCGTTAATCCCAATGCTGCTCATGAAGCGCTAGCGACACTTGAACGCGCATTGAAAGACCGATTCACATTAATCACGCAAAATGTGGATGATTTGCACGAACGCGCGGGCAGCGAACGTATTTTGCATATGCACGGAAAATTACTGTCTAGCCGTTGCGTAACAACAAATAAGACTTTTGAATGCAAAACTGCGTTCGACGGCCAAACTGTTTGTGCCTGTTGTAATACCGCCACTTTACGACCCGACATTGTATGGTTTGGTGAAATGCCCCTTTATATGGAAGAAATTTCACAAGATATTGCGAACGCAGATATCTTCTTAGCCATTGGAACCTCAGGAAATGTTTATCCTGCCGCGGGGTTTGTGATTAATGCGAAAGACTCGGGCGCACAATGCATAGAGTTAAATTTAGAACCCAGTGCGAATAATTGGTTATTCGATGAATCTATTAGCGGCAATGCCACTGAAATAGTCCCAGCGTTTGTAACGCGGTTAATTAAAGAATATGATCTTTAAATAAAGCCATAATTTGAAGATATTCATGGCTAAAGACACTTTACTAGCCTGTAAGCTCACTGACACTGAGCGCCTAAAATATAGAGTAATATTAATAATATATGCCTTACCTGAATGAATTTTTGACCATTGCCCTCGTACACCTTGTTGCAGTAGCTAGCCCAGGCCCTGATTTTGCGGTAGTGGTTCGCAATAGCCTTGCGTACGGTCGCCGTATTGCTATTTATACAAGCGTTGGCATTGGACTGGCGATTTTGCTACACGTTGGGTATTCACTGGTGGGGTTAAGTGTAGTTATTGCCACTACGCCATGGCTTTTCAAAACCTTTAGTTATCTTGCTGCGGGTTATCTATTGTATATTGCGTATGGCGCACTAAAAAGCGGGCCTAGCCAACCGCCAGCAGGCGGCGAGGCAGGGGTAAGCAACAGCGTAGATAATCTGGATGAAACTAAGCTAGCTAATAACAAGGCGGCCAATAATAAAAAAGCTAACTCGCAAATATCTGTACAAAAAGCACTTTGGATTGGCTTTTTAACAAATGGCTTAAACCCCAAAGCAACCTTATTCTTCTTATCGTTGTTCACCGCTATTATTGATATCGACACGCCTTTTTCAATCAAGCTTGGTTATGGAATTTACTTAGCCATAGCAACAGGACTTTGGTTTTGTTTTCTATCCTACCTACTTAGTACCAGTAAAATTGCTCAACTTATTGGGAAAAAAGGGTACTGGCTCGACCGTGCAATGGGCGTTTTACTGGTTGGCTTGGCCGCAAAATTAGTCTTGGGCTAACGTTTCACTCATAGATTTATGCTTTGAGGCAAAACGCTGGTTATTACATTTAATCAACTAACACGTGGTAATTGGGGTTAATCGCCATATTTATGTATAATGCGGCGGTTAAATTCGATAGCAGCAGTAGAGGATCGTGTGGCAGATAATAAAATGCCTTTTAAAGATAACCAGCCATCAAGCAAGCTAGAAAGAACACTTTCAAAGCAATATGATTTCGATATTAAATCGTTGTTTTCTCGCGCTAATGGTTTGGCTAAAGCAAATTTTTTAAGCTTATTCCAAGCTTCATTAGTCCTATTTCTTACGTTTGTCGTACTCGGTTTTGTTGCTCAGAAGTTCATTACTTTCAATGAAGACGGCACCTTCATTTTTGAACACCAATCGTTAATTGAAATTGTCGCTATTTTCATTGTTGCACCACTAATTGGCGGGTTGTATATGATGGGGGTGAGCCATGCCAGAGGTCAAAAAACCACGGTTTTCTCTATTTTCAGCTACGTCTCTTTAATATTCGCATTAGCCCTTACTCAATTGGTGAATGGCATAGTGGTACAAATTGGCTTGGTATTGTTAGTGGTACCTGGTGTGTATTTTTGGATGGCGACCTCTTTTTCACTCATGCTGGTTGCCGATAAATCGCTTACTCCGCTTCGCGCTATTATTTTATCCTGCCGGGTATTTAATGCTTATTGGGCACAGTTAGCCGGTGTGTTTGCCATTTTTATTATATTGTTTATTTCCGTTCCGTTTACATTAGGCTTGTCCCTTGTGTGGGTTCTACCCCTGTATTTCAGTATGCTAGGGTTGTTGTATGAAGAGATGATCGGTGAAGAGGGTGAATATACACCCAGCCAAACTGTTCAAAGTAAAACGAATGAGTCGAGCTTCGATGCATAAACGGGAAACGCTAAAAATTGTTTTAATTACTATTGCTGTATTGGCAGTAATAGTCATTAACGCGCTTATATTAACTAAGCGCGAGCCCGATATTTTAGATATTCCAGAAACACCTGAAGCCACAAAACCTGTTCCCGACTTTTCTGCGTATACCGACGTTAAAGAAAAGAAAAGTGCCTTTTTCGATTACTTACGCCCCGAAGTTGAAAAACAGAATGCGTATTTACTTACCCTTAGACACTACATACAAACGTTGTATCGTAAGGCTTTGAACGAAGAGCCGCTAACCGACGATGACATTAGCCGTCTTGAGTGGTTGCAAACTGAGTACCGCGTAAAGGCGGAACAACCGCTCACATCTCGTCTGCTTGCGTTACTTCACAAAATTGATATTTTGCCTGCTGAACTCGTGCTCGTGCAAGCGGCAAACGAGTCGGCATGGGGCACCAGTCGTTTTGCTAGAAAAGGTTATAACTTCTTTGGTATTTGGTGCTTTGTGAAAGGATGTGGTTTTGTTCCCGGTAAACGAAATGCCGGCGCAACGCACGAAGTCGCGAAGTTCCCAAGCCTATCTCGGGCGACTTATACTTATATGCGTAACCTGAATAGACACGATGCCTATACCGATTTGCGAGAAATCAGAGAGCGGTTAAGAGCAAATCAAATCCCCATTACTGGCGTAGCCTTGGCAGAGGGATTAATGAATTACTCTGAGCGCGGCGCGGCCTATGTAGACGAATTACAAACCATGATCCGGTTTAACCAGGAGTTCTTAACCGAATGAAACGTATAGCATGCGCGCTTATAGGCGCATTACTCACCTCAAGTGTTGCCGCTGAAATGGTGAATGTGGAATACAGCCGTTTTTATAGTCACGTAAAAAAACTGGATAATGAAGACACTCAAGCTTTGCAATTCGCTTTTGGTTTTCTGCGTGTTGGTGAAGGGCGGTTATGTGAAATTAATAACGCTGAGATAGTCACTGACAAACAAACTATGCCATTAGAGGTTAGTGATGAGTATAGATTCACTGTACCGACGGAGAAAGCGCTAAAATTGGCAAATGCCTATATTAGTATCGATTTAACTGAAGCGGCTAATGTATGTGATATGTCTGTGCAGCTAGAAACAAAAAGTGAATACTTAACCGCCAGTTATACAAAAGAAGAGCTGAATTTTATCTATGGCCAATATGAAGCGTTCTTCAATGAAATGGGCAGCTTTTTATCGTTCTTAATGCCAACGGTGAAAGGGTTGATGTTGCAATTTGATGATAAAAATCTGGATTATATTACCCCAGAAGGCCTGCATATTAATAACGGCATACTTCACTTAGAACAAAGTGAAATTAACGAAAATAAAGGGCTCACACTACCGAAAGCCCCACTTCGTGTTACCGCTATGGCATCAAGCTAATAGCTGATACTTAATTTGCTCAGCAATACGGGTGATGGTTTCTTCACCCTTTTCACATAGCTCTTGTGCGCGGTGAAATTCCATAATACCCACGTCGGTTAGTTGGGGCTCTATCAGAATATCCGGCGGATCGCCCGCTAAACGAGAACGTGTCACCCTTGCTTGAAGTATTTCTAACGAACTACTCATTACACTTAAAATCCCTGGAGGGTTACCTTTAGGGACTTTATTTGGTGGCGGCGAAATTGTTTCTTCTATGGCCTCAATAGCGTCGCTAGCAACGCCTTCGTTTTGCTCGCTATGTTTACTATCGGTTTCACTTTCCGTTTCTGCTTTTTCTTTACTATCAGGTGAGAACCACTGCTTAAGCACGTTTTGGCTTTTAGTGAAAAAGTCTTCGGTTTTTCTTTGGTTTTCTTCGTGATCGAGTCGTAATTTTTCAAGCCTAAGCGGCCTGAAATCAGCATTAAGGTTTACGGCAATAACAAAGTCTGCACCAAGTTGGCGACACAGGTTAACAGGCACTGGATTAACCACCGCGCCATCTACTAACCAACGATCGCCATGGGCGACTGGGGCAAATAGGGCAGGAATAGCACACGAAGCTTGAATGGTATTGCCAATCTCGCCGGAACTAAACACTACCTCACGACCTGTGTGCAAATCGGTAGCCACAGAGGCGAACGGTTTTTCCATTGCTTCGTAGGTTGGGGCACAAAATTCGCTGGCAAGTTTATCAAACACTTTTTGCCCGCTAGCAATACCGCCCCTACGTAAACCAACGCCCATCAAAGCAAGTACCTGCCAATCTGACAAAGAACAAGACCACTCTTTTAGGCCTTCTAACTTACCACTAGCGTAAGCGGCACCAACATAGGCACCAATAGAGCAACCTGCCACCACGTCAATTTTAATACCCAGCTTTTCTAATGCTTGAATAATACCAATGTGGGTCCAACCTCTTGCGGCACCCGCACCTAATGCTAGACCAATTTTCATTTAGTTTGATTCCATCAAATTGATAACGTGAACCGTGTCGTCAGTAGGCTCACTGGGTGACTCGAAGCTGGGCGGATCGAAACCAATATCACCATCTTCAACCGGCCCGTTCTGTGTAGAGATGCCTTTAAAGTCGTGCAAATTCTTGTCGACCAAATGTGACGGCGCTACATTTTGAAGCGCACTAAACATTGACTCAATACGCCCAGGGAAACGGCGATCCCAATCTTGTAGCATGGCCTTTACGTTCTGACGCTGCAAATTTTCTTGAGACCCGCACAAGTTGCAAGGAATAATAGGAAATTCTACGGCATCAGAATAACGCTGAATGTCTTTTTCAGTACAATAAGCAAGGGGCCTTATGACAATGTGCTCACCATTATCGCTAACCAGCTTTGGTGGCATTGATTTAAGCTTACCGCCATGGAACATGTTTAAAAAGAACGTTTCTAGCATGTCGTCACGATGATGGCCAAGGGCAATTTTAGTGGCGCCTAGCTTTTTGGCCGTGCTGTATAAAATACCGCGACGTAATCGAGAACAAAGTGAGCACGTGGTTTTACCTTCAGGCACTTTGTCCATAACAATAGAGTAGGTGTCTTCTTCTACAATTTTGTACTCTACACCTACACTTTCAAGGTATTCAGGAAGTACGTGCTCTGGAAATCCTGGCTGCTTTTGATCAAGGTTAACCGCAATAATGTCAAAATGAATTGGCGCAATGCGCTTTAAAAACATAAGAATATCAAGCATAGCGTAACTGTCTTTGCCGCCAGATAAGCACACCATGACTTTATCGTTGTTTTCAATCATGCCGAAATCAGCAATCGCTTTGCCTACATTTCGACGAAGTCGCTTTTGTAGCTTATTAAAGCTGTATTTTTGTTTGTTTTGAGACGCGGTTAACGGAGCGTCCGCACGGTTTGTGCCTGCACTGTTCATATCAATAGCTTTGTTACTGCGAAAAAAACCATTATACAGTAATCAAGTAAAATTGAATGTGCGAGGTTCAGATTTTTTAAATCTTGTTGGCCCTCTCTTCTAACAAAAAACAATAGCGTTTAAAGCTATAGCGCAAAGATAGCAAACAGTGCCGACAGGCTGTTTATGAACCTGTCTGAATTACCGTGAAAGGGGCGAAATAAAGCCGTCTGGTTTTATTGCCAGTACATCACACACAAGTTCATCAATAACATGTTCTGCGGTGTTACCTATGAGAGCCGCAGAAATACCTATTCTGCCAACCGTACCTATGATAACAAGTTCAGCGTCTATATCTTGGGCTATCTTTGGAATGACTTTTTCAGGAAGGCCTTCCTTCACATAACAGCGCTTACTATCGATAGCATACTTCTCGCTGTGTGTGTTCATCTCAAGTTCGTGATGATGCTTTACCGCGTTGTTGTAAGTGTCTGGGTCAAACTCAGGAACTTCAATAGCAATATTTAGCGGCGTAGCTGGGTAGCTGTTTACCAAATTTACGTTACCGCTGAGCAGCGCGGCATAATCGTTAGCAATCACCGTGATTTTGTCGTTAAGTAAGGCATGCTCGTCGTCTTCACTGCCTACATTTACCGCGGCAATAATTTCACCATTTTCAGGCCATTCATGATCTTTAACCAATAATACGGGGGAGGGACATTTTCTAAGTAGATGCCAGTCTGTAGGAGTAAAAATAACAGAAGCTAAATCGTCATGGCGCTTAGTTGCTTTTACCACTAAATCTATACTGTTGTCGATGACATAATGCACCACAGCTTCAAAGGCACGGTTGTTCCATTCCACAACTATATCTGTTTTAGAAAAACCTAAGTCGTCTAAAGTTTTTTTCAACCATCCAGCATGTTCTTTAGTGACCGCATCACGCATGGCTTCACGATCATCAGGGCTAAGCATGGTTGTCATATCGTAAGATAAGTCGTAAACCACCAGCATGGCGGTGACAGAGGCACCTGTCTTTTTGGCAAGTTCATATGCACGGCTAAGCGCAGGTTGGGTTTCTCTATCGGCTTCAATAACCGCTAAAATACGCTCATACTTAATCATAACCCCTCCAAACATAGTCAGAATTTTGGTTGCTACAATTTAAGTGTAATACCTATTTGCTATTACGTAACTTGTTTTAGATCAAAAGCTTTGAAGATTAGCTATTACAGGCGATATTAGGTGCAACCACAGACGTTAAACGTTGTGACATCTCATCAAAATCTAAAATAGTGATGAGTTTACCGTCCACTTGGATAATATTTTCTTTTTGAAAACGGCTTAACAGGCGGCTAATGGTCTCAATAGTTAGACCAAGATAGTTCCCAATTTCATTTCGAGTCATGGTTAGGTGAAATTCTTTATTTGAAAATCCACGTTCTTCGAAACGTTGAGAAAGCTGAGAGAGGAAATACAATAGACGTTCTTCCGCTGAGCGTTTATTAAGCAACATCATGAGATCATGATCTTGTTTAATTTCCGCACTCATAAAACTCATTATTTGATGTCTTAACTTAGGAAATTGAACCGACATTTCATCAAGCGTTTCATACGGTAATTCGCACACCATGGCGGTTTCTAATGCCTGAGCATAACTTTGGTGCTTATTTTCCCGTAAGGCATCGAAGCCGATAATATCGCCAGGGAAGTGAAAACCTGTAATCTGCTCTTCACCATCTGAATTGGTGACGAAAGACTTAAAAGAGCCCGTGCGTACTGCGTAAAGAGAGTTGAATTTATCTCCCGACTTTACCAGCAAATCACTCTTGTGAAGGGGTTTCTTTCGCTCAATAATATCATCTAAAGATTCAATCTCAGTCTTGTTTAGCGCAACGGGCAAACACAAGTGGCTGAAACTGCAATTTTGACAATGAATTGAGAATTGGCTTCCTTTGCTCATAGGTTCAAACTATAAATAGGGTCGACTTAATATTAATCTTACTCTTTTGTTTATGAAATTGCTGCATAAATTAAAAAGAGAGCGTAAATAGCCACTATTACGGAAAAGCATTGTCTTACCACGGGGTGCCTAAAACCAGCTATTAGGTACTGGCTACCTGCGCTTGCAGCTAACAAAGTGGGCAGAGTACCTAACCCAAAAAATAACATGATGGCAGCGCCGTCAACGGCCGACCCCGATGCTAATGACCACGTTAACGTGGAATAGACCAACCCGCAGGGTAGCCAGCCCCATATAAAACCATAGGGTAGTGCATAAACCGGGCTTTTGAATGGAAGAAATCGTTTAGATATTGGCTGAATAGCTTTAAATAAGCCGCGTCCCATAGCTTCAATATAATTCAAGCCTTGCCACCACTTTCCCAAATAACACGCTAATAGCAGCAGCATAACGCCACTAATCAAAGATAAAACGGGTTTAGCAATAGGCACAAACTCGGTGGCCATTTGGCCGACAGCGCCTGTAATAGCGCCGGCTAATGTGTAGCTGAGGATACGGCCAAAATTATAGGCAAGGGTGTAGGGTAATGCCGGTTCATTACTTGGCGTTACTGTGCGTAGTGCGGCAACAATACCACCGCACATACCCACACAATGCACGCCGCCAGCAATTCCAATGAAAAAAGCAGAGAATATATTAATCTCTGTCATCTGTTTCTTTGCGTTGTTGTAACTGCTTTCGCTGCTCGGCTAGCTTCTTTTCATCACCTGATAAATCATCATCAAACAAAATGCTGTAGCCCTGTCTATCAAGATCTTCAAACTGATTGGTTTTTACCGCCCAGAAAAAGATAACCAGTGCCAGCGCAACAATAATAATAGCGATGGGAATTAAGACGTAAATGATACTCATATTATTTACTTAATAACCTCGTTGAATTGGTGACCACAATAATACTACTCAGTGACATGCCAACCACGGCCATCCAGGGAGAGAGTAACCCCGACACTGCAAAGGGTAGAATGATAATATTGTAACCTACTGACCATGCAATATTTTGCTGAATTTTACGTTTTGCCTGTTTCGCCACAGAAAATAAGGTTGGCACCGATAGCAAGCTGTCTCCTAGCAAAATAACATCGGCGGCTGTTTTGGCCACATCTGTGGCGTTTCCTACCGCAACCGCCACATCTGCGCTAGCAAGAACAGGGGCATCGTTTATACCGTCGCCCATCATCATGACTTTGCGACCTTGCTTTTGCAAAGTATGCACCTGTGAATATTTTTGCTCCGGTGATAAGCCACCCTTTGCTAAGTTGATTGGTAAACTAGCAGTAAGTGCATCAACGTTTTTCTGTGTGTCGCCACTTAGCACCACTAATTGATGTTCATTCAGTGCGGTGAGTGTCGCTAAGGCATCTTGCCGCAAGCTATCATTTACGCAGAACGCGGCCATTAATACACCGTCGGCACACAAAAACACATTTGCCGGTATATCTACCTTTGAGGTGGTTGATAAATTACAAAATACGGCTGAACCCATAGTAAAAACGACGTTGTCTATCTCACCACTAATGCCGCCACCTGGTGTAACGGTAAATCCGTTCATGGTATTAGGCAGGGTTCTATGTTTTGACTTAACATTATCGTTGTCGAAGGCACGGGCAATAGGGTGCTCAGAACGAGACTCTAACAATGTAGTTAGCGCCATTACCTGCACTGGATCTACCCCTTTAGCAAACCAGCGCTGTTGCAATGAGAACTTACCTTCGGTCAGTGTGCCGGTTTTATCAAGGGCAATGGTATCAATATCGTTAAGTTGCTCTAAGGCGTCAGCACGCTTTAACAAAATGCCCTGACGATTCAGCTTCGCCATAGCGCAGGTTAACGCTGAAGGTGTGGCTAAGCCTAGCGCACAAGGGCAGGTTGCCACTAATACAGAGATGGTGATCCAAAAAGCATCTTCACTGCCCACAAACGACCAATAACTGTACGTTAAAGCCGATATCAGCAATACCGAGAACACAAAGTAACGGGAAAAGTTATCGGCAATCTGCGCAGCTTTTGGCTTGCTTGCCATGGCGCTAGCTTGTAAACGCACGATTTGATTGACCAAGGCATGCTTTAAGCTTTGGGTCACTTTAACCGTTAGTGTGCCATCTTGGTTTACTGTACCGCCGTAAACTACATGGCTGGCCGATTTACTGACGGGGTTAAATTCTCCCGTTAACATAGACTCATCAACCGCAGCGGTACCGTCTAGCACAATACCATCGACAGGGATGGTCTCACCGGGCTTCACTAGTACTACATCATTGGGCGCTAATTGCTTTGCAAGGATCTGAACGATACTGCCATCACCTTCAATTTTAGCCGCTGAAACCGGAATATATTGCATCATATTGGCTGAAATTTGCGCCGCACGGTGCCTGCTTCTATGTTCAAGGAATCGGCTCAACAGCAGTAGAAAGATAAACATGCATATGGATTCAAAATACACTTCACCTTGCTCAAGCAAAGTGGAACGTAAACCCGCAAAGTAGGTGCCAAATACCGCGAGGGTGACAGGCACATCCATATTCACGGTTTTTGCGCTTATTGCCTTCAAAGCACCTAAATAGAACGCGCTTCCTGAATAAAGTACTACGGGGGTGGTAAGGGTGAGTGCAACCCAATAAAAGTATTGACGGGTTTCTTGTTCAATGGCACCAAACCAATCGAAGTAAAGCCCAGCCATTAGCATCATCACCTGCATGGTCATGATGCCTGCCAAGCCTAACTTTTTAATAAACGATTTTTGCTCGCGTTTATAACTCGCTTCATGTTCATCTGGGTGAAACGGTGAGCCAACATACCCTATGCGTTTTAGTGTGGTGAGTATCTGGCTAAGTTTAATAACATCGGGTTCCCAGGTTATTAGTGCGCGACGCTCTTGAACGTTTACGGCGACTTGCGCAATACCTGATACTTTTGAAAGCTGCTTTTCAATCAGCCAACCGCACGCTGCACACGTTATGCCTTCAAGGGTTAGCTGTATTTGCTTGTGCTGGCCTTCGTCAAAAACAAACTCTTCTTGAAGGGCTGGGTCGTCATAAACGTTAAGCGCAGAAAGGCTTTCTAATATACCATCGTCTGACTTTTGGGCAGGCTCAGTACGAAACTGATAATAATCTTCCAAGCCATTATCAACGATGGCTTGAGCAACAGCTTGGCAACCAGGGCAGCAGAGCTGCCTGGTTTCGCCTAATATTACTGCTTCATATTTGTGTGTTGCATCGTTAGGTAACGCGCAATGGTAACAAAGGTTTTCGCTCATTACGGATTAAACTTGATGGCGCCAGAGTAGGGAAGTTGCAACGTATTTTGTACTTTCCAGCTGTCGTCTACAGGAGAAAGCGAGACTTGCCATTTACCGGTTAAGTCCTTTTCCACAAAACCACGGTAAATACCATTAGCATCACGACTTAATAATACACTTGCATCGCGCTCTTCGATGGTCACATGATAAAAATTCAATTTAAGGGCGTTTCCTTCTTGAGGAATACCTGAATGGAATTTTACTGCAATACTGCCATCAGTAATGGTTAACTCTGTTGTTATGTTTTTGCGTTTCGCGATGGCTTCTTTATCTAGCCGGGCATTAATGGCTTTACCTTCTTTGTAATAATCGTCTACTACTAAGCTGTCTTCGGTTGAAATAGCCAATTTCAATAACACGCCACCCATTACTAATGTAATTAGGGGAACAGCAATAAGGAACCAGGGCCAAAATTGTTTATACCAGGGTGTATTCATTAATTACATCAACTCGTTTACTACAGGAAAACCGGCGCGATAGGAAAAATAAGGCATCCAGTTGAAGAGGTGTATTTTCTCATAAAAAAAGCCCCGTGATAACGAGGCTTTTTAGCATTATTGTTGGTTATACGAATTTAGTCGTTAGAAAGACTATAAACGTACGATGCAACAACGTGGATTTTGTCATCACCCAAGGTTTTCTTGAATGAAGGCATAACACCATTTCGGCCGTAGGTTAGTGTTTCAGTAACCGCACGATGGCTTCCGCCATATAACCAAATGTTGTCAGTCAGGTTAGGCGCACCAAGTGCTTGGTTACCTTTACCGTCCATACCATGACAGGCAGCACATGCAGCAAAGCGAACTTTACCTGCATCAGCAAGTTGCTGGTCTACATCACGGCCGCTTAGGCTTAATGCATATTCAACCACTTCTTCGATGCCTTGCTCGCCCATAACATCTATCCATGCTGGCATAGCGGCTTTACGGCCTAACGTTAGGGTTTCAACAATTTTTGCACCCGAACCACCATATAACCAATCGTTATCAGTAAGGTTAGGGAAACCACCGTTTTGCCCGCGAGCATCAGAACCGTGACACTGAGAACAGTTTTGCATAAACAAACGCTGTCCTACTTTATTCGCTTCAGGGTCGTTCGCTAGTTCCTCAACAGGAATTTGCGCATACGCTTCGAAAATTGGGTCGAACTTTTCAGCTGCATAATCCAACTCACGATCGTACTCTACAAACTTGCCTTGCTCTTTTGCATCGATACGCGCTTGCGCCGATTCTTCAAGCGTCAATATGCCTTGGTTTGAGCTCTTCCAGCCAAATAAGCCTTCGTATGAACCCAATCCAGGATAAAGGGCAAGATAGATAAAACCCCAAATGATTGTCATGTAGAACATGATTGTCCACCAACGAGGAAGTTGGTTATTCAACTCCTCGATGCCGTCAAATTCATGCCCCATTGATTCTCCTTCTGGCACGCC
Source organism: Alteromonas sp. K632G (assembly GCF_017653625.1). NCBI lineage: Bacteria > Pseudomonadati > Pseudomonadota > Gammaproteobacteria > Alteromonadales > Alteromonadaceae > Alteromonas > Alteromonas sp. K632G. The sequence goes on from NZ_JAGGDM010000007.1 coordinate 60,675, forward strand.
TGTTTGGTTAGACAAACACCAGCGCAGAAGGAAATAGCAACCAATGATTAACCCTAGGGTTATCACTGAAATCCATATTGTCCAAAACATACTCATAAGTTCGAGACTCCTGCTAATCTTCTTTTGATTTTTCTTTGTCTTCGTCTGCGAAAGGCAAATTCGCCGCTTCATCAAACTTTTGCTTGTTGCGGCTACTAAAAGCCCACCAAACTATGCCAATGAAACTAACAAAGACGATGACAGTAAAAATGCTACCTACTATTCCTTGATCCATATTATTTCAAATGTGTGCCAAGAGATTGTAGGTATGCAATAAGGGCTTCCATTTCAGATTTACCCTGTACTGCCGCTTGTGCTCCCGCGACATCTTCGTCGGTATACGGCACGCCAAAGCCTTGGAAAACTTCCATCTTCTTAGCGGTTAACTTACCGTCAAGTTTGTTTTCTGCAAGCCATGGGAAACCAGGCATATTCGACTCAGGTACCACGTTACGCGGATTAAGCAGGTGAACACGGTGCCATTCATCACTGTAACGCCCACCAACACGTGCTAGGTCAGGACCAGTACGCTTAGAACCCCAAAGGAAAGGGTGTTCCCATACTGACTCACCAGCAACACTGTAGTGACCGTAACGTTCTGTTTCGGCACGGAACGGACGAATCATCTGACTGTGACAACCAACACATCCTTCACGGATATAGATGTCACGGCCTTCCAATTCTAATGCTGTATAAGGACGTAAGCCTGTCACTGGTTCCATTGTTTGCTGCTGAAACATCAACGGCGTAATTTGAACCATGGCACCGAAGCTAATCGCAACAAGGATTAGCACGGTTAACAGGCCGACATTTTTTTCAATTAACTCATGTGGATTTTTCATTATGTCGTCTCCTTATTACGCTGGCTGAGTTGTAACATCAGCAGCGATACTACCTTTAGGGGCACGAACGGTTTTCCATGTGTTGTAGGCCATGATAAGCATGCCAGTAACCACGAAACAACCACCAATGAAACGAACCACATAGAAAGGTTTAGACGCTTCAAGCGATTCGACAAAGCTATACGTTAATGTACCGTCAGCATTTACTGCACGCCACATTAGCCCTTGAAGAACACCTGACATCCACATTGCTACGATATATAGCACTACACCAATTGTTGCTAACCAGAAGTGAACATTAACAAGACGTGTGCTGTACATCGCTGGCTGACCAAACAGAATAGGTATTAAGTGGTAAATAGAACCAATTGATACCATGGCTACCCAACCTAGTGCACCTGAGTGTACGTGGCCGATAGTCCAGTCTGTGTAGTGAGACAGTGCGTTAACTGTTTTAATTGCCATCATTGGGCCTTCGAAGGTAGACATACCATAGAAAGACAATGAAACAATTAAGAAACGTAATACAGGATCAGTACGCAATTTATGCCATGCACCAGATAGCGTCATTATACCGTTTATCATTCCGCCCCAAGAAGGAACGAATAGAATGATAGACATCACCATACCTAGCGACTGTGTCCAATCGGGTAGGGCAGTATAATGTAAGTGGTGAGGACCAGCCCAAATGTACAATGAAATCAATGCCCAAAAGTGAACAATAGATAATCTGTACGAGTAAACTGGGCGACCTGCTTGCTTAGGAACGAAGTAATACATCATGCCCAAGAAGCCAGCAGTTAGGAAGAAACCTACTGCGTTATGGCCGTACCACCACTGCATCATGGCGTCTACTGCGCCTGCATACAATGAATAAGACTTAGTGAAAGACACCGGAATGGCCATGCTATTACCAATGTGCAATACAGCAACGGTAAGCATGAACGCCCCTAAGAACCAGTTCGCAACATAAATATGCGACACTTTTCGGATAACTAGGGTTCCGAAGAAGTTAATGATATAAGCGAGCCAGACTAGCGTAATCAATATATCGATTGGCCATTCTAGTTCAGCGTATTCTTTCGAGCTGGTTAAACCTAAAGGTAGAGAAACTACTGCCAATACGATAACGGCTTGCCAGCCCCAAAACGTAAATGCAGCAAGTTTGTCACTGAACAGTCTAACCTGAGAGGTACGCTGAACGATGTAGTATGACGTTGCGAACAACGCACAGCCGCCGAAGGCAAAAATAACGGCATTGGTGTGCAAAGGACGCAGACGCGAAAACGTTAGCCATGGTGTGTCAAAGTTAAGCATAGGTGCAAATAATTGCGCGGCAATAAATACCCCTAGGCCCATACCAATGATACCCCAGACTATGGTCATAATGGTAAATTGCCTAACTACTTTATAATTGTAGTCAGGTTGTGCTTGGCTTATTTCACTCATTTTAATGAATCTTCCACTTCAAATGAACTATGGTCTCCAACAGCCGTTCAAGTACGGTCTAGACATGCGAAAGCAACGGAATAACGCTTCACACCGAGCTCGGAAAGAGTAATAATTATAGTCTCCAAGCCAGTTGGTACGCGGATGATAAGGTTTTTAATTACAAAAAGATACCATAAACTACCTGAGCTTGATCTCCATCAATGAAGAAATATACAAAATTTAAGAAATGCTAAATAACAGTAACAAAAAGAGATCATTTTATTCACAAAGGTGGCTTGCCCCGCTTTGCATTTTTCTCGTTGCAGTATGTGTATTTGCAGTGCATCAATACCAAATGTCCGCTACGCCTTCTTCAGGCTCCTTAAAGGAAATAGGAGAGAGCTGTACATTTGTCAACGAGCACTGTGAATTTTTAATACATGGCAGGCATGCTTACGCGGAATTTTCAGAGAAAGTAGAACCTGAAACCTCTATTACCTTGGTACTCTATTTACCTGTAGGCACAAACATAGAAAGTGCCTGGATAGAGGGCGTGAACATGTACATGGGTAAAGTGCCTGTGCTGCTTGAAAATAAGCACAATGGCGAATGGTCAGGTTGGTTTATGTTGGGAAGCTGTAACGAAGAAAAGATGAAATGGCAATTGCGGTTAAATATTGAAGGGCAGGCAGCACCAAGCTACCTGAACTTCGAAACGACAATCTGACAATCTAGTATGACTTACATTTGAGATTGTAAGTAGTTAGACAAGCCAAGGCGTTTCACTAGGCCAAGTTGTTGCTCTAACCAATGGGCGTGATCGCGCTCGGTATCGTCAAGCAGTACAACTAAGATGTCACGTGTTACGTAGTCTTTTTCAGACTCACATAGCGCGATGACTTCTTTAAGTTTTGCATCTACTTCATATTCGACACGAAGATCGCTTTCAAGCATTTCAGGTACATCTGAACCTACTTTGAAGCCAGTTCGCGTGACCATATCTGGTACGCCTTCTAAAAACAGCATACGCTCGATAAGTTTAGTGGCGTGGCCACGCTCATCGTCAAATTCGTGATCGATACGCTCATAAAGTTTAGTGAGCCCCCAATCTAAATACATTTGAGAATGAATGAAGTATTGATCCATAGCGGCCAATTCATAAGAAAGTAGCTCGTTTAGACCTTTAATGATGGTTTGATTACCTTTCATTAGTCATCTCCCATTACTTGCGCCTGAAGGTAGTTTTCAATACCCATAGCGCCGATTTGATATTCTTGAGTTTCAATCCAATCTAAATGATCTTCTTCGTACTCTAAAATTGATTCTAGGATGTCGCGCGTAACGTAATCCTGCTTTTCTTCGCACAGCGCGATGGCTTCGCGTAATAATGGTAACTGTTCTTTTTGGAATCTGGCATCGCAGCTCAGCATTTCCTCAGTATCTTCACCAATATAAAGTTTGCCTAACGCCTGAAGGTTAGGTAACCCTTCTAAAAATAGAATGCGCTCAATTAACTCATCTGCTTGCTTCATGTCTTTAATCGACTTTTTGTAGTTCTTTTCATTGAGCTCTTGTAAGCCCCAATTTTTGAACATACGTGCATGCAGAAAGTACTGATTTATAGACGTTAACTCACTGGTGAGTACATCATTCAGCTTCGCGACGACTTGTTTGTCACCTTGCATAATAAAAACCTTAATTATCAATATGACGCTAGTGTAGAGTGAAAATACGCAAATGTCAAAAAATTACTTTAAAAACAATGGCATACAAATGAAAATGGTTATCACTTCATCCTTTGTTTGCATTAAGAATTGTCGACTATTGTTGTTGCGTATTTGCATAGGCTAAACTTTCTTCGGCAAAACCTAAACCCGCTTCGGTGAAAAAGTTAAATACTTTATCAACGCCTTGTTCTAGCAAATGATTAACTTCATCTTCATACCGCGCGATCGCAGCTACTTTACCGGTATAACCCGCGTTTCTAAGCTGACGGGTAATATTGATTGCGTCTTGTATAGAAGGCAGCGCTAATAGAATTAAGTGAACGTTTTTAAGTTCTAGGTTGTCCCACAAGTCTACATCTTCACCATCACCACAAATAACATTTAAGCCTTCGCTGGCCATCTGCTTTACTTTCACTCTATCAGCGTCCATACCCCATACACTCACATCAGCAAGTTTAGACAGCGCATTAAACGCACCTTGCCCAACACGTCCCATTCCCAGCACTAAAAACTCTGCTTTGTGCAAAGTAGGGTAAATGTCTTCTTTGAGACGGCGGTTCTTTTCGAAACGTTTAATCGTGTCTTTATATCTGTGGTATTGAGAATGCGAGGTGCGATACAACACACTAGTAATAACGAAAGAGACAGACAATGAAAGTGCAATTACTACTAACCAGCTTTCAGCCAATAAACCCAGCGATACGGCAAGTGCACCTACAATAAGCCCAAATTCACTAAAGTTAGACAGCACAAGGCTACTTAAATAAGACGTTCGGCCTCGTAATCGAAGTGACGTAAATAGGCCAAAGAATAGGGCAGCCTTTATAGGGATAAACAAACAGAACACCAACGCGATAATAATCATATTGAAATCAGGAAGTGCGGTTAACCCGATGGTAAGGAAAAAGCCTATCAAGAATAAGTCTTTGAAACTAAGCAACGATTTAGCAAGTTCACTGGCCTTTTCATGTTGCGCCAACATGATGCCAAATATCAGAGCCCCTAGATCGCCTTTAATATTAACCAGCTCGAATAGGTGATAGCCGCCTAAAGCAAGAATGAACCCAGTAAGAGGGAGTAACTCTCCGTGACCTGACTTATTAATAACACGGTTAATAAGCGGCATCGCTGGAATAAGTGCCAACAACCCGAGTGCCCACACTGAAGGGAGTTTGCCTGTGGCAGCCACTAAAAATATAACAGCAAACACATCCTGCATAACCAAAATACCAATGGCAAGTCGGCCATGACGGGTTTTACTTTCACCGCTTTCTTCTAGCACCTTAATAACACAAACCGTACTGCTGAAGCTTAGGGCAAAGGCAATCAGTGTAGCGCTTTGCCATGTTAGCCCTTCTATATACTGGCTGGCTACTGCAGCAATGCCGTACACACCACACGTCACAATACCTACCCAAATGAGGGTATGGGTAATACTACCGGCCCACACTTCACGTTTACTTAAGTCGCGAACGTTTAACTTCAAACCAATAGTGAACAACATGATGGTAATACCCAAGTTGGCTATCTTGGTAAGATCATCAGTGAGCGTGTAGCCTGAAAAATTGAGCAAAAAACCCGCGACTAAGTAACCTACTAACGGGGGGATCCCAATAAGTTTAACCGTTAAACCGCAAACAAATGCGAACAGAAGAAATGCATACTCCATGAATTACCTTTCACCATTTCGATTAATGAGTACAAATAGAAATGCCTGTAGTCCGTTTGAGCCATGACATTTCTACCTTACATTCTTATATTAGTTAGCGCGGCGATAACTCAAAATTTTCAACACGCTGATGTATATAGAAGTGTTTAGATTAGCATGTAATGAAACATGAGCGAATGGGAAAAGATAGATACCATTATCTTGCGTTTATATCACTGTAGGTTTTAGCAATTAAAGATATAGTAATAAGTAAATGTACCGCTTAATAAAACCCAAAATTGTGTTGGAACAGTAATAACTGATAATCACACATGGAGTAGCTATGCGAAATCAAATCTTAGGAACCTTAACGGCATTATTTATATTTAACCTACTGGTAGGTTTTTACTGGCATCCAGCGTGGTGGTTTCTATTATTAACCGTGTTGCTACTCGGTTTAGCAATCGTCGATACAGTCCAGAATAAACATGCGATCTTAAAAAATTTCCCGCTAATTGGCAGAACTCGCTGGACCGTTGAATCATTGCGACCCTTTATACAGCAGTATGTCTTAGAATCAGATACTGGCGGCGCGCCCATATCCCGTATGTTTCGCTCTATTGTGTATCAACGAGCAAAAGACAGTAGAGAAACTATTCCTTTTGGCACCCAGTTAAATACTTACGACGATGGTTATGAATGGATAGGACATTCATTATCGGCTCGTGATATTGATGAAATGAACCACGATCCAAGGGTAACAATTGGTGGAAAAGACTGTAAGCAACCTTATCTTGCAAGTATTCTAAATATCAGTGCGATGAGCTTTGGTAGCTTGTCTAAAAATGCCATTCTGGCGCTTAACAAGGGCGCAAAGAAGGGGAACTTTTTCCATAACACTGGGGAAGGTGGGTTAACGCCTTATCACGAAGAAAACGGTGGTGACATTGTTTGGCAAATTGGTACTGGCTATTTTGGGTGCCGAACCAAAGACGGGAAGTTTGATGCCGACCTGTTTAAAGAAAAAGCATGTTTGCCGCAAGTTAAAATGATTGAAATAAAGTTAAGCCAAGGCGCTAAACCCGGCCATGGCGGTATATTACCGGCTTATAAAAATACACCCGAAATAGCGAAAATTAGAGGCGTAGAGCCAGGTACTCAAGTAGATTCACCGCCTCGTCATAGCGCTTTTTCTACGCCGTTAGAGATGATTGATTATATACAAAAGCTACGCGATCTAAGTGGCGGCAAGCCTATTGGGATTAAACTCGCGTTAGGTAGAAAAAGTGAATTTATTGCCATGTGTAAAGCCATGGTAGAAACCGGTATTACACCCGATTTTATTACCGTAGATGGCGGTGAGGGTGGTACAGGCGCCGCCCCGTTGGAATACACAAACTCAATTGGATTCCCGCTTAGAGAAGCACTGGCATTTGTAGACGATTGTTTGATTGGTTTCGACTTAAGAAAACAAGTTAAAATTATTGCCTCAGGTAAAATTATTTCAGCATTTCAACTTGTTAAAAACTTAAGTTTGGGCGCAGATATTTGTAATAGTGCACGAGGTATGATGCTAGCGCTTGGTTGTGTGCAGTCGCTTTCGTGTAACACTAATAAATGTCCAACCGGCGTTGCAACGCAAGATCCAAAGCTGGCGAAAGGGCTAGATGTAACAGATAAATCTGAGCGAGTGTATCGCTTTCACAAAAAGACGCTGCATGCGTTAATGGATATGCTGTCTTCAACTGGCCATGTAAGTACAACGGAATTAAACCGCACACATATATTTAGACGGGTAGACCAAGCTAGTATCGCACGTTACGACGAAATCTTCCCGCTAGTGAAAACCGGTACACTGTTAGGTGATGATATTCCAGAGCGATTTAAGCTACACGTCAAAGAAGCTAATTCTGATAGCTTTATGCCGTGCAGCTTATTGGCTGAAATAGAAGAAGAAACGAAGTCAGTTTCTTAATTTCCACCTTGAGCATCTTGTTCTGGCATGCGTAATTGATACAAACGATACTCAGAAGTTCGATAGGGGACGACTTTATATTTAGGTTGTAAATAAGCAACTAAATCAATGAGTTCCTGAACAGTAAGTACATTGTTCATATTACGCATGCGAGACTCTCCATCTACGGAAGTCATACTAACAGGCTGCCTACGCGTTAACTTATGTGAGGGATTTATCACGCTGGTGACCAGTTCTCCGTAGGTTGTGATCCTGCCGCTGCTTCCCCCTAGAGGGATTGGTTTAGGCACTAGATAAGCATGATCTTGTGGCATCGTTATGCCTTCTATTTGGTGACAGTCTGTACAGTGATACTTCTGGAATGCCACTTTACCAGCGTCTGCATTTCCCTCAGGTAAGCTAAACCCCCGAGGCGAGTCTGGTCCTAAATCGCATCCCGCCAATAACAACGCGATTAATGGTAATGCAGTAGTAAGTTTTGCCATGTTCACGACTCCAACTTTATTATTCTGAAATTTCATTATGGTGAAAATCTAGAACGGCGAATTGATTTCAATCAAAGAAATGTGAAGAGAAGTTAACTATATTGTGATTATCCACTCCCGTTAATGGAATGAACTAATGGACGATTACAATACTGTTTTAGTACCTATAGATGTGTTTTCAGACTATTCGCAAATTTTAGCGAAAGCCATGCGGGTAGCATCAGAGCCAAAAAACGTTCATTTACTTTATGTGGCATTTCCACAGACTAACGTTGAGCCATACGGACTGTTTTTGGAACGTGACTATTCACAAGACGTGCAAGAACAAGCAATGACAAAATTGAAAGACATTGCAGCAATCAACAATATTCCAGATAGTAACGTAAACGTAGAAATTGGTTCACCTGCGGATGAAATACATCACTTAGCTGAAAAGTTAAACGCCGATCTGATTGTGATAGGCACACACGGACAAAGTGGGCTTCGGCTTCTTCTAGGATCTACGGCGAATGCTGTACTGCACGGTGTGAAAAGAGATGTGTTAGCGGTAAAAATCTAAACACTGGCATCGTGAATGACATTGATACCAGTGCTGAACGACTGATAACATATCTGTCATTTAAATAAGTTAGTGTCTAGGAATTATGACTAAACACTGTAACGTTATGCCACCAAAGCGCTCAGGTTTTACTCGTTTATATTTTGCTACTATCTACTCTTATAGAGGAATAAAAGCGGCATTTTCCAGCGAAGCCGCGGTTAGGCAAGAAGTTGTAGCAATGGCAGTATTACTTCCCATTGTGTTCATGCTTGAAGTAACAAACAGCGAAAGAGTGTTGTTACTCTTCTCACTGTTTGTCGTACTAATCACCGAACTACTTAACACTGCCGTAGAAAAACTATCAGACCACGTGAGTACTGATATGCACGAACTGATAGGGAAGGCCAAAGATATTGGATCGGCGGCGGTATTTATCAGTTTGATACTCGTGTTGGTAACATGGGGGATTATCTTACTGTAGCAAACCGTGAAAGCAACGTTCACAGAGTTAGAAACAAATCCCCACCAAATGATTATTATACTACATAGATTTTCACATGGTTTCTGGGCTTTTCTTTTCGTCGTAACATTGCTCGATTAACTCCACCACAGTACTACTTAAATTCTTTAGATGTGATGCATCAACACGACTTTCACCGCCGTGATTTAAATCGGAAATAGTGAACACCACATCCTCGCCGCTAGAATTCACATGAACGAGTACATTATCTTCCTCATCGACAAATGGCACTTTGATATAAAGCGGCTCATTGTTGTCAGCAAAGTAGTCAATGGCTTCATCAATTGAAGTAAATGCTGGTTTCTTTTCCGGATGAAGTGACCACGTTTTAGATGGAATGACGAGCTCTGCAATTGTTTTACCGTGTGACGGGTTAATACCATTAGACATAACATTTCCTTTTTTAATACCTATGCTAGTTGATACGAACCCATTCCATAATTGGGTTCAAATTTGATAGCAAACACGGGAAAAGAAGTGAAAGATTTGGAAAAGAGAAGGGGAAAGACGGGAACGATCAGCATAAATAGTTACGCGTAACTTTGTGAATGGGTTAACACTAGTAATATCAATAAGATATGCGATTAGTGTTCTATCCCAAAGAATTACACAATTAGGACAAATAACGAGGTAAATCCAATATCGAGCACGGGCAGTTGAATAAAACCTAAAATTAACGTTTAAATTTTTCTGATAACTTAGCCATACCGCCTCGTTTCACATTAGCTTGTTGAGTATAGTGACCAGGCATTTCAGGGGACTGCCAGCCGCCGGCCAATTGGAGTTCGGGCAAGGTAGCACCATTTTCTGCAAGTGAAACTGCGCCACCAACTCTGCCACTATGAGGCGTAATGTTTTCTTTTATTCCTGCACGGGCAGCAACTCGTTTCCATATTCGATAAACACTCGAATAATCGAGAATTGAAGATTCATATAATGGTGAATGTTGATGTGTATTTGGCTGTTCGTTATAAGGCAGCAGCGCATGCCCGCGGTTTGAAACACGGCGAAAAAGAATACCTTTGTTTAAACGGCGAGGATCATCAATTAGTCTTTCGCTCTGCGTCTTAGCATCAAAGTTAGCCTCTGCAATATATTCATCAACCATGTTGATAGTACTAGTAGAGATAAATCGATGTGAACCCTTGCCGCTTTGATCAGACTTTGATGTAACAACTAGCAATGCATTATTGCGTCTACTAATATGCTCAGCACATACACGTACTAGCTCATCAGCGCGTAAGAGTGCATCGAACATTAAGTTCATAATCGTTAAATCTCGCATTTCTAACAATGTGTCTGGAATAATTTTATTGTTTATTTCGTCCAATAAATCGATAGTAAGCGGAACGGCTTGGTTATGACTAAGTTGGAACTTACAATTTTCAATAAGTGACAAACGAACGAAGTCCCGCAGATACACCGATTGGATGATAGGATTCGGAAGTTTCGCAATGCCTAAAAATTTACTCAGCGCTGATAGGCGGCGTTTGATAGTTCTGTAGGCGAGGGGAGACTTACACAGTTCTTCTACATAGCGTTTAATTGCGTATTCGTTATGAGAGAAATCATCACTAAAACTGTCGATACGTTCTGACTGGCAGAAAATGGCGAAGTCGTTAAAGTCACTGATATAAGCGCGTTGGGTATTGCGAGGTAGCTTTGTAAATATGTCACGAAAATACGCATCAACATATTCAGCTCGTTCTGTATTGGTACTGTCACCATCGACAATAGACAGTTGTGTATTTGAACCAGGTTTGAATATAGACGACATCTAACTAACTCATTGTTTTCACGACAATTTGGCTAAGTAATTTCATGCATGATAATTACAGTTATCATGCGTGAAATTACTGAAGTAGCCCTATATTACCCCGATTCTACACACTTACACTGTTGTTATATACAGCTGTAATGGTAATAACCACATTTTCTTTTATAATCGGCTATTTATTAAACGTGCGCTACGTGAAATTTAGCGGTATATACCTCTATTATGCGCTTAGATTTCATGTAGGAGCGCGTTAAGATTACTCAAGTTTCAACTTTACTGGGCCTAATATTACTCCCAACAATTAACATATTCAGTACTAGGTTAAGCGTATATTCAACTAGCATCACTTATCAATAAACACCTTACAGCCTGTATACGTTGTTTTTAGGCATAAAAGATCCTCTCTAAAAGACACAATAAAAATTGATGCAACAGACAAAGTATAAAATTTAAATTATAAAAAGGTTAGGTGTCTTATCCTCGGGAATAAAAGTAAATAAGAAGTACTAGATAATCACCGCGTTAAATTAGATGCAGCTCAAATATGAATATCGTGTTGTTAAACAAATCTAATTACTAATAATAACCCTGACATTATCATTGATGCATAAACACGATAAGGTCTCGTTGAGACACACAAGCACATAAATAAAATAACTGACTAATTTGTTTCCATATAAAAATACTCAACACGCTTAATAAAGCGTCGTTAGTAATAACCATACGTAACGTATTTATAAAGCCGCCATAAATTATTAATAATGTTCGCCACGCTGCAAATTCAATAGTAAGTACATAATCCACGGTAAGCTTCTAATCATTTTCCTTAAGATTGTCCTTTAGAAAGTAGTTTCCATTTCAGCCAAATAAATTTAAACATATCGGTAAAACACACCTAAACCTAGGACAGGGAACAGTCTTAGTACTGGCCACAGCGGGATAGAGAGTTGGGAATGCATCGACACATGAACGCGCCTACCTACATAGATATCAATATCTTATTTAACATAATATACATTATGCGCAATTAAGTGTGTGAGGGTTTAGGGTGGTTGATTCCAGCCTTCTCGGTAGCTTTGTCGTGCGTGATGACTTACACACTTTTTTTGCGTTTGCAGCTATTGCGTGGTTATGAGGTGTGTTTTTATAACGTGCGTGAGATTAAAATCTGAGATGTTTAGCGTGGTATCCATAGCAAGATTTCGCGTACAGGCGCATCGCAATTGACTGCTATCTAATGAAAGTTTCGATCAGAATTAAGGTCATAGTTTCGTAGAAAGAATCGAAAAGAAATTCTAGATAATGATTAGATTTACTATTTTGTGTGGTAACGAGTGTTAAGTGAGAATATTTAAATTAGCGTTTAAGTTATTGGTGATAAGCTGCCCGCTTTCTGGTCTTAGTTTTTCAAAGCCGCATTTTCAATTTCTAATATAATTATGCGTTCTAACATTCTTAACAACTGCTTGCGGTTTTCTCTTTGTATCTTAGTCAGGCTTTTATTTAATAAAGCCACATCTTCTTCTGATAAAGATACTTTAACACTTTCAGTAATATTCGCGTTGTGTACAAATTTCTTGTAATGATTAACGCTGTTTTCTATTGCGGTATCTATTAAAGATTGCGAGCAGCCAACTAGCTTGCTAGTAATATACGTAGCAATAACTTTTCTTACTTCTGTTAAACATGTAGGAAACGCTATAACATTTTCTACATGTTGTTTTATATCATTACTTTCTATTGTGCTCACTAGACGTTACCTCAACCTACTTATAATCCGCGTATTTAAATCTATTATTTGGTTTTAATAGAACATTGCTGTATTCATAAATTCAGTAAATTAAATAATCTAGGGCTTAGCTTTTTTTATTGTTTAAGCTATTCACTGCTGAACTTAACATTTCTTTATCGCCGTCATGAATTAACGCATTCATACTGCGTTTATAAGCTTCTTTGGCATGTTTAGTCGCAGCTTTACAAATATCATCATTGCTTGTTTTAGCAATGGCATCCAACGTCTTTTGTATTCTTATAGAGACTTCAATCATGGATGCACCATCTCGCGCTAAACCGGTGAATGCGTCATCAAACATATCAGCCGTACTCATGTCAGGTACGGTCACCTTATCGTATTTTATATCATCTGATGCGACGTTCTTTTCTTTTTGCGCCCACAGAATAAACAAACGTGCATAACTGCCAAGAATACTAATGGCGGTACCTGGGTCGTTTACCGATGGCGAAAGCGCGCGAGAAGCTATTTCTGATAGCACGACCAATCCATATCTTGGGTCTGCTTCAAATGACCTTTCGCTGCCAATTTGAAATGCTGAAAGCAATGCTGACTCATCACTTTTATCACTGCTTTTTTCACTCTCTTTACTGCTGATGTCATCTTCAGATTTTTTCGGTTTAAAACGCTCGATGTAGCACAGCGGTTTATCTGGAGTGCAAAATTGCCCAGGTAACATTGCTATGTGTACTTGGGTGTCTCGTTCTTCCGCCCACGCTTGTACTTTTGCCATATCGACCATTTGTACATAGCCAATACTATCAGTTGTTAGGGTTTGGTATTTTGAGAGATCACCGCCCTGCTCTTTCACAGAGTTCGGCTGCTGCTTACCGCCGAGCCTTGGCGTCGATAGCCGATGATTAATGGCGCGCATCGCTGCAGCCTCAACTTTTTGTACTGTTGACCCCACACGGCCGAGTCTCGCGACACTGTCTACCCAGCGGATAAATGTAAGAATGACGATCGCAAATACTAAACAGGTAAGACAAAAAAGAAGAAATATTCCAGTGTCTTTGAAGAAGTTGTTACTTGATGCCGTAATGGCGACTACGCTAAAGATGAACGCACCGACAAAAGTAGACAGCGCATTTTGTGAGGCATCGTCTGATATGATTAAACTTACCGAACGTGGCGTCGATGACCTGCTAGCAGATGCATAGGCACTTACCATAGTGCCTGCCGAGAAAGTCGCTATGACCAGCATGCTCGATGCCATAATGGATAGCAGTGTTTCTACTGAGGATTGATCGACTTTAGGTAGATGTTCAGCGAGTGCGGTGCCGTCTGCCAGTTTTGAGGCGAACACCGCAGCGATAGACAATACGCATAGTGATAAAGGCTTTACCCACAGTTTTTCCTTGAAGCTAAAAAGTAAAAAACGAAATCTATCTACTGAAATAGGCGCATCCATTAATTCGTGTCCTTTCTTTTATTATAATTATAGTAAGAAGTTTCTATTTCATACGTTTGTTTCCGGCACAACGTTTAGAACAATACACTACGTTATCCCAATTCTTCTCCCATTTCTTACGCCAAGTGAATGGTCTGTTGCACACGGGGCACATTTTGCTTGGTAAATCAGACTTCTTCATTTTCAGATAATTTGGTTAAAAAAATTGTCGCGCTGTCTTTCATTGCATCGATATTTTCATCTTTCATTCGGCCATACGTTTTATACATCATTGCCATTCTTGGATTACCGCTTAGCTTTTCTTTATGCTTATCAATAAAATGCCAGTATAAGTAATTGAAAGGGCAAGCCTTAGGACCTGTTTTTTTACTAACTTGATAACCGCAGTTTTTGCAGTAGTTCGACATTTTATTAATATAGCTACCACTTGCGACATAAGGTTTGCTCGCGAGTTGACCGCCATCACTGTATAAGATCATGCCTGCTACATTTGGTAGTTCTACCCATTCATACGCATCTGCATAAACCAGCAAGTACCATTGTTGAACTTCTTCGGGTGACAACCCCGTTAAAAGACAGAAATTCCCCAGCACCATTAATCGCTGTATATGATGAGCATATGCGTTTGCTTGTGTTTCTTTAATGCATTGGCGCATGCAATTCATATTGGTTTGGCCATTCCAAAAGAAATCGGGGAGTGAGCGATTATTATTAAAATAATTATCGCTTTTAAGGCCTGGCATAAAGTGCCAATAAAACCCTCTAACAAATTCCCGCCACCCCAGTATTTGCCGAATAAAACCTTCAACCGAGTTAAGCGGCGCAGTGCCTGCGTAATAAGCCGATTCCGCAGCATCAATGGCTTCTCTCGGGCTAAGCAAACCACAATTTAAATAAAACGCGATATGGGAGTGATATAACCAAGGTTTGCCTTCAACCATGGCATCTTGGTATTGGCCAAAATGGGGTAACCGTTCTTCTATGAATTCGCTTAGCACGGTTAGCGCATCGTCGCGGGTAACGGCAAAGTGAAATGGGCTAATGTCACCAAAATGATCGCTAAACTCCTGTTCAACTAAATCAATAACGTCTTGGGTAATAGCGTCTATCTTGAATTGCGCGTGGGTCGGCACATTAGAACCCGCCGGCATGGGCTCTCGGTTTTGCGCGTCGTAATTCCACTTCCCACTAATAGGGTTTTTATCTTCCATCAAGATGCCATGTTTTCTTCGCATCTCTCGGTAGAAAAATTCCATACGCAATTGTTTCCTATCATGTGCCCAGTCACTAAATTCTTTGGGGCTGGCTAGAAAACGAGCGTCATTGATAATGCTGACAGGCACACCTAAGGTTTGCTCCCACTGCTGCATGCTTTTTAGCAAACGATATTCGCCAGGTGATGTCACTTTAACATTATCAAACTCGCCGCTCGCAAGCGTATGTTTTACCTGTTCGAGCAAACTGCCTTGGTTTGCCTCATCGTTATATTCAATATAGTTGACGTTAAAATTATCTTCCTTTAACGCTTTAGCGAAATGTCGCATGGCACTAAAGAGGAAAACAATTTTCTTTTTGTGATGCTTTACGTAAGTAGCTTCCTCACGTACTTCTGCCATAAGTACGGTATCTTTCGCTTTATTTGCGTTTTCTAAAACTGGCAGATTGTAAGTAAGCTGATCACCTAAAATAAGTATTAAAGACGCCATGGGTACCCTACTCTTTTAAAGCCTGAAAGGCATCTAAAGCACGCTGTCTTGATGCTTTTAAATCTACGATAGGTTTAGGATAGGTATCTCCTAAATGCACTCCAGCATCTTTAGCGATGACCGGCGGCGCATCCCAAGGTTTATGTATGTACTTATCAGGAAGGTCGGCAAGTTCAGGGCAGTACTTCCTGACGTACTTTCCTTGTTTATCAAATTTTTCTCCCTGTAATAACGGGTTAAAAATTCTGAAATAGGGTGCAGCGTCAGCGCCTGTGCCTGCTACCCACTGCCACCCAGCAGTATTACTGGCTAAATCCGCGTCTACTAGGCAGTCCCAAAACCAACGTTCGCCTTCTTGCCAACTAATAAGAAGGTTTTTAACCAAGAACGACCCTACAATCATACGTACACGGTTGTGCATATACCCGGTTTGCCACAGCTCTCGCATACCCGCGTCAACAATAGGGATGCCAGTTTGCCCTGTTTGCCATGCTTTAAGCGATTTTGCATCACTGCGCCAATTGAACTTATCAAATTTGTCATTAAAGTTTTTGGTCGGTATGGTTGGAAAATGGTAAAGCAAGTAATAGCTAAACTCGCGCCAGCCCAACTCACTGAGATAAGTATCTATGCTTTTATCTTCACTGGTTTCAAACCTGTCTTTAATGGCATACCAGACTTGATTAGGCGACACTTCGCCAAAATGCAGATGAGGTGACAGGTGAGAAGTCCCATTCATTGACGGAATATCACGGGCATCTTTATATTTGCGGGCAGCGTGCTCGATAAAATATTGCAAATTGTCAGCGGCCCCGTCTTCACCTGGTTTCCAGTGATTTTTAAAATCACTGTCCCAATCTAGCGAAGGAAGTAAGTTGAGATCGTCTATATTGCAAGAGCGGTTAGCCTTAGTAATTTTACTATCATCTACATCGGCGTATGTAATTCGTGCTGGCGGAGCTTGAGGATAGCGTGGAGGCTCAACGTTCAAACAACCTTTTCTATAATATGGAGTGAAAACTCGGTATGGCGTGCCGTCTTTTTTGAGCACCTTCATCGGCTCCCACAGCAAACTACCATTACTGCTGTGCGCCTCATAGTCATTGTCTAAAAGCTGCTTTTTTATCGCTTTATCTCGATTAATTTGCCAAGGCTCATAACAGCGATTCCAATAGATTCCCTTCGCTTCATAGGCTTCCATTAATGCAGGGATAAGCGCTTTAGGATCGCCTTTAAATACTTTTAGGTGACCATTCAATCTGTCGTTCAGTGAATTCAACGAATGATGTAACCACCAATTACTCGCGCCTCCCAATGCTCTACCATCAGGTGCATTGTCATCGTAAATGTAAATCGGGATTATTTTTCCTTCATCACAGGCTGCATTTAACGCGGGGTTATCTTTTACTCTAAGGTCCTGTCTGAACCACATTATCGACACTGGCACTGTCACGGTTAGCCCTTTTATTGAACAATATATAAACATTTACGCATACGTATGATACGATAATCTCAGAAAGCAGGATCCGTTTACCCAAAAAAAGGTATAAGGGAGGGAACCCTATGTTACTGGATAATCATGTGATACGTGATTCAACAACACCTACGAGAGGCCTGTTTTGGTTTCGCCACGACTTGCGTTTTCACGACCAAGTGGCGCTATCATCGCTTAGTCAGCAGGTAGACGAATTGACCCTGCTTTACATAATTGATGACAACTGGTTTATACCAAATTCTTACGGTATTCAACCCGTTGGTGAGCACCGTTTTAATTTTCTTATAGATACAATAGAAGCATTAAACGAAAAAGCGAGCACTTTGGGTCACTCTATTTTGACTTTAAAAGGCCAGACACCAGAACTACTGGTCTCGTTACTCTCATCAAATGCCTTTACTCACTTTGGGGTGACCGAGCACGGTGGCTATAACGAGCGCAGAGAAGTCGAGGCGGTTTCTCGTTTTTTGCCCAATATCGAAATAGTAACTGGCGAATCTAGTTCACTGTTTAATCAGGATGATCTCCCTTTTAATCTTGAAGCCATGCCGGATGTCTTTACCCCTTTTAAGCGTAAAATTGAGTCTGCAATAAAGCCGCGTGAACCTATGGCAACGTTAACCGCATTGCCTAGGTCTTATACGCCAGATATAGACGCAGAATGCCAATATACGCTTAACCGTCGACCTCCTCGTAATCAAGCAGAAGGTACATTCGTTGGAGGCGAAGACGCGGCTCTCTCTCACTTAAACAGTTATTTGTTCGAATGGAAAGTGGCTGCGAGCTATAAAGAAACACGAAACGCGTTAGATAATTGGCGCGATAGTACAAAATTATCGCCTTGGTTAGCCACTGGTGCGCTCTCGGCGCGGTACGTTATTCAAGAAGTGAAAAAGTACGAACAAAACGTAGTTAAAAATGATTCAACCTATTGGATTTATTTTGAGTTGCTTTGGCGTGAATATTTTTACTGGCTTCAACAAAAGTTTGGGTCAAAATGGTTTCAGCTTGAAGGTATCAAGTCAAAATTACCCAATACTAGTCACGACCCTCAAGTATTTGTCGGATGGTGCAACGGACAAACCGGATACCCTATTGTGGATGCGTGTATGCGTCAACTGGCTTCTACGGGGTACTTATCTAATCGAGGTCGACAATTGGTGGCAAGTTGTTTGGTGAATGAACTCAGGCAAGATTGGCGCTATGGCGCGGCTTGGTTTGAAAGCCAGTTGTTGGATTATGATGTGGCTAGCAATTGGGGGAATTGGTTGTACCTGGCAGGCGTAGGTACAGACCCCCGAGAGAACAGGCAATTTAACTTGCAGAAGCAAACCGAAATTTACGATCCGAAAGGTGAGTTCTGTGCGAAATGGCTAGATTAACACCTTTATTGGTTACGTTAACATGCCCACTAACTAGCCCCTTTTTCAAGTTATGCGTAGCCTACGGGAAGCCAATATACCCATTTTGGTTACGTGTAACCGCGCTAAGCGTAGTAAAAATGGGTTATCGGTTGTTTTTACGTAACCACTCATTAAGCAATTTAATTTGGCCACATTTGTAAGCGGCATACATCAAACGTACTGAGTTAGACACGGCTTCACTATCACTCCATCCTGTTTTCTCTCTAATTTCATCGTAGCAAAGCTTGGCTTCTGGAGAAACGTAGCCTCTCACAAGCTTTTTCCCTGCATCTCGTTGACGTTCTCGAAATCGGCGCTGCTTATCAGCATTCGCTTTTGCCTTCTCTTTTATTGTGCTGTTTTTCGTATTTTCTGTCATAGTAATCACTAGCTCGTTAGTAATTCGAGTTTAACACGCGTTTTTATTTAGAAAAATGACTGTTCGGAGTTGTTTAGCTTACAAGTGTTCGCTAAATTAGCACCGCGAATTTAAAAAACAACGAGTTGGGAATGTCAGACAGAAAAAATAGTTTTAACAAAGAAGATTTATTAGCATGCAGCCGCGGTGAAATGTTCGGCCCAGGTAACAGCCAATTACCCGCCCCTAACATGCTAATGATGGATCGTGTCGTTTCTATTACTGAAGATGGCGGTGAACATGGGAAAGGCGAAATAATTGCTGAGTTAGACATTACGCCAGATCTTTGGTTTTTCGATTGTCACTTCCCAGGTGACCCTGTAATGCCTGGTTGCTTGGGTTTAGATGCCATGTGGCAGCTGGTTGGATTTTTCTTAGGTTGGTGTGATGGGCCAGGTAAAGGTCGTGCTCTTGGCGTGGGCGAAGTGAAATTCACAGGCCAAATACTGCCTACTGCCAAAAAAGTGACTTACAAAATCACCATGAAGCGTGTTATCAAACGTAAGCTTTTCATGGGAATGGCGGATGGTTCTGTTGAAGTAGATGGAAGAGAAATCTACGTCGCGAAAGATCTTAAAGTAGGTTTGTTCCAAGACACATCTAACTTCTAATAAACGTAAAGCGTCAAAACGATAAAAGCCCCATTACTGGGGCTTTTTCATTGCTTAATCACTTTTTAAGAGAGAAGACGTTATTTAACACTAAGACCTACGTGCCTGTCTTCTACCGCCTCGCGCCAGCCTCCTAACCATTCCGACCGAGCGTCATTCTGTTGAAAAGGACAAATATCCTTTGAACGACCGCTAATACCAGCTTGATACCCTTTTGAGTGGGCGCGTGTCAGTTTATCTCTTTTTTGTCTTTTCATTGATTAGCCTCTTTAACTTTGTAGGATGTGCTACAAATTCTCTCTCGGGCCCAATACATCGTTTTTCAATTGATAGTGGCGGAAAAGTCAATGTGCACACTACTGTGATAGTGCAATGTGCAAAATGGTTCAACACAATTATTGTAAAGAGAGCATTGACATTTGGTAATGCAATGAAATATAGATGAATTTTATATTACACTTTTTAGGCATATATATTTCAATTTTTAAATCCTTTAGCAATAAAAAAGGCCGCTAAAAACGAGCGGCCTTTGAAAAATAACTAAAAATAGAGCGAATTGATTATTTCTTCAATTTACGACGGAAAATGGCCAGTAAACTTAGCGCCATTAACCCAAAGAAGCTCGTAGAAGCACCGCTGCGCTCAAAGTTGTCATCTACTTCATCACCGTCTTCATCAATACTACAATCGTCGATGGCGCCGCCAGTAGGTGATAGTTTCACCGCGACAATAGCATCAACCTCTATGGTTTCACCTGCTGAGTTAATCACATCAGCACCCGTCACATATTTGCTGGTGGATCGAATACGCGCATTAGCGATAATTTCATCATTATCGTTAATATCGATAGCTTCTAGCAACGTGTATTCACTGTCACACGGCGTTAAGTCGTTTAAATCCAGAAACTCTTCAGTATCAATATTGAACATGAACGCGTGTGTCTCACGAACAGTATCGGATGTCGCATCAAAGTCAGATTTACCTACAATAATATTATTATTATTGATGGCATTCGCTTGAACACCGGCAGTCGCAAAGAAACCGTCGGGGTATAATTGCTCAGTGGTATCTAAGTTGTATGCGAATAAACGAGAACGTGCAATATCACTCGATTCACGCAACACTGCACCTGCTACCCAGTTGTTATCGTTAATCGCCATCGCTTGGCTAAGTAAGTTTTCTTCTCTCGGAAGGAGCTCTTGTGTTTCACCGTCTCTATATACGGTGGCAACACGCTCGCTTTCATTTAAGCCAGAAGAGTTAGGGCGTGTAATAGTAACCGCATCACCCGTTAACGCTTCACCCACCGCAATACCTTGTTCATTAATGTCATAGGCATAAGAAAAGTAATGTGAGGTGTCGTCTTCTTCCGGCGTGAAAAGTAATGGGAATGTGTCAGTGCTTATCACATCGCCGTTGACATCTAATTGCCAAATAGTCGCGTTGACTTCCGATGAAAGAATGAAACCCGATAAAAAGCTAGTGGAGTTTGTTACGAAGTAACTAGATATACGTGGTACGTTAAATTCACCACCGTAAATACTGAAATAACAGCGGCCTTCCGGTAAATCACCACGAGTTTCGTCGTCTTCACAAGTTTCGACTGCTTCATCAACCGTATCTAAAAAACTAACGGTACTGAAACCAGCGACTTGTAGATTTTGATTCACAGCACGTGCTGACGAGAAGCCACCTAAGGTGTCATCAACGGCTGGAATAACTTTTGATGACCCACTGCTAGTTTGAACAAACGCTTGCTGCGGTAATTCTGAGTAGGTGTAATTGATGGTATTACCATCTTCGTTTTCATATTCATCCAAAACAACTACGCCTGGAGAATCACCAACAATAAAATTACCGCTTACGCTATCTCTTCCGCCTGCTTCAACAGATTGGGTGTAATCATCAAATTTGTCGGTTACTTCATCTAAACCAGGCACCAAGTCTATATCAGTGGTATCGGTTAAATAGGTTCTGAAGCTCGCGAGCTTCTGACCTGTTGAACTGTCTTGGTTTGAAAGAAGAAAGTTAACGACTAAGGTATAATCAGCATCAGTAAATACACCTTGTACTGCATCATCTTCATTTTCAAGAGACCCTGAAAACGTGGTAAAGAAACTGGTATCTTCTTCTAGCTGTTCTACATCAACAGGCGGGTTAAATTCCAATTGCACCATTGATAACATTTTGCCGGTATTATCAATTGAACGAGCGAAGGTATTTTGACCAACATCCTGCAAAGGAAGTGGTGTCACGGTGTAGGTTTCGGCGACTGCCGAAACACTACCTGTTGCCAACAGAACGGCGACGGCAAGCTGAGTTCGTTTCATCTAAAATCCTATTTACTGCTGATTATCTTCCAGCATACTTTCTAATTCATCCCAGCGCGCATATTTATGGGATAAGGCTTGTTCTTTCTCTGCTAACAGAGCTAAGGTTTGTGCAGTTTCGTCGTTCCCTTTTTTAAAGAATTCAGGGTCGTTAACTAACAACTGCATTTCCGCTAATTCATTTTCATACTGCTCAATATCTGCAGGCAGCGATTCAAGTTCGCGTTGATCTTTATATGATAACTTTTTCGTCTTACGGGGAGAAGACTTAGCACTAGGACTATTCGAACTTAAATTAGTTTCATTCTTTACTTTGGCTTTTTCGTCTTTAATAACTTGCTGACGTTTTGCATTTTGATCTTTGTACCAGCTCTCTACGTCAGTGAAGCCTCCAATAAACTCCCGTAAAAAGCCTTCGCCTTCAAATACGACACAACTATTAGCAACATTATCGACGAATTCCCTATCATGGCTTACGAGCAATACCGTGCCCGCATATTCATTTAACAGGGTTTCTAACATCTCTAGTGTTTCAACATCAAGATCGTTTGTTGGTTCATCAAGCACTAATAAGTTACTGGGCTTAAGCATTAGCTTGGCCAGCATTAGCCTGTTTTTCTCTCCACCAGATAATGACTTTACCGGCGCATTAACCCGCTCAGGTGAAAACAAATAATCTTGTAAATAGCTAATGACGTGTCTTGGGTGCCCGTTAACCATAAGGTCACGTTTACCATCACCTACAGCATCAATAACCGTTTGTTCCAAATCTAAGCCATGGCGATGTTGGTCAAAATAAGCCACTTCAAGGTTAGTACCTTGCTTACAGTTACCGTTATCGGGTGTTAGTTCTCCGAGCAACAACTTAATGAGGGTACTTTTACCACTACCGTTCGGCCCAACAAGTGCAAGTTTATCGCCACGTAGTACATTAAGGTTTAATCCCTTCACAATTTGATTACCGCCAATGGCGTAGTCTAAATCGGTTACTTCAAACACCATCTTGCCCGAGCGTGTACCCTGGTGCTGGCTTACTACTGCGTTCCCTTGTACCGCGCGTCTTGCTTTACGCTCATCACGCAGTTTCTTCAATGCCCTTACACGGCCTTCATTACGAGTACGGCGAGCCTTTATGCCTTGACGGATCCACACTTCTTCTTGCGCAAGCTTCTTATCAAACTCGGCATTATGGGCAGCTTCTACTTCAAGGTCTTGCTGCTTTTTCTCTAGGTAGGTTTCGTAGTTACCTGGGTAACTGGTTAATCCACCACGGTCTAAATCAACAATACGGGTTGCCATATTTCGGATAAAGGCCCTATCGTGACTTACAAATACAATAGCGCCATTGTAATTAGATAAACTGCTTTCCAACCAACGAATCATTTCAATATCTAAATGGTTGGTAGGTTCGTCAAGCAACAGTAAATCGGGAGAACGAACCAAAGCGCGTGCTAATGCCGCTTTACGGCGCCATCCACCTGATAATGTCGATAATGAAATATCAGGCTCTAGTTTAAGCATGGTGAGCGTTTGTTCTATTTGCTGCTCAAATTGCCATGCATCACGGGCTTCCAAGGTTTCCTGCAAAGTTTGCAGACGATTTAAGTTAGCTTCACTAGGATCTTCAGCCACCAATTTGGTTTGGTGATGATAGGCTTTAATGGTGTCGCCTACATCTGCTAAGCCTTCAGCAACGTAATCGAAAAGGGTCACATCTGTGGTTTGCGGCGGATCTTGCTCTAATCGAGCAATTATCGTGTCGCTTTCTATAATGCGCTGTCCGTCATCGGCTATCACATCACCTGAAATCACCTTCATTAAGGTGGATTTACCACTGCCATTTCGGCCTACTAAACACACACGCTCTTTGGGTTGAACGATCAGTTCAACACCATCTAATAAAGGAGGGTTACCGTAGATAACAGTGATGTTCTTTAACTGCAAAATACTCACTGTAAGAATGTCTCCAATGCGTTGGTATCAAATGGCCAGCCAATTTCGGCGCCATTGTCTTCCCGTTTTAATACAGGAATACGAGCACCGTATAAATGATACAAGTCGGTGCTATTACGAATATTTACTTTCTCGACGTTTAACGAAGAAAACTGCTGCGTATTAGCCAACTCAATGTCGGCTAAATCACACAAGCTACACTGAGGCCCCGTGTAAAACACTATTTTCATAAAGCTTCTCTTGATAACGCTTCTTTTGGTAACGCTTCCTTTGATAACGAAAGGATCCAGCACTTATGGATGTTTGCACGGCGGGAAAAGTCTTCTGGAATGGTTTCTTGGGTAATATTTTCAATACTAAAACCAAGCTCCTGCAACGCCTCTTCATCTAACTTAAAGCCACGTTTATTGTTAGAGAAAATTAACGTACCGCCTTCATTTAGGCAGTTTCTGGCATTCGTTAGCATGGTAATATGGTCGCGCTGAACATCCCATGTGCTTTGCATACGTTTAGAGTTTGAAAACGAAGGTGGGTCGATAAAAATTAAGTCGTACTTACCTTTATGATCGGCTAACCAGGTTGTGCAATCAGCTTGAACAAAAGCATGTGGGCCATTTAGCTTATTAAGCGCCACATTCTTTTTTGCCCAATCTAGATAGGTGTTAGACATATCAACGGTAGTTACTGATTTTGCGCCACCTTTGGCTGCAAACACAGATACACTGCCGGTGTAAGCAAACAGGTTGAGCACGTCTTTACCCTTTGAAAGCTGCATAACTTTTTGACGGGTGTTTCTATGATCTAGAAATAGCCCCGTATCTAAGTAGTCAGTCAAGTTCACCAATAGGCGCGCACCGTTTTCGTAAACTTCCATCATGGTGCCAGACTGGTTAATTTTTTCGTACTGCTTAGTCCCTTTTTGCTGGCTGCGTACTTTAAGCACAATTTGCTTAGGCGAAACACCCGTCACGCCAGGCAAATAAAGCAGTACTTCTTGCAAGCGTTTACGGGCTTTGTCTTCCGACACCGTTTTAGGTGGCGCGTATTCTTGAACTACCAACCAATCGCCGTACCTATCAATTGCTACGTTGTAATCGGGCAAGTCGGCATCGTAAATTCGGTAACAGTTGGTATCAACCTTGTTGATCCAACCTTTCATTTTCTTAAGATTTTTCTTTAAGCGATTAGCAAATTCGTGATTCGACGCATCTTCAGAAAATTGAACCGTGTTTTCTTCGCTTAACACATAGTTAACTAAACGGCACTCTAGCTTACCGTTATTCATCCCGTAGTCTTTAGTTGCACGTAATTTTAATACGCGCAATAAGTCACGGTTGCTGCTAAGTAGTGAAACGTGCCAGCCTTTCCATGCTTCTTTAAAGCGCTTACCCCATTCGCTGAAAAGCGGAATAAGAGCGGTTAGTTCACCTAAACGTTCACCGTAAGGTGGGTTAGACACCATATAACCTGGGGTCGCAACCGGCGGTGACGATTTAGTGGCATCTTGATTGCTGAATTTAATATCGTTAAAAACGCCAGCATAATCAGCATTGTCTTTGGCAATGGCAATCATTCTGCGGTTGTAATCAGCAGCAAAGATTTCGCTTTTACTTTCTGTTTGGTTCGCAATAGCATCATTTACCAACGAATCCCAATATGCAGCATCGTGGCTTAACCATTTACTAAAGCCCCAATATTCACGCTTTATGCCAGGGGCAATATTACGCGCCATGAAGGCCGCTTCTATGGCAATTGTGCCCGAACCGCACATCATGTCAGCAAGGGGCTTGTCCATGTTTTCGGTCCAGCCACTGCGCATTAGCATGGCACAGGCAATATGTTCTTTAAGTGGTGCATCACCGGTTTCTTGACGATATGAACGTTGGTGCAAACTTGCACCAGCCATATCAAGACCAATAATTACATTGTCTCGTTGAAGTCTGGCGTATACAGGGAAATCTGGCATTTTACGCTCAACCGACGGGCGAGCTTGGCCTTCTTCTACGAACTGGTCGACAATAGCATCTTTAATTCTAACCGCGCCGAACTGCGTGTTCTTAATTTCGTAGTTGGTACCAATAAATTGCACTGACAACGTATGGCGAGATTCCATATGCATCTGCCAATCAATATCCATGGCGGTCTTATACAACTCTTCAGCATTACCTGCCTTTCCTGTGCCTAAGATCCAAATAACGCGGTTGGCTAAACGGGACCAAAGACAAAGTTTATAAGCGTCTTCTTTGCTTCCTTCAAATTGCAACATGCCCGGAGACTGTTTAATTTCTGCATCTGGGCATAAATTGAGTATTTCTTGCTTAAGGAGTTCGTCAAGACCGCGGCTGGTTGTTGCCAGAATAGTATTCATTCAATTACCTGATAGAGCGTGTGTTTATTGACACACGCTTGAGTGTATAAAACTGTAATGTGTCGCTTTCGCTAATTATAGCGCTTTTACAATGCGTTTAACGAGGTCGGGCCCCTGATAGATGAACGCAGAGTATACCTGAACTAACGATGCTCCTGCATCTAAACGTGCTTTTGCGGTCTCAGGAGAATCGATACCGCCCACACCTATGATAGGGATTGCTCTATCAAGGGCACTTGATAGCTTTTTCGTTACATTTAAGCTCATGTCGGTTAAGACAGAACCGCTCAGCCCACCCATTTCATCAGCATGCTTCAACCCTTGAACAGCTTCACGGGACAGTGTGGTATTGGTAGCGATAACGCCATCCATTTTGCTAGACAGTAACGATTGAGCAATACTTTGTATTTCGCCATCTGATAAATCCGGTGCAATTTTTATAAATAGCGGTACGTATTTACCGTGAGTTTGAGTTAGGGTTTCTTGCGCAGCTTTAAGGCCTACTAGTAACGCATCTAGCGCTTCACCATACTGAAGGTTTCTAAGCCCAGGGGTATTGGGTGAAGAAATATTGATAGTCACATAACTGGCGTAGGGGTAAACCTTGTTCAAACAAATAAGGTAATCATCAAGTGCTTTCGCATCATCAGTATCTTTATTTTTACCAATGTTGATACCAATGGGGCCTTTAAACTGGGCTTTTTTCACTTGAGACACTAAGTGATCAACGCCTTTGTTGTTAAAACCCATACGGTTAATGATGGCCTGTTTTTCAGGAATGCGGAATAATCGAGGTTTAGGGTTACCCGCTTGCGGGCGTGGTGTAACCGTCCCAATTTCTACGAAACCAAACCCCATTTCAGCAAATGCATCTATGCAATCACCGTTTTTGTCTAGGCCTGCCGCCAAACCCACAGGATTATCAAAGGTTATACCTGCAATCGTCACTGGCTTTTTGATTGTCGTGGTGCTGTAAGCCCACTTCAACGGCGTGTGTTGCGTTTTATTTAACCAGTTGATAGTAAAGTCATGGCTTTTTTCAGGTTCGCATTGAAGCAACAGTTTTTGCACTAATGATTGCATAGGTGTTTGTTTTCGCTTGTGTTTGGTATAAAAAAGCCCTGTTTCACAGGGCTTCGTCATTTTTGATAGCGTGTATTCTAATGGCTAGACTTCACGCTTAAAAGCATCAATTCACGTAATGCGACAGAAAATTTCGCAAATTCGTGGGTCGTGCTGGTCTTAAACTCTGACATCATATGATACCAGCGCTTCAACAGCACTTGATTGCTCTGCATCCAATCTTCCAATATTTTGTCTGCATCGCTAGCCTCAGGGTTTATTTGAAGAAGATTAGCGGTAATTGAACGCTGCTGCCAATCCAATTCTTCACGGTAAGACGCGCGGGCTAGTGCTTGCCAATGGTTGCTGACTGCTTGATTGTTAATTTGATCTAAGAACCAATGTAATTCAAGTTTAGACCCTAGCTGGAAGTATAGGCGCGCAACAACATCAACGTTACGTTTTTCAGCTGCAACCACGTGTGCTAAATCGAAACTTGAAAACATATTAGAGAAGCTGGCCACTTGGTACGCAATATCCTTCGGTACATCTTGCGACACATAGGTACTTGTTTTCTCTTCTAGCAGTGAGTACTCGGCTTCTACTAAATAATTCTGTAGATTCTTAGATAAGTTATTGAAGGTTTCACGATAGCACGCAATGGCCTCTTCAATAGACAAGGCTTTATTGCCATGCCTAATGTACCAGCGTGCGGCGCGGCGCATAATGCGGCGAGCTTCATCTAGCATCTTAAGCTGTAGCTTAGCAGAAATAACGTTATCTAGGTCTTCAATACGGCTCCATAGCGTTTCCATATCAAAAATACCGTGCACTATAGCGTAAGCATTAGCAACGTCATCAACGCTCGCGCCGGTTTCTTCCTGAATACGGAACATAAAATTAAGGCCCATATCGTTAACCATATTGTTGGTTAATTTAGTGGCAATAATCTCGCTTCTAAGTGGATGCTGCTGCATATGTGTACTGAATTTTTCACGTAACACTTCAGGGAAAGCTTGAAGCAGCAATTTGCCGTGATAAGGGTTATCAGTGATTTCAGGAATATTCAGTGCATCTTTTAACACCATTTTTCCATAGGCGATTAAGACACTAAGTTCAGGTCGAGTAAGACCACGATCTGATGCCACTCTATCCGAAATTTCATCATCACTAGGAATGAACTCAAGCTCTCTGTTAAGTTGCCCTTCACGCTCTAAGCCGTGAATAAAGCGAAGCTGTTCTTTCAATAGGCTGACGCCTGACATCTCAGTAATCGAGATAGATTGAGTTTGGCGGTAACAATCTTTAATCACAATACGGGATACGTCGTCGGTCATATCGTGCAGTAAGTTGTTGCGCTGTTTAACCGTAAGTTCACCGTCGTTAACCACACTGTTAAGCAAGATTTTGATATTAACTTCGTTATCGGAGCAATCTACACCCCCTACGTTATCAATAAAGTCAGTGTTTACGCGGCCACCGGACGCTGCATACTCAATTCTACCTAACTGTGTTAAGCCTAAGTTACCGCCCTCGCCTACAATCTTGGCTTGTACGTCTTTGCCGTTTAAACGTAAATCGTCATTGGCTCTGTCGCCCACTTCGGCATGAGACTCTTTTGAGCTTTTAACGTAAGTCCCGATGCCACCATTCCAAAGCAAATCCACGGGCATTTTTAAAATGTTATGGATAAGTTCGTTTGGTGTCATCGACATTTGTCGGGTACCTAACCACTTTTTCATTTCTGGGGTTAGCTTTATCGATTTCGCGGAACGGCTGAAGATACCGCCACCTTTTGAAATCAATGTGGAATCGTAATCTTCCCAACTTAACCGTGGGTTTTCGAACAACCTAGCACGTTCTTTATAACTTGCAGCTGCATCTGGGTCGGGATCGAAGAAAATGTGTAAATGGTTAAACGCCGATATTAACTTGGTGTGCTTAGATAAAAGCATGCCGTTACCAAATACATCTCCCGCCATATCACCCACACCCACCGCAGTGAACTCTGTGGTTTGGCAATCGATACCAATTTCACGGAAGTGACGCTTAACAGACTCCCATCCACCACGTGCAGTGATACCCATTTTCTTATGGTCATAACCGACACTGCCACCTGAAGCAAAAGCATCACCTAACCAAAAGCCAAATTCATCAGCAATACCATTAGCGATATCAGAGAAAGTCGCGGTGCCTTTATCGGCCGCCACAACCAGATACGGGTCATCTTCATCTAGTCGCACCACATCTTTAGGCGGTACTATTTCACCGTTAACAATATTGTCAGTGATATCAAGCAAACTAGTAATAAAGGTGCGATAACACGCTTGGCCTTCTGCTTGTATAGCTTCTCTGCCTTCGCCAACAGGTAGTTTCTTACAAACAAAACCCCCTTTAGCACCTACGGGCACGATAACCGTATTTTTTACTTGCTGGGCTTTTACTAAGCCCAAGATTTCTGTACGGAAATCTTCTTGGCGATCAGACCAACGAAGTCCACCACGGGCTACTTTTCCGCCACGTAAATGCACACCCTCTAAACGCGGGCTATATACAAAAATTTCAAATTTAGGCAGTGGCAATGGCATATCAGGGATCATTTCAGGCAGCATCTTAAATGACACATAAGATTTTTCATTGCCTGCTTCATCGGGCTGATAGAAGTTGGTGCGAAGGGTTGCCGACATCATATCTAAATAACGACGAATAATTCTGTCGTCATCTAAGTTACTCACGCTGTCTAACTGGGTTTTAATGTTATCAAGTAACGCTTCTTCTTTCTTCGCACTGCGTTTTTTCTTCGGATTAATGCGCTGGTCGAAAAACTCCACCAACAGGCGGGCAATATCAGGGTAATTCGCCAAGGTGTTCGCAATGTAATCACGACTGAATGAACTGCCGGTTTGACGCATGTATTTTGCGTATGCACGTAAAATAGTGACTTTACGGCCCGTTAAATTAGCACCCAATATTAAGCGGTTGAATGCATCATCTTCTAAATCGTTATTCCATACTTTCGCAAAAGCATCTTGAAACAGCGTTTGAGCACGCTCCATGTCAAAGTGTTGGCCACTTTTATGTAACATGGTGAAATCCATCACCCAGTTTCTTAAACCATCTGGACAGGTAATTTTATACGGGCTTTCATCGATAACACGCAAACCAAAGTTTTCAAGCATGGGCAATACGTCGGAAAGATGAATAGGTTCAGCACGATGGAACAACTTAAGCTTCACTATCTGGCTGTCAGACTGCTCTTCTTGAGGACGATAAAACAGCATGTCGAGAGTATGATCATCATCTAACTGTTCAATTTTACCAATATCAACAAGGGCATCACCCGGTAAGTTCTGTTCCATATAGCTACGTGAAAACGCATTGCCATATTTGCGCTCAAGGGCTTTACCTTGGGCTTCTCCGTGAGCGGCACTAATTGATGAAGCAAGCCTGTCACTCCAGGTCTTGGTTAGCTCAATGATATTATTTTCAATTTCCTTCACATCAAATTCCGCATTGTTGTCGTTCACTCTGGCAATGTAATGGGTTCTTGCATACACAGATTCTGAAAAGAAAGTGGTAAATTCAACTTCTTCTTTTGCGCCTAACGACGCTTTTAATAACGCCTGAGTGTCAATTCTTAATTGTGTGTTGTAGCGTTCACGTGGCACAAACACCATACAAGAGAAGAAACGGCCAAACACATCTTTGCGAATGAATAAGCGTGAAATGCCCCGCTCCTGCATTTGGAAAATACCCATTACAATGTGAGCTAACTCTTCCGCGGGTGTTTGCAATAGTTCATCACGTGGATAAGTTTCAACAATATTCACAAAGGCTTTGAACGCATGCGTCCCTGGTTCATACCCAGATAAATCGCAAATACGCTGAATTTTCTCTCTCAGCATAGGAAGCTGCGTCACACTTTGGTTATAGAAAGACGCAGAATAGAGGCCAAGGAAACGGTGTTCACCCACAACTTGCCCGTCTTTGTTAAACGCTTTTACGCCGACATAATCCATAAACGCGGGACGATGTACACGTGAACGAGAGTTGGTTTTGGTCAAAATCAACGGACTTTGGCTTAGTGCTTCTGCTCTTGCACTGGCTGGCAGTTTCGACAAAAGACGTTCTCTGTCGTTAATTGAGTTTTTCAATAACCCTAAACTTGTATCGTTAGAGGGTATCCAGCGATGGTCGCCTTCTATAGCCTTCACTTCGTAATAACGATAGCCCATCATGGTAAAGTTGTGATCGCTTAACCATTGCAAATAAGCTTTAGTTTGTTTCTTTTCATCAGCAGACCCAGGCCAGTTTAGTTTCGTACTGTCTTTAACCACGGTTTCTAACTTAGTGGTCATTTCTTGCCAGTCTTTAACCGCCAACGACACTTCGTCTACCACTGAATGTAATTCTTTCGTTAATTCATCAATGTCTTTTTTCGCACTTTGATGGTCAACCTCAATAAATATTACGGTTTCTTTTCTGGTATTTTCCACTGCCTTGCCAGGCTCAGCAAATTCCACCACTTGGTTTTTATCATTTCGTTTTATTCTAATTGGGCTATGCAAAAACAAATGTGCGGTTATATTTAACCGGTTGAGTGACATACGAACCGAATCGACAAGAAACGGCATGTCTCTAACAATTATTTCAACAATGGTATGGCTTGAGTGCCAGCCATGTTTTTCGATTTCTGGGTTGAAAACACGAATGTAGGGTGCTGAATTATCAAATTTAGCAAGCCCATTCCATAAGCTTAAAGTGGCGCCATATAAATCGCTGTCATTGCGATCTTCTAAGTCATCACTTGAGATATTTTTATACAACAGGCGTCCGAATTGCTGCACGAGTGACTTCTGCTGGGCATCCACCTTTTTTTCAATGAGTGCAAATACATTATCTAGCAGTACTGAGTGTCGCTGTGAGGTGACTGTCATTAGTTAACCTTATAAATGTCGTAAGTGCTAAGTTGCGCGGCTATTTTCGCTAAAACTGAGAGGTATTGAAAGCCCCTTTTTAACCTAATATTAACAGCATAGATAACTATGCAAAAAACGCATACAAAAAAGGGCCTTACGGCCCTTTTTTATGATTAGCTATGCAAAAATATTATGCACCGGGGTCGTTTCGATTCCACCACAAGAATCTCGCTAGCGCTGGAAGTACGATAATTGCTCCTAACATATTCACCACGAACATAAAGGTCAACAAAATACCCATATCCATTTGGAATTTAAGTGAAGAGAATACCCAAGTACTCACACCTATTGCCAGTGTAATACCGGTGAATAACACCGCACTACCACGCTCTTTAAGTGCAGCCAAATAAGCTTCTTGCACTGTGGCACCTTGTTTAAGCATAAGGCTCTTGGTCGACAAGATATAAATACCATAATCAACACCGATACCTACGCCTAGTGCAATAACCGGCAAGGTTGATACCGTAAGGCCTATTTGCAAATACGTCATTAGCGCTTGTGCTAATACTGAGACAACATACAGCGGAATAACCACTACTAATGTTGCACGTATAGAGCGGAAGCTAATTAAGCATAGGGCAATAACGGCACCAAAGACATAAACCATCATTGGATCTTGTGCAGCCTCTACTGCTTCGTTCGTCGCCGCCATCACCCCTACTGGGCCTGACGCTAGACTAAACGACATATCATCAGTCTCATATTCACTACGGAAGTCTTTTACTGCATCTACCACACGAGAAATGGTTTCTGCCTTGTGATCTTCCATAAACAGAATAATCGGCATGACAGAACAATCACCATTCAATAGGCCCGATGAGGTAGGCACACGGGAAATAGCTTGCACCAAGGTTTGTTGATTGCGAGGTAATACCTGCCATTTAACATTCCCTTCGTTGTAACCCGCGTTCACTATCTTAGCCACTGAAGCTAATGATACAGCAGATTGTACACCTGGAACGTTCTCCATCTTCCACTGGAAATCATCCATCGCTTTCATTACGCCGTGAGACGTACAAGCTTCAGGCGTGGTTTCTACCAGAATAGAGATGTAATCCACCGTGACTTCATACTTGTCAGTAATCAAGAAGGTATCTTGGTTATAACGTGAAGACTCATGAAGCGCTGGTGCGCCGGCATGCAAATCACCTATCTTCATGTTTTGTGCTTGGTAATGCCCAAAACCGAACAATATGGCGGTAACAATAAGAATAATGGCTGCTGGTTTTTTCCGTGAACACGCAGAAATAATAGCCCAAAAGCGAGAGTTACTATTTTCTTTGCCTGCAAACTTATCAACGTACTTCTTATCAAGTTTTAAGAAGCTCATGAGCACCGGTAACAGCATTAGGTTGGTTAAAATAATAACGGCAACACCCATACTTGCTGTAATAGCCAGCTCACGGATGATACCTATATCGATAACCAATAAGGTCATGAACCCGACGGTGTCAGAAAGTAATGCTATACCACCTGGTACCAACAAGCTTCTGAACGCGGCCATAGACGCGCGTTTTGCCCCTATACCTGTTACCGCACGCTTTTCTACCGCGTTAATCATTTGTACGCCATGACTTACACCAATAGCGAAAACTAAGAACGGCACCAGAATAGACATAGGGTCCATACCAAAGCCTAACGAAGTCAATAGACCAAGCTGCCATATAACGGCAATCACTGAACACAGTAGTGGCAATATAGTAAGCATGACACTGCGAGAGAAGAAGTACACCATGACGGCCGTTATCGCGATAGCGATGGCGAAAAACAATAGTACGTCTTTAGCGCCGTCGGCCACATCACCAATCATCTTGGCAAACCCGATAATATGAATAGAAATATTTTCGTTTTCATATTGACCGCGAAGTTGCTCTTCAAGCTCAGCCGCTAACGCAAGTGTATTTAACGGCTCACCCGTTTGTGGGTCGATATCCAGTAACTGCGCGGTCACCATGGCACAGCTGTAGTCGCTGGCTACTTGACGACCAACAATATTGGCTTTTTCAATATTCGCAGCCACTAAATCTAATGCAGCTGGGTTTGCTGAATTAAAGTCTGCTGGAATAACCGGCCCGCCAGCAAATCCGCCCTCTACAATTTCAGTAAAGCGGGTAGAAGGAGAAAACAATGAAATAACGAGAGAACGGTTCACACCATTTATGAAAAATAGTTGGTCGTGTACATTCTTTAACGTATCGAAAAAGTTCTGATTGAATATATCGTCGTTCTTATCACAAACAGAAACTAAGATATTGTTCGCACCACCGAAGTCTTGGCGATGTTCAATATAGGTTTTCATGTACTCATGATTAAGCGGAATATTTTTTTCAAAACCAGCATCAAGTCGCATTTGCGATGCTTGAAAGCCTAAAAAAACCGTCGCGATAGCAAAAAGGGCTACCACTAATTTACGGTTAGAGAAAACAAGATGTTCAATGAAATGGGTCATAAAAGCGAAACCACCCTACTTTGTATTTAGCGTTTTTATACCATTCGCGGTAACAGCTATGGTGTGGCCATTAAAGCTAACGGCATTTAACATGGCAGCTTTATCTTCAACCTGCGTCACTGTAATACCTTTTGCAGGCTCACAGTTTGCTGGGTTAGCGTATGGGTCGTGATCACTGACGGGAAGCGGACGAGTGGCTGACACCATCATACCGTTGTTACCCATGGCAACAACCGTGTCGTTATCGGACAGTAAAATTGAATTTAAGGTACTTGTTGAACAAGAATTTACGTATTCCCATTCACCTTGGTCACGCAGAACAAAAATATTTCCGCGAAGACCTACAGCCAGTAACGTTGATTCATCAAGCGCTCTAATATCGAAAAATGAGCCAGTGTAATCAACTTCAAAACGTTCCCAGTTTTTCCCCATATCGTCGCTGCTAGCTAATAAACCCGCTTCTCCAGCAAGGTATAGCTTTTGGCCATCGCGTGTTACGCGATTTAAATGAGGTAAAATAGATTCTAATTCTTGCTGATAAAACGCTTCGTCTTCTTCTCTAACGCTTTCCAAATATTCACGATCGTATGGGTCTAGTAAACTAGCATGACGCTCAGTTTCCCAGCTTTTCCCGCCATCAGTGGTACGGTAGAAAAGGCCATACGCGCCAGCAGCAATGCCGTGACTTTTATCAAAGAATAGTACATCTAAAAATGGACGTTGAAGCTCGGGCTGAACATTCTGGATTTCCCAGCTTTGGCCCTTGTCTGAAGAGTGAATGATAGTGGCATCATGGCCTACCGCCCAAATATTATCGCCCACTACAGTCGTTGCAGTGAGTGTCGATTGGGTGGGTACGGCAACTTGATTAAAAGCCGTTCCATCTTCTGAAATAAGAATATGACCGCGTTCTCCGACAACAACGACAAATTTATCAGCGTCAATATCTAGCAAAACTGACTGTTCAACTAAGGGTGCAATATAGGCATCTTCTGCTGAAGCAGTTACGGAGTAATTTGCTGCGAGTGCTGCAGTTATGCACGCTGCAATGGTTTTTTTCATGATTAACCATTCTCCCTAAAATTTAATTGTCTGAAAACAAAAACGGTTGGCATTGCCAACCGTCTTAACACAAAACGCTTAGCGTTTACCTTCTCGTCGTAACGCCTGAGGCGTAAACTCTACGTCTCTTGGACGAATCGAGAAATCATACATTTTTTCTTCGTTATCTAGACCAATGGCCAAGTAACGGCGAGAGTTTAAGTCGTAATAGGTATCTAGGGTTGACCACTGTGTTGGTACTTCATAGTAGTTCACTCCATAAGCTACACCAACACGGTACAACTCACCACGATTATCATACATATCAGCAACTTGAATTTGCCAGCTATCTTCATCAATGAAGAATACACGTTTTTGATAAATGTGACGGAAACCTTCTTTCAACGTAGCTTCAACCACCCAAACACGGTGTTTTTCCCAGCGCGTTAAATCAGGGTTAACGTGGTTAGCATGAAGAATTTCATCGTAACTTACATTATCTGAATGCAGAGCATAGTTATTATAGGCTACGAACATCTCTTTCTTGCCAACGAGTTTCCAGTTATAGCGGTTAGGAGAACCATTAAACATATCGAAATCGTCAGTGGTACGTAAACCATCTGCCGCTGTTCCTGGCGTATCATAAGCAATGTTAGGGGCTAAGCGTACACGGCGCTGACCAGTATTATAAGTCCAGGCTTTACGTGGCTCTTTAACTTGGTCTACGGTTTCGTGTACTAGCAAAGCAGTACCTGCCAAACGTGCTGGCTTAGTCACTTTTTGCTTGAACATGAACAAGATATTGTCTTCAGTTAGCTTTTCAGGTGTAGCCCCTTCTTCAGCATACTTAATCATTAACTGTTCATCAAAACCGATGACGTTGTAATCACCTGAAGTGGTTACCGCAGCTTGTCCACCATTACGTTCAACTGCCGCACCGCGATAGCGCAAAATGTGGTTCCAAATCGCTTCCATACCGGTTTTAGGCATGGGGAAAGGAATACCTAACACAGCGCCTTTTATGCCGTTTCCGTCATCAAGTAATTCTGCGCTAGTCGCATTAACCTTAGTCGCATCATAAATAGCTTGCGGGTTAGATGCTGAACGGCGGGTTTGATACACCGGCATGCGGTAAGTATCAGGGTACGCTTCGAACAACTTTTTCTGACCTTCAGAAAGGAAATCAGCATATTCTTTATAATTCGATGCTGTTATCTCAAACAACACTTTATCGCCTGGATACGGGTTCGGATGGTGATCGCCTACCGAATAGCCTTCAGGTGCTGATGTAATACCACCCGTCCATGCGGGAATGCTTCCGTCAGCATTCGCTGCTTGTATAGCGCCCATAGGCGTTAGTTCACCGCCTAACTTCTTGGCATCTTCTTCAGAAACCTTAGCGTGAACACTTGCACCTGTTAGCGCTATTGAAAGCGCTGCGGCAATAATTCCTATTTTTCTAATCATATACATCACTCTTTAGATTGAATACTTGATGTTAAACGAAATAAAATCTCTGTCTGACAATGCATTAGTGGTACCAATACCACCCCAGAATGCACTATATGAAGCTGTTGCTGACCACTTGCTTAAGTAGTCGAACGTTAGCGCCAGTGCCGCAGATTTAACATCTTCAGTGAAAACATAAAGAGGGTCTGGTGTTGTACCCTCTACATCGTGAGAGAACGTAGCACGGGCTCTAAGGTTAACGCCCGCCATAATATCGTTCCAATCAGCAACGGCCAGTAGTCGATAACCCCATGCGTCATCAGTGGCAAACGGGTTAGTTTCTGGACCGTCGGAAAGACCAACGTGAAGCCCTTCACGGCTATTTCCATCGGCTGTCGGTTCAAGTGAAGGTGTACGCGCTGTACCCGGAGCATTCAAACGAATCACGTCTGGGTCTGGCATATCAACAATGTTCACATAACCTAGCTCACCTAAAAGCACGAAGTTATCTGCGCCAAACTTAGGGCCATACACATGTGAAGCGGTTAATTGCATCTGCCAAGTGTCTGAGAACAAGAAGCCTTCAGTTGTTTCACCTGGTCCTACCGCTCGGCCAATATTGTTTAATTGCGATATACCTTCTAAATCTGGGCGAAGGCCTGCATTAGCCAATTGTTCAGGCATACCCATATAGAGTAGCTCAACATCGTCAATTTGCAGCGGTTCATCAACACGGTAAGCAAATTCACCGGCTAGCGCGGTAGTGCCAACGTTGGTGTTAAAACTCACCCCGTATAACTTAATGTCTTCTGGATAATAAAACTCAGATTGGGTGAATGCACCCAGCTCAGTAAGGTTATCGCGCGTCACTTCGTTAGTTGCAATGAAGGCTAAGTCTGACGCAATACCTTCGGCGGTAAAGTCAGACGTTACACCAGAGATAAGTGGACGTTGGCTATGGTAGTTAATGTGGTAGAAACTGATTTCAGATTCGTTCAATGCCTCAGCAAACCACGTAACACGTAAACCGTATTGACCTTGGTCGTCGGCATCTTTATGCGCCTCATCTGAATAGCCACGAATAGCCACTTTAGTAGGGTATGCTAAGTAGGCAGAGGCAATATCAGCAGAATTACCGCCAGCACGTAACAAATCACCGTAGCCATTAAGTGCAGTTAACAAGTGATCTAAATCGATATCAGGGTTACCACTGAAACCTAGCTGGATGTTTTGACGTTGACCGCCCTCACCTGCAAAGTCATTACCCGCGAAGTAACTACCAGATACAGGCAACCAACTGCGTTCCCATTCATATTGATAGTAACCAGATACACTTAATGTATCGCTTAGTCCCAATGAGGCGTAAACCATGCCCACTGGAATAAATACTTCTTTAAGTTCCGCACCTGGTGCACGAGCACGAGTAACGTCTACTGGGTTTGTTGTGTTGATACCATGTTGAATAAAGGTACTTTCACCCCAGCTGATAACTTGGCGTCCGACTCGAAGTGTTAGAGGTTTGTCACCAATCCACCAATCTCCATAGAAGAAGGCATCATAAAGACGCACATCATTACACAATAAATCTTCTGCTTCTGCATCTTGGCAGTGATCATATTGAACACCGGTAATGGCATTTGAATTAGGACGGTCACCATCCATTTGTTCAAAGTCGTAAAACCAGAAACCACGTGCGAAGAAACCAAAATCGCCAAAGTTAATATCTAGCTCATGGTTTCCTGAAATTTGTGTTGCAAATGCATCACCTGGGTCGTGAGATAGATTTCCTAAGTCGCCATTGGTCGAATAACCGCCGTCAGCTAACGCCCAAACGTCGCTACTAGGATAAAGTGGATTGAATGCAGCATGGTAACCTGACCAATCAAACTGTGCGTGATTACTGTTTCCGATAAGACTGTAATCTCTAGATTCAGTACGAATACTCGTGGCAGCAGTGATTGTAGAATCAAGAGAAATGCTAACGTCTCCTACTTGCCAATTAGCGGCATTAGCAGGAAGTGCGGCAGCACCCAATAGGGTTAGCACACCTACAGCAACAGGTGACATCTTAAAAGCGCGAGGCCTATTTATCATATTTTTATACTCCCTAGTCGACGCACAAGGCTGCGTGACATCGTGATCAACCATAACGATTAACAAAATGATTACATCATTTTGCCACTTTCGCAAGAAGTAATCGTACCAGTTAACAAAATTTACAACATTAATCGTATCAAATAGTTATTGCTTTGTGGGGACTATAAAAGCAACTTATCCGAAAGGTGTAAGTAATTGGCGGGATCGTAAGAATTTACGCGCAAAAAACGACCACAGGTAAAGATTGGAAGTGCTAGCGTAACCTTTCGAAGGCTTTAATTTTGTTGTTGGCGTCTACAACCATGCGAAAACGACCGACAACACCTTGGGAGGTAATGAACTGTTTTATTCTGGTAGAGGGGACTTGTACGCTAGTGCCATTTTCGGCCACCATAACAACGGTAGGCACAGCACCAGAGTACAGTGCCTCACATTGAATGTAAGGCACGTTGACTGAAAAGTAATAAACGGTATCAGTGGCTTGAATGGTTGTCATACGCCAAACTTTTGCTCACTTTCTCAAACACATCTTTGCTTAAGCCTTTGTGGTTTAACAATCGACCTAGCTGTGCTTTCATCAACACTTGATGGGGTTCTGCAAAACCTTGCCATTGTATCAGAGGGGTCACTATCCGTGCGGCAACTGGCGGGTTAATAGCATCTAGCTTGATAAGATAGTCGGTGACAAACTTATACCCTTCCCCATCTAAACTATGGAAACGTTCGCTGTTATAGAATGCGAAACTGCCTATTAGTGAACGTACGCGATTAGGATTACCCATACTAAATTGAGGGTGCTCGTTTAACATGGTAATGGTAGCCAGTATGTCCTCGCGTGGCTGGGTTGCATGTAAGGCAAACCATTTATCTAGCACTAAGGGGTTATGACGCCATTTTTCTTCAAACTTAGCCATCAAGCTTTCAAACGCTTCAGATGGTAGTGACTGGGCGGCTTTTAAAGCACCTAGCGTGTCAGTCATGTTGTCCGTGTTATCGAACTGCGATATCACCAAGTCCTTGTGCTGTGGTAAGCGTGCCAAATGAGACAGCAGTACATTTTTACAGCGACGAGCATTAACGGCATCTTGCTGATAGCTATAGGCCTGTGTGGCGATACCGTTAAACGCGTTAAGGAGCACGTCTTCTAGCTGTGTAGAAAACTGACGGCAAAACGCATTTCGTGCCTCTATGAGTGGCTGCACATTAATATCGCTTCGAGACTGACACAAGGTTTCAAATGAAGGTATCACTAAGCATTCACTTAAAAGCTCAATGTTACTTATTTCACTGTCTATTGCAGAGCGAATACCCGCCCAAATGCCACTGTCTATCGTAGCAGTAGCGTTTTCATATAACTCACTAATACAGCGGTTATACAAAGATTGCATGGCATCCCAACGATTAAACGCATCTTGGGAATGGGTAAATATAGTGAGTAATGAAGCGGTGTCGAGCTCATTGTGTACTTTTACAGGAGCAGAAAAGTTACCAAGAAGTACCGGAGTCAACTTCTTCGTATCACACGTGATGGTAATCGTGATTTCAGGCGCATCTAGTATCAAAAGATCGTTCTGAATAATACCACTGTCATCACGGTACCGATTACCGTCTTCATCGATAACTTCAAAACCTACAGGAATATACAGAGGAAGCTTTTCGTTTTGATCTGCTGTACTAGGCGTATTTTGCGTTACGGTGAAAGTATGTACATATCCCGTATCGTGTTTGATTACATTGTGAGCAAGGGATACTTGCGGTGTACCAGATTGACTATACCAGCGAGAAAACTGAGTAAGATCTAACTCGGTAGCCGATTGCATGGCTGAAACAAAATCATCACACGTCACTGCTTGGCCGTCATGACGACGGAAGTATTCGTCCATTCCTTTTCTAAAACCTTGGGGCCCTAAAAGGGTATGGAACATGCGAATAACTTCTGCGCCTTTATCGTACACGGTCACCGTATAAAAGTTATTCATCTCAATAACTTCTTCAGGGCGAATAGGATGGCTCATCGCGCTGGCGTCTTCTGCAAATTGATGCTCGCGCATCACACGCACGTGTTTAATACGGTTGCTTAACGGCGATGTCATGTCAGCACTGAATTGCTGATCGCGAAATACGGTTAGCCCTTCTTTTAAACTAAGCTGGAACCAGTCTCTACACGTTACCCGGTTACCAGTCCAGTTATGGAAATACTCGTGAGCGATAACAGCTTCTACATTAAAAAAATCATCGTCAGTGGCTGAGTCTTGGTCGGCCAATACAAATTTACTGTTAAATACGTTCAGGCCTTTGTTTTCCATTGCGCCCATATTAAAGAAATCAACGGCCACAATCATGTAGATGTCGAGGTCGTATTCGAGCCCGAACACGTCTTCATCCCATTTCATGGCTCGCTTCAATGAATCTAACGCGAAGGTACCTTGAGATTTCTTACCTTTATCGACATAAAGCTCTAGCGCCACCTCTTTACCGCTTGTGGTGGTATAGGTATCGGTTAATAAATCAAAATCACCTGCCACTAACGCAAATAAATAACAAGGTTTCGGATGAGGGTCGTGCCACTTAACGAAATGCGTACCATCTGGGTTTTCACCGCGCGCTACAGGGTTACCGTTAGATAACAGCATAGGGAACGATTTATCCCCTATTACCTTCACCGTATACACTGACAAGACATCAGGTCGGTCTAGAAAATAAGTTATGCGCCTGAAACCTTCTGCTTCACACTGCGTACAATAAGCACCGCCGGAAAGGTACAAACCTTCAAGTGCTTTGTTGTTTTCTGGGTCGATATGATTTTCAATTTCTAATTCAAAATCATCTGCATCGACATCTAGCGAGAGCGTTTCATCATCTTGAGTGAAGTTGGTAAAAGGTTTACCGTTAATCTGTATAGAAACTAACGATAATTTCTGCCCGTCTAAAACAAGTGGCTGTCTTTTGTGGCCGCTATTTGCCTCAGCGCTTTCCACTGAGTTTTTACCCGTATCGGTAGCAAGCGTACGCTTAACGCTAAGTTTACTTTTGACCACGGTTTTTGTTGGGTGTAAGGAAATAGTCAGGTCGACTAACGGGATAGAAAAAGCGGGCGGAAGATAATCCGCCCGACGTTTAGCTGTAACTGACATAGAGTCTCCTAAAACAGAAAGTCTACGCAACTATTATTGGTTAGCTTCGCCAGGTTGCTTTGCATAATCTGGAGGTGTTAGGCGAAGAATTTTAATTCCTAAGTAGGCGTAGATAATAGCAAGAATTGGGTTTATTACGTTAAAGAACGCATAGAAAACATAGTCAAATGGGTTAACCAACAGTACACTGTGCATGTAGGCACCACAGGTGTTCCAAGGAATAAGTGGCGACGTTAAGGTTCCACCATCTTCCAAACTTCGAGATAGATTTAACTGGTGTAAACCGCGTTTTTCGTACTCTTCTTTGTACATGCGCCCAGGCATCACGATAGAGATATACTGATCGGCCGTTACAAGGTTAGTCGCAAAACAGGTAAGAATAGTTCTGCTTACCATATCACCGGCCGACTTAGCCCCTAATAAAATGGCGGATACTGCGCGTTTCAATAATCCTACTCTTTCAAGTACCGCACCAAACGACATGGCACAAATAATTAACCAAATCGTATTGAGCATAGACGACATACCGCCTCGTGAAAGCAAACTATTCAAGTTTTCATCAGGCGTTGAGAAGCTCACGCCATCAAACAAGGCCGTCCAAACAACTTTTAACGCTCCGATACTAGCGCTATCGTCAGGGCTAGCCATGCTAGCAACTACATCGCTTTGAAACAACACAGCCCATACTGCACCTAATAATGCGCCAATAGACACGGCAGGAAACGCAGGCACTTTTTTAACCGCAAGGGTTAGTAATACAACAAGGGGAACCAATAAATACCAGCTTAAATCGAAAGACTCATTCAATAACAACTGCATTTGTTCGATGCGATCTGCTTTAGCATCGCCGCTTTCGCTAAAGCCCAATATCACAAACAAAATAAGCGCCAGAATAAAGCTAGGTACGGTAGTCCAAAGCATGTAACGAATGTGTTCAAATAAATCAGTTCCTGCCACGGCAGGCGCTAAATTGGTTGTTTCAGAAAGCGGAGAAATTTTATCGCCGAAGTAAGCGCCAGATACAACTGCACCGGCAGTAATGGCCGCAGACATATCCATACCCGCAGCAACGCCCATAAGCGCTACCCCCACGGTGGCCGCGGTAGTCCAAGAACTACCAATACTCATGGCAACCACAGCGCAAATCAAGCACGCAGCGGCATAAAAGAATGAAGGGTTTAATAATTCTAAACCGAAATAAATAAGTGTGGGTACGGTACCAGCCAGCATCCAAGTACCAATAAGCGAACCTACGGCCAATAGAATTAAACACGCACCGAGGGACATTGAGATACCATCGACAATACCTTTTTCGATGGTCTTCCAGCTGTAACCGTTTTTCATGCCAATAATGGCAGCAAGCCCCATGGCCAGTAATAAGGCAATTTGGTTAGGGCCATATGATGAATTATCGGCAAATAAATAAACCGCACTCCCCATCATCAGCACTAAGGCTACAATGGGGATCATCGCGTCAAATAATGAAGGTTCTTTCAATTCTTTAGTTGTTGTCATTTTTATTATTCTTAAGCCTTAAATCAAAAAACTGAGCGGTAAAACATTAGCGCAATAATAACCGGGCAAACGAAGCGTACATACCAAGGCCAAATCTTCCAAAACAAACTCTGTTCTGCGTTTGCGTCGCCTTCTTTAAGTTCTGCAAGTATGGCATCTCTGCGCCACACCCATCCGGCAAATATACATAACACTAAACCAAGTAGTGGTTGACTGTACTCCGTGGTGAGAGCAATAACGAACCCGAACAGTGCATTAAAATTAAGAATAATGATGCAGCTAAGTACAAAGATAATAGCCGCCATTAACACTACTGCTTTTTTACGCACTAAGCCCCTGCTTTCCACCATGTAA
This sequence comes from Alteromonas sp. K632G, assembly GCF_017653625.1. Taxonomy (NCBI): domain Bacteria; kingdom Pseudomonadati; phylum Pseudomonadota; class Gammaproteobacteria; order Alteromonadales; family Alteromonadaceae; genus Alteromonas; species Alteromonas sp. K632G. Next base: position 105,227 of record NZ_JAGGDM010000007.1, read on the forward strand.
GCCACAGGTACTTCAAGCATTGATATTGAAGAAGTAACGGCGGCTATCGCCATTAACGCAAAGAAAGTAAATGCAACAAACACACCTACACCACCAATTGTATCAAATAAGGCAGGCAACACTTTGAATATAAGCGAGTCACCTTGAATTAAGGCCCCCTCTGGCGTAAAGATTTCTACACCATTATGCAGCGCTACGTACATGGCGGGAATAATTAGCATGCCGGCAATAACGGCTACGCCGATATCTACTAATGCAACGGAAGCACCAATGGTGGGCAAATTTTCTTTTTTGCTTAGATATGAACCGTAAACGAGCATAGTCCCCACACCCAATGACATAGAGAAAAAAGCTTGGCCCATGGCATCAATTAATAAGTCGGGGTCGAGAATACGTGTAAAATCAGGCACCAAATAAGCGCTCCAGCCATCAGAGGCACCAGGCTGCAAACTGACATAAACGATAAGGGCAAGAATAAGCAGCACCAGTGTGGGCATCAATCTTACCGACCATTTCTCAATGCCGGACTTTACACCACCCACAACGATAAAAGCTGTTAACGCCATGAAAATAAAGCAGAAAATAATGTTACGCGTAACTGAAGATGTAAGCAACCAATCACTTGCAGACTGTAGTCCCACCATATTGACGGCAGAATCAGCAAAATAAACCAACATCCAACCGCCCACAATAGCGTAAAACGCAAGTATAAGTGAGACCGTAATACAACCCCAAATTCCGGTTGCACGACCAATGAAGTTTCCAGAAATATTGCCTAGCGCGTCCACCATATTAGAACGAGAGCTTCGCCCAATGATGAGTTCGGCCATAAGAACGGGATATGCAAGAACAAATGCGAGAAGTAAATAGACAAGAACGAATGCAGCACCGCCATTCGTTGCCACTTTGGTGGGGAAACCCCAAATATTACCGAGCCCAACCGCTGAACCCGCTGCTGCGAGCACGAACCCGATTCGAGAAGAAAACTCGCCTCTGATAGCCATGTGATTTCCCTTTATTTATTATTGTTGTATAGGTATATCAGACACAAAAAAAGGGCTGGCCATTGACCAGCCCTCTGTCATCAACCTTTAGTGTGTTATTGCGTATCTGCCTGTTTCAATCATATCAAAAGTAATATTGGCAGCTTCATCTAAGAACGGATCTAACTCTTCCATATCTTCAGGTAGGTCATCAAGTGTTTTGACTAATTCTTTACCCATACGCTGTAAACGTTCATTGGCTCTTTCGAGTGCTTTTTCTTCAGCTTCTTTTTTATCTAATTCACGTTCAGATTTTACCAATGAAATAAAGTTCTTATCTTTATTTTCTTTGTACTCAACAATATCCTGGTGGATATAAGAAAACTCAGGATCTTGCATAATACGTTTATTGTGTTTCGCAGTTAATACGTCTAATGCAGCCTGTCCGTCAGCAAACGTTGTGTAATTTGCGCGGTTAATGCTGTCCCAAGGTAATGCGTTATCCTGTTGGCTCTCGCCCCAATCAGCAGGTTCAATTGCTGAAGGATAAAGAATATCTGGCACTACCCCTTTGTGCTGCGTACTTCCGCCGTCAATACGGTAGAACTTAGCGATGGTGAACTGCACGCTACCTAGTGGATTGTCGTACAAGTCATAAATTTTACCTAAACCACGGTGTTGTTGAACAGTCCCTTTACCGAAGGTTTGCTCACCAATAATTAACGCGCGATTATAATCTTGCATTGCTGCGGCGAAGATCTCTGACGCCGACGCACTGTAGCGGTCTACTAAAACCGTTAATGGGCCATCGTAAGATACTTTTCCATCGGTATCGCGATTAACGCTTACTTTAGTTTGGCCGTAACGAATTTGTACCACGGGTCCTTTTTCGATGAAAAGGCCGGTAAGTAATGTTGCTTCTGTTAAAGAACCACCACCATTTCCGCGTAAATCTACAATAATACCTTTAACGTTCTGCGCTTTAAGGCTGTTTATTTCCTTTTCAACATCAGCGTGTAGGTTGTTGTAGAAACTAGGAATAGTAATAACACCTAAAGGCTGATTCGCATGTGGTCCAGTTTCAGGCGTGTAAACCTCAGACTGAGCAGCTCGGTCTTCAAGCTTAATTTTGTCGCGAGTAAGGCTAACTACAGACATAGTTTTTGCATCAGTCGCGCCTTTTTGAACTTGTAAGCGCACCGCGCTGCCTTTCGGCCCTTTGATAAGCTCTACAACTTCATCTAAACGCCAGCCAACGACATCAACGAACTCTTCATCTTCTTGAGCCACGCCAACAATTTTATCTTCCGGCTTTAACGCGCCAGATTCATCAGCAGGGCCACCAGGTACTACGCTTTTGATAACGGTGTAATCTTCTTCGCTTTGAAGTACCGCACCAATACCTTCAAATTCCAAATTCATTTCCATTTGGAATCGGTCAGCATTGCGTGGTGAAAGATAACTAGTATGAGCTTCGATGGTGCGCGCAAATGCATTCATAGCAATTTGGAAAACATCTTCGCTTTTAGTTTGCTTAGTTCGCTTAATAGAACGTGTGTAGCGTTTCTCTAGAAGCTCTTTTGCTTCTTCCCACGTTTTGTCAGCAAGAATAAGATTTAACGCATCATACTTAACACGTTGACGCCAAATCTCATCTAATTCATCTTTGCTAGTAGGCCATTCGGCTTCTTCGCGATCGTAATAAAATTTGTCATCAGCTTTTTCAAAATCAAAAGGCCCTTTCTCCAGCATAGCCAGTGCAAACTCATAACGCTCAATACGGCGTTGTGCGCTTACATTGTACATGTCGTACGCAACAGAAAGGTTACCCTTACTCAACGCATCATCAAAAGCATTTCGATATTTTTCGAAACCCACCACATCAGACAATAAAAGGACTTGCTTGTTGTGATCTAAAGATTCAATGAAGCGCTGATAGATACGTGCTGATAACACATCATCCAACGAAATTTCTTTATAGTGAGCGCGAGTAAATAACGCACTTACGCGTTTAGCAGCAACACTATGCTGTGTCTCTTGCTGAAGAACGGGTAGTTCTTCAACATCGGGGGTTGTGGTGACTGCACCAGCGCCTACCCCAACGGTAAGAAATGCACTAGCAATGGAAATTCGAAGGATATCTTTCATATTTACGACCTCTTGGAGCGTGCCAAACGTAAAGCATCTGCATTTACTTTTACCACCATACCTGAGTCTAACTGAACATGAATACCGTCTTTAGCAATTTCGGTAATAACGGCTGGCATAGGTGTTTTACCTAATTTAACTGTTACGTTTGTACCTTGTTGCATATCGGCATCAGTCAATTTAGCCGGTGGTGTCTTAGTTGGTCTCTGAATTTTCGGTTTAGTTCCCTGCTGGCCTTCTTTGTTGCTGCCTGCAGGTGTAGAACCTGAAGATTTCGGACGTGCAAATTGACGTTTTTCTTTCTTTTGAGGCTGCTGAGCTTGCTTAGCTTTGCGCTTTTCGGCGGCTTTCGCTTTGCTTTCTTCTAGCTGCTTCTGTGCATGAACGGCATGTTCTTTTTCAATGGTTTCCCCTTCAACACCATCTAAGTCGACACGGTTAGCGCCTTCTTTGATGCTGTAGAGATAACGCCAGCTATTTGTATAGTGACGAAGTGTAGAGCGGAGTAGTGTTTTACTCACTCGTTCTTCGCTTTCTAAACGCTGGGCTAAATCTTGAAAGATGCCGATCTTAAGTGGTAGGGCTTCGCCTTCAATACTAAAGCATTTAGGGAAGGTCTCGGAAAGGAAAGCGATAACTTCCTTACTGCTAGTAAACTTTTCTGGTGATTCCATTAAACTTTCTAAATTATTCAAGAGATTTCTTCATTACTCTCATCATCCCAAGTTGCCAGCGCGTGGTCAACCCAATCGAGTAATTCGTCATCATCAATTTCTAATAAATGTTTATCTTGTTGCCAAGACTCCCAACCGTGTTGCAATAATTGTTCAAGCCGATGGGTTTCAATATCTTCATCGGCTCTATCATAAATTGCGTGAAGTACGAAATTCAATCGTTCTGACGCTTCATCAGGGTCATCGTGATTGTCTTCCATATCTTCATAAGTAGATAGTACTACATGGATGTCAACGTTGTATTTCATAACGATTGCTGAGATTCAATTAGTATATCGGCTATTTTACACAACCCAAGCTCATCTTGCTCGTCGAAACGAGAAAATTCTGGGCTATCGATATCTAAAACACCAATTAGTTCGCCATTTACTACAAGAGGAATGACGATTTCGGAGTTAGAAGCGGCATCACAGGCAATGTGGCCAGAGAAGGCGTGAACATCTGCAATACGCTGTACTGTGCGGGTTTCAGCGGCAGTACCACACACACCCTTCCCCATAGGAATACGGATGCAAGCGGGTTGTCCTTGAAAAGGACCCAACACTAACTGCGCTTCTTTATAAAAATAAAAACCAGCCCAATTTACCTTATCGAGATGGTTAAAAAGTAGTGCACTGATGTTTGCCATGTTGGCAATGACATCGTGCTCACCAGCAACCAGGCTTTTCGCCTGGCTTATTAACTGGGCGTATTGTTCTTCTTTCAAACGGTTACCCTGCTATTGAATAATAGTGAAACTAACGTTTATGCGCGCTTCAACCGTTTCTTGCCCTGGTAAAGAAACAGACATTTCTTTGGCAAACGCATCTGCACGCATAACTGGAACGGGCATATTGCCACCAGATTCAGAGATTGCAACTACTTCGCCCACTTCAACGCCTAATTCCTTCGCTAAAAGTGCCGCTCTTGCCTTGGCATCCTTCACCGCTGCAACTAATGCAGTTTGGTATGCGTTGGTTTGCGTTGTACTAACAAACGAGAATTGTTGAATGCGGTCAACGCCACGGCCTAGTACCCCGTCCAATACTTTATCATAGTTTTCGATATTGGAATCAGTCACTGATATTTCGCGACTTAACGTAAATCCTTCTTGTACTCGACCATTAGGACTGTTCACATAGCGTGGGGTTAAACGAACTTGCATAGATTGAATGTTATTGCGCTCAATACCCTGCTCTAGCAGAAAGCTAACAACAGCGCGTAAATCGGAAGCAAGGGTCGTGTTAAGCTTACCAACAGTTTCGCCTTGTTCTTCAATAACAAAGGTAACTGAATATGCATTAGGCGTGACTGACATAGCGCCTGTGCCTTGAACATGGATAAGTTGTTGCTGAGGCTGAGCCATTGATGCCGTACTAAGCATTGTGGCAACAATGCCCGTTAATAATATCATCGGTGATAAGCGCTTGCCTGCGGCAGTACGTTTAAGAGGCATCGCTAGTTTACTGATTGAATTCATTAAAAACTCCGTGTTTATTATCATTAATTCAGGCAAATCATAAGCAACGGTAAGTGAACGTATTATGAACCGCAACTAAATCATTCATAAAACAGGCGAGTTAACTGATACGTCAGTTTTAATAAAAAGCGTTTAACTTTTTTTGCTTTATAGGCTTACCCAATGGCGATAATAAAAAGTGGGCCCGATGGCCCACTTTTGATGTGTCGTAAACTTATGCCCTAATCTGTATTTTTTATTTTAGTACTTTTTGTAACGATGTAAGGCAATGATCGATATTGCGTGGTTTACACGCATAGCCCATTAATCCAATGCGCCATACTTTACCAGCAAACTCACCCAAACCAGCACCAATTTCTAAATTGAAATCGTTAAGTAGTCTTGCGCGAACTTCAGCGTCATTAACACCGTCTGGAATGTTCACTACATTGAGTTGAGGTAGGCGATATTCAGCATCTACGGCAAGTGAAAGACCTAAGCCTTCGAGTCCAGCCACCAGCTCGTTATGCCCAGTTTGATGGCGTTGCCATGCGTTTTCTAAGCCTTCTTCTTTTAAAATAAGTAGGGCTTCATAAAATGCATACATACTGTTTACCGGTGCAGTATGGTGATAAGCACGCTTAGCCCCTTTCCCCCAATACCCCACAATTAAGTTCATGTCTAAAAACCAGCTTTGCACTTTGGTTTTGCGGTTTTGAATAACATGCACTGCACGGTCGCTGAACGATACGGGTGAAATTCCTGGTACACAGCTTAAGCACTTTTGTGACCCCGAATAAATGGCATCAATGCCCCACCCGTCTACGTCTAGCTCAATACCGCCTAAAGAGGTTACGGCATCGACTATCGATAAACAGTCGTATTGTTTTGCAAGTTCACATAACCGTTTTGCATCGTTTCTCACACCGGTTGAGGTTTCTGCATGTACGAAAGCCAGCACTTTAATATCGGCCTCTTTTTTAAGTGCATCTTCTACCGCGTTCAAATCGGTTTGCTTGCCCCAATCGTTTTTAATCACGATAGCTTGACCGCCACATCGTTCAACATTTTCAACCATACGGTTGCCGAACACGCCGTTGATGCACACCAATACTTTATCACCTGGCTCCACAAGGTTAACAAAGCAGGCTTCCATCCCGGCGGATCCCGGGGCTGAAATAGGCATTGTTAATGCGTTTTCAGTTTTAAATGCGTATTGAAGCAGCTGTTTGGTAGCATCCATAAGCTCGATAAATAGCGGATCTAGATGACCAACAGTTGGCCTAGCAATAGCGTTAAGAATACGAGGGTTTACGTCTGAAGGACCAGGCCCCATTAATGTGCGCTCAGGCGGAAGAAAAGTGGAATGCGTTTGCATATCAGTCCTTAACAATAATAGTAACAATAGCGTACCTGCATTCTTACAATCTTAACGGCTGGGTACAACAGCTTGTTATGAACATAATTAACATGAATGGAATCACTTCACCCCATAACAAAGTGAGCATTGAGCAAGATGTGGATAACCCGTGCGTATCATGAGGATAAAAGCGTTGAAAAAAAATCAGAAACTCCGACCAGTAAAAAGCCTATGATTTTTCAGAAGTTATTATCATTTTATTTAGATTAAGGGGTCTGTAAAATAAATTTCACAATGTTTAGTTTATAAAATGAACAAATATGGACTATAGTTATTGTCCGTCTGAAAGAATTTGCATGCACTTCTCCCTTGCAATAGTTAGCGCACGGCTCAGCAATGAGCCATTCCCCTATGCCCAGAACCTATGTTCTGGGCATTTTTTATGGGACAGGTATAACTTCCTTTGACCAAACGCTCTGCAATAAAGCGCTGAAATGAAGCGCAGGAATACAACGACATAATGGAAGTGGCAAGAATAATAGCGGTTAGCGGTTATTCCTACATAAGACATGATAATTTGGCTTGCGCATACTGATTAAACTTCAGAAAGGTGCTTATTGTAATGCGTGGCATTATGCGCATAGTGCGCTGCAGATGCTTGAAGCTTTTCCTCTACACTGCTATCGAACTGCTTTACCACTTTTCCCGGTGATCCCACCACTAAGCTGTAGTCTGGAATTTCCATATTTTCGGTAATTAACGTATTAGCGCCAATAATGCAGTACTTGCCAATTTTCGCGCCATTTAACACCACCGCGTTGATACCAATTAAGGAGTAGTCACCTACGGTGCAGCCATGCAACATGACTTTGTGACCCACGGTTACGCCTTTACCTAACGTTAGAGGAATGCCCGAGTCGGTATGAAGCACACTACCATCTTGTACGTTCGTGAGCTCCCCTACCGTAATCGCATCCATATCTGCGCGAATGACCACATTAAACCATACACTGCTATGGGGCTTTAATATCACGTTGCCAATAACATGTGCGCCGGGGGCAACATAACTGGTGCTATCACACTTGGGCGTTAACGTATCAAGAGAATATTGCATAAGCGTTCCTTGTTAATATTTTTATAGTTGGCTCAAAATACAGTGTTGATATGTTGTTAGTCGACATCGACTTGTCGCATTAAGCCTTCTTGCGTAGCAGAGGCTACCAGCTCACCTTGTTGAGTGAAAATCTGACCTCTCACCAAACCTCTTGCTCCGCCACTAAACGGACTTTCCATTACATATAATAACCATTCATTCATATTAACGGGGCGGTGAAACCACATCGCATGATCGATAGTCGCAATACGTAGTGATTTGTCGGTGACTGAAATTCCGTGAGGCTGTAGTGACGTGCTTAAAAAGTGGTAATCAGAAGCATACGCTAATGCCGCTTGTTGCAGTGTAATCTCTGGAGCAAGCTCATTCCTTGCTTTCATCCAAATATAGCGTTTAGCCGGTTGGCGATTAGACTGATAGGAATTCGCCGCACCAATAGTACGGATATCTACCGGGCGATGATAACTTAATGCTTCTCGCATAGGACGGGCAATTTTGTCGAAGTTCTTTTCATAAAACTCGATATCAGACTGCACTTCTTGTGGCGGTGGTACGTCAGGCATATCCGCTTGCTGGTGATGCATTCCTTCTTCTGGCACTTGGAACGATGCTGTCATGTAAAAGATGTTTCGACCATCTTGAATTGCTTTTACTCTTCGGGCAGAAAAGCTACGACCATCTCGCACTACTTCTACATCGTAGACCACAGGTTTCTTTGCATCGCCGGGTAGCAAAAAGTAAGTATGGAACGAATGGGCAACACGGTCTTTGTCTACCGTTTCATAAGCCGCAGCTAACGCCTGCCCCAAAACTTGACCACCAAATAATGCGCGAAAGCCTAAATCCCAACTTTGTCCGCGATACAAACCCGCTTCAACAGTTTCTAATTCAAATAACGAAGATAATTTAACCTCAGGCATGCTTTTCTTTCTCTTGTTGCTCAGCGTTCGGGTTTCTTGGGTAGTATTTTTCAGGTAAATACGCCCTATGCTCAAAAAATCGCGTGTCTTTATAGGGTAACTTCATAAAGCCTGAAATGCCTAGCCCTTTTATTGACGGCACATGTTCAACTAACTTGGCTAATAATTCAGAAAACCTATCTTGCTCGTGATGATTGAGCAATGTGTAATAACTATGAATCTTTAAATGGGTACTTAAGGCTTCAAAGATAATACAGCCAGTGTGATGAATCGTATTCAGCTCTTTAATAATTGTAATAATAGGCTCAGGTAATTTCAAAAGCTCATCTGGATCGTCGCCATCCTCAAAGTAAGAATGGGTTCTAGATTCATCTTGTGCCACCGATGCGCGGGACAAATCAAACGGTATTACGCATTTAGATGTTGGTACAAACGCATCGTTCTCGGTTTCTCGTTCGATATGCAGCGTGTTTTTAGCGTTAAACATGCAGCATTTAAATACCCCAGGCTTATGAATAGCGCGTGCAAGGTTAATCACGTTGTTAACCGCAAGTTCGAAAGCTGTTTTTAATGCCGCGTCGTGTAGATTTAAACTGGAGTCTACATAAACGCCGTTTGGCTCCCAGCGAATTGCCATACCACCAACAACGGGATACCGGCCAAGACGACTAATTGCCGACACAAAGGCTTTTTCGGTATCGCCCATGCCTTGCAAAAAGTTTTTGTAATATCGATCGAACTGGGCATCATCGATATACCGTAATGAAGCATCTTCTAATACCGATTGCTGGCGCAAATAAGATTTTCGAGAGCTGTAAACAACGGTTTCAATGTCATCTTGCGATGGCGTAACCCACGTAGGAATACTCGGTACATACTGCAAAACGGTGTCTTTAGAAAACACCATGTGTTTTAGCACGTGCAAATTATTGAAGAAGTAATCTCCTCCTTGTTGCCTTTTCTTTGGGTCGTCACTGAGCATGTATTCTAATATGCTTGCTAGCATTTTTGGCAAGCCTAACGATGAAGGGCGAATAACCTGATGGCCATACCGACATGATTGCCCAGATGCTAAAGCATATAGCGTGCTTGCCATACCTTGCTCATCGAAGCGTGGTGATGATAACGCCCCATTTAACTGCTCTTCTCCAATAAAATAAACATCACCTAATCGGGCGTTTGTTTGGTGAAGCTCGCTAGACATCAAATCCATCACATTGTTACTGGTGTACTGACCATTTTCATCTACTTGTGCAAACACAGATGAGCCCCAATCGATAAGCCCAATGCTCTCTGTAGATTCGTCCCATACCAAGTTAGAAGGTTTAATATCGCCATGAACGATAGGTTTGGCATTGCCATTTTGCGTATGCTGCCGAAAACACTGCAACAAATCACCAAGCTGTACCGCTATTTTCACTATGATCCTTGGCGGCAGTGGCCCACGAGCCAAACTTACTTTTTCAAGATCGTCGCCAGGGGCACGGCCCATCACCAAAATAGATTGTTTACCTATTTGCTGATATTCAACCAATGCAGGCACATAAGGATGAGATACTTGAGATAGCATAAAGGCTTCTTCCTCAAGCCGTTCTTGTACATGCTGAGGAAGATTTATTCGAGAAAACTTAAAGACGTGTTCTTGAGCGATTGAGCTTTGACTAAAGCTTGAACCTGAGCCTGGGTTTTGATTGGGCGCGGTACCTGCAAATGCAAAACCAAACGCCCCTTTTCCCAATAGGGAGATATTGCGATAACCTAAACTAGCTAACTGGTCGATGCACAGTGCTACCCAATCCTTGAGCTTTTTAGCATCAGCATGCGAGAGCAAATAAATAGACTGCTCATCGGGTATATAAAAATGCGTTAACCCTTTTACCTGAGACATGCCAATTGCCTACCTCTTTTTAATGTTTACGCTTATGTGTTTTAACGCGTTTTAGGTATTCGTTTATAAGTGCGAGTCAAAGGGCCTAACCTTCTGTAGTTAGCCATGTCAATGTGTACACAGCGTTACTTCCTAATAACGGCGTGATCTCATCAAGGGCTTCACGCATACTGACATCAAGTTGCCAAGGTGGATTGATGACACATAAGCCAGAACCGTACATGCCAGCATCGGCGGTATTTTCTTCAACGGTAAGTTCAATAGTGAAACAAGGCGTACCTAGTGCCGATAACGACTGACACATCTGCTGGCTAGCCCCACTTTTAGCCCCTGCTCTCTGTGATAGTAGCGGATACCACACTACCATTTGTGCTTGCTGCCAACGTGCTAATACTTTCTTCACCGCACTGACTACATCTTGGTATTCAGAAAGCTTCTCGTAAGGCGGATCTATTAATACCGCGCCACGATTAGGTGATGGTGGCGTCAGTGCAATTAAGCCTTCGTAACCATCCCTGTGATGAACATGGCTCCGGCTATCGCCAATTTGCCACATGGCATCATCAAGCTTTTCGTGTTCAGCTGGATGTAACTCCATAAGATGCAGCACATCGATATCACGTTTCAGTTTGGCGCTAATAGCCGGTGAACCCGGGTAACATCTATCACTTAAAAACCCGTTACATAGTGACAAATAGGATTGTAACAAAGGCGAACTTGCCGATAGGTTTGCCACTTTGTCTACACCAGACTCATACTCTTTATTTTTGGATGCTAAAGCATCATCGAGTTGATAAAGCCCAGCCCCACTATGTGTATCATAGAGGGTGAAAGGCTTATTTTTTTTCTTTAGATGGCTTATTACGCCCATCCAACAAAGATGTTTGATAACGTCGGCGTGGTTGCCGGCATGAAATGCATGTTGATAGCTAAGCACGATATACCATGAGTTGGCGCGCAAACTGCGCAGGAAATTGTAGTTTAGCTGTCAATAATAACGCTTGGCCTAACATCCACACAAGCCCGACAACCCAGTTCCTTGCAATTAACCTCGATATAAATAAGCTTCCCATCAATAAGCGCTCTGTAATTAAATTCAAAGCACTTGGATCAAACCATTTTGATATTAGTGTTCACATTTAAATAATTATCAATCACTAGGCTGTGGGCCTACCGCCCACGTTAAAAATACCTATCGCTATTTCAAGTGCATTAGCATGGTTTCTGGCTCCTCGATGAAGCTAGACCAGAGATTATTGAAGCGAACCATAGTGGCACCATCAATAATGCGGTGGTCGCCAGACCAATTCACCATCATAATACTGTGCGCTTCAACGCTACCGTCAGCGGCAAAGCGAGGAAGGGTTTGCGTTTTGCCCAGCGCGACAATAGCAGCTTCTGGCTTATTAATAACCGGTGTAGCTGTAATGCCACCAATAGCGCCAATATTTGAAATGCTGATAGTGCCACCTTTAAGTGCATCCCCGCTTAATTTACCTTCTCGAGCTTGCTCGATAGTGGTATGCATTTGCTGGGCGATATCAAACAAAGAAAGGTGTTCTACGCCTTTAACATTAGGCACTAAAAGACCCATTTTAGCGTCAACAGCAAAGCCGATATTATGGTGATTAAAATAAGTAAGCTCAGTGCCATCTTCGTTTAATTGGCTGTTAATGATGGGAAATTCTTTTAACGCCAACGACAATGCTTTTACAAAAAATGGCATAAAGCTAAGCTTTATTCCTTTTGCTTCAAACATAGGTTTTAGCGACTGTCTTAACGCAATTAGCTTATCCATCCTAATTTCATCGCTCACCGTAAAGTGAGGAATGGTATTTACTGACGCCACCATTTGTTTTGCCATAGCGGCCCGAATGCCTCGTACTTTTTCGGTATAGCTTGCTTCGCTTGCTGTGTTATTCACTTTAGAGCGCGACATATTGTTAGCCTCGCCCATGGCATTTGACATAGTGAAGCTTTCATCGGGGCTTTCACCAGAGCTCTCACCGGGGCTTTCATCAATGTTTGCGCTTACGCCGGTCGCGCTAGCATGGCTGACATCATGTTTTAAAATACGGCCTTTTTTGCCACTCCCCGCAACGGCAAGTAAATCAATCTCGTGCTCTCTTGCAATACGACGTACTGCAGGGCTTGCCAGTACTTTTCCTGGTATAGCGATAGGAGGCTCAAAATCCCCATCTTGCCATTTCTCATTAATGGCCGCGTTCCCTTGCTCACTGGTATTATTGTTTGCAGGCGTTGCGCGATGGTTTGTATTTTCGTTTACTTTTTGTTCTTTGCCTGCTTGCTCATCTGTAGCGACAGCCGTTGGGTCTTCGGTGCTATTTTGATGGCTTTCGCTAGCGCTTTCATCAGTATCAAGGGCAAATAGTGGGCTATGCACTTCTGCAATATCGCCTTGTTTATAATAAAGCTTATGTACCGTGCCTGAATGCTTAGCAGGAATTTCTACCACAGCCTTATCTGTCATTACCTCAACCACACTTTGGTCTTCAGCAATAACATCCCCTTCTTTCACATTCCACTTGACGATTTCGCACTCAACAATACCTTCGCCAATATCAGGTAAAATAAAATCAATATTCATATTATTGGCTCCCTTTTAATAATGTAATGAGCGCTTGATAGCTTCGTAGGTTTTAGTTTCATCAGGCATATATTCGGTTTCATGAGCAAGTGGATAAGGTGTATCTAAACCACAAACACGCGTAATAGGCGCTTCTAGATACAAAAAGCATTTTTCTTGGATAGTGGCGGTAATTTCGCTGGCGAAGCCGCCAGTGAGCGGCGCTTCATGATTAATAAGAAGTCGACCGGTTTTCATAACCGAACTGATGACTGCTTCGGCGTCCCACGGTAAAATTGAGCGCAAATCGATAATTTCACACGACACGCCATCATCTAGCGCCATTTCAGCTGCTTTCTGCAAAATCTCAATTTGTGCCCCCCACCCTAATAGGGTGATATCTGTGCCCTCTTGTACTAAATCGGCTTTACCGAGAGGCAGTTCATAATCTTCTTCAGGTACATCGGCAATAGACGCGCGATATAAACGTTTTGGCTCAAGAAACAGCACCGGGTTTTTATCACGAATAGACGCTAGAAGCAGACCTTTAGCTTGGTAAGGGTCTCGTGGAATAACCACTTTTAAACCTGCGCAGTGGGCGAAAAATGCCTCTGGCGATTGGCTGTGGTAATGACCACCCGATATACCGCCACCATATGGCGTGCGTATGGTAAGGCCGCCAACATCAAATTGGCCGCCTGAACGATAACGCCATTTGGCCGTTTCATTTACGATTTGATCGAACGCGGGGAAAATGTAATCACCGAACTGAATTTCAGCAACAGGGAAAGCGCCTTGTGATGCAAGCCCGTTTGCGAATCCAATAATGCCCTGTTCGGTAAGCGGCGTATTAAAACACCTGCCTTTGCCAAATTTTTCTTGTAGATGACTGGTAGCTCTAAATACCCCACCAAAATGGCCAACGTCTTCACCAAACACCATGACTTTTTCTTCGGCTGTCATGGCAGTAATTAACGCGTTGTTAATTGCCTGTAGTAAGTTCATTTTAGCCATTAGCGAACACTCCCAGACGTTTTAGGATATTTTTTAGGGTATTGTTTAATATGAGCTTTTAGCGAAGTAAGCTGATCTTGTAAATGCCAGGGTACACTGTCATAAACATCTTCAACTATTTCCTCTATGCCGCAAATAGGAATGGTTTCACTGACTTTCAGCGCCGCGAGCACGTCTTGACGCGCTTTATCTACCTTGGCTTTATTTTGCTTTTCATCAAACCAACCTTTATGGGTGAGCCAATTCGCCATTCGGGCGATTGGATCTTTTGCGCGCCATTTATCTTCTTCATCTCTAGAACGATAGCCCGTGGGATCGTCAGACGTAGAATGCGCAGCAAGTCGGTAAGTCATGGCTTCTATTAATACCGGGCACATTTCTGCTAACGCTATACGGCGTGCTTCCTGCGTCGCGGCGAATACCGCTAAAGGGTCATTACCATCGACCCGAATCGTTTTTACCCCATAGCCAATTCCGCGTGATGCAATACCATCACCAGCAAATTGTTCTTCTGACGGCGTTGAAATGGCATACCCATTATTACGACAGAAAAAGATAACCGGGCAATTAAGTACCGCAGCCATATTTACGCCTGCATGGAAATCCCCTTCCGAAGCTGCGCCTTCGCCAAAGTAACAAATAGTGACGGCTTCATTACCTGCCATTTTCTGCCCGTAGGCATAACCTGATGCTTGTGGTATTTGGGTTCCTAATGGAGACGATATAGTCATAAAATTCAGCGCTTTATCACCATAATGGATAGGCATCTGCCTTCCTTTATTGGGGTCGGCTTTATTGCTGAACATTTGATTCATGAATTGATCAGTTGTATAGCCTCTAAAAGCAAGTGCACCCTGTTCACGGTATTGACTCATGATCATGTCATGGGGAGATAACGCCGCTGCACTAGCAACGGCAGCGGCTTCTTCACCAGTACTTGCTAAATAGAAGCTAATTCGACCTTGGCGCTGCGCCGCCACCATTCGCTCATCGAGAATTCTGATGTATTCCATGGTGTCGTGAATTTTTAACGCCAGGGTTTGGTCAAGCTCTGGAAGCTGTGCGTTTTCATGCTCACTTCCATCTGATTTAAGCAATTGAAGCATGGGAATATCAATTAACCCGTTGCCGATAACTTCAACCCTGTTTGTTGTTTTAATTTTTCCGAGATGATTTCTATCTTCCACAATAATCTCCCTGCAATTTGAAGGATTCGAAAGCGAGATTGCTATGTTCACTATGCTAGTGGAAGTATGTTGGTGGCGTTGTGCTATTTCAGCAGTGCTTTATTAACTAAATATGATGAAAATTCTCAATATCTAATTTTAGTAGTATTGATATCCTAATAATCACCAAGAATGTTAAATCGATGCAAATAAAAGGATAAATATAAAGTACTAAATTGTAAAAATAAGCTTAGATTAGCGTAAGAGGATGGCTGATAGGCCTTGAAATTGCGGTCATACAGTCAAATTTTCATCCTAACTTTTTAGCGAATATCAAATTAAAAAGTATGACTAAATGTAACAATATGTGTAATTCATATTAATGTTTAATATTCATTACAAAGTGAAAAAAATTGTGCTAGAAATATTATTGTCATTGTTATGACAATAAAAATTGGATCAACAAAGCCAATAAAAATAAGAAATTTCATCCATCCAGGGAAAATCCCAAAAACAGGCCGACGGAGGTTACCTGTGAATAATAAAGTGACGTTAGCTGTATCAGCTGCACTAATGTCGATGTCCATGCATTCTGCTGCAGAGCTATCATCTGCAACCGAATCGTTTTCAGTAACTGCTGATCAACTCAAAGCAGTAAAAGCGACATCGATAAATAAGTACAAGAACACTAAATCAGTTTCCACACCAAAAATACTCTACACCGCTGAGAAAGGACTCGAAAATAAAGATTACATTTACTTTGTACATCTTTCTGATGACGCAGTAGCGAGCTACGATGGTGGTGTTGAAGGTTTAGAAGCTACTAACCCCCAACTAAAAAAACAAGTTTCAGTAACACGATCTAATTCGTCTGCTAGTAAACGCTTAGACGCTTCGCTTCCAGAAGTAAAAGCATATGCCTCTTACCTTGAGAAGAAACAAGCAGAAGTTATTGCTAAAGCAGAGTCTGCTGTAGGTTCTCTTGAAACTATAGCAGAATATAAATATGCACTTAACGCAATTGCGGTAAAAGTATCACCAGCTGAGGCAGAAGCCATAGCGCGTTTGCCTGGTGTTAAAAACGTTGAACGCGATGAAGTGTATAAACTTGATACTGACACTGGCCCTATCTTAATTGGCGCTCCTGCAGTATGGGACGGCACAGCTAATGAAAGCGGCGTAGGTCGTCAAGGTGAAGGTGTAGTAGTTGCGGTACTTGATACTGGTATCAACAGTGATCACCCTTCTTTCGCTGACGTAGGTGGTGATGGTTACGATCACACTAACCCACTTGGCGCCGATGTTTACTTAGGTGAATGTGCAGTTGAAGCTGAAGTTCGTTGTAACGATAAGCTAATTGGTATTTATAGCTACCCGTCTATCTCTGACGTATACGCAGATGCCGATATCTTCCCTCAGGACGGCACTATACGTTTTGGTGAAGATTACAACGGTCACGGTTCACATACTGCGAGTACTGCAGCCGGTAACGTGCTTGTCGATGTCGGTGAAGTTACGGCTGAATTTGATGTGAATGCCAGTGATGGTGTTGCGACTGGTTTTACCTTTGGTCAAATTTCAGGTGTCGCCCCTCACTCAAACATTATTTCTTATCAAGTATGTCAACCTGGTAACACTGGTGATACCTATGCAGGTTGTACTGGTGCGGCTATGGCTGCAGCGGTAGATGATGCGGTTGAATCAGGTATTGTTGATGTTATCAACTTCTCAATTTCAGGTGGTGGCTACCCTTGGAGTGGTTCGCTTAACGCAGCGTGGTTGAATGCACGTAACGCGGGCATTTTTATTGCTCAATCTGCGGGCAATAGCGGCCCTGATCCAGAAACAACTGAGAAACACGCACCTTGGATTACCGTTGTTGGTGCTTCTACGCACGGTCGAAGTGTAGAGTATGATAAAGAAATCTCTTTCACTGGTGGTGCAACTGAGTTAGGTGCTATCGCTGGTAAGAGTAACTCTGGCGCGATATCTGGTTCAATCGTTTATGCAGGTGATTACACCAATGCAAACGATCCTGATGGCGACCCAGCACAGTGTTTAGAGCCTTTCCCTGAAGATACTTTCGCGGGTGAAATTGTTGTTTGTGACCGTGGTGCTATTGCTCGTGTAGCTAAAGCATCTAACGTTGCAAGTGGTGGCGCTGCGGGTTTCGTTCTAGCAAACCTTGCAGATGGTGCAACATCAGTTAATAACGATGCGTATATTATACCAGGTATCCATGTTGATGCGACGAACGGTGATATGCTGCGTTCATGGTTAGCAGAAGGTGAAGGCCATACCGCTTCAATTACTGCCTCTGAAGGCATTTTAACAGTGGACGACGACGCGGCTGATATTATGGCTGAGTTCTCTTCACGTGGTCCTAATACATCAATTAGCACACTAACACCGTCGGTAACTGCGCCGGGCGTTAGCATTTATGCTGCTTACTCTGATGAACAGTACGGTCAAGATTCTACAGGTTCTGCTCCTGCTGATTACGCCTACCTTCAAGGTACGTCTATGTCAGGTCCTCATGTTGCGGGTGCTGCTGCACTTGTACGTCATGAGAAACCATCGTGGACACCAGATCAAGTACGTTCTGCTCTTATGATGACGGCTACCACCGATGTTCTTAAAGAAGACGGTGTTACCGCAGCAGATTGGTTTGATATGGGCGCAGGTCGCATTGAAGTAGACCTAGCAGTTCAATCTGGCTTAGTTATGGATGAAACAGACGCAAATTATGCCTCTGCTGATCCAGCACTAGGTGGTGAGCCTCGTACACTTAACCTACCTTCTGTTACCGACGACAACTGTGTAGGTTCGTGCACATGGACTCGTACTGTAACGGCAACTAAAGACGGCTCTTGGTCTGTAGACGGTGTGGGAATTTCTGATGGTATAGAAATTACCGTTACACCAGCTACCTTCGACCTAACGGCAGGACAATCTCAAGAGTTAACGATTGAGATTGATGCATTCCGCGCCGAAAGTGATGTTTGGTCATTTGGTCAAATCAACTTAGTTTCTGGTTCATCGCCAGACTTACATCTTCCTGTTTCAATTGTTGCATCTAACGGTAACTTACCTGATGAAATCGACTTTGAAGCACATCGTAATCAAGACTCGTACTTGCTTGAAGATGTAATGGCAGTTGAGATTACTGATCTTCAGGTTACGTCTTACGGCTTAACCAAGGCAACCAAAGTTGAAGGTATGGTTGCGCAAGACTCAGACAACAGCGACTACTTAGATGATTTAGAAGATGGCTTGCATATTACTCAAATCGAAGTACCTGAAGGTACCCTTCGTTTAGTAGCTGCAACTATGGATACGACGTCGCCAGATCTTGACTTGCGTGTTGTATTTGATGCAAATGCTGATGGTATTCCTCAAGAAGATGAGCTTATTGGCATAAGCGCCACTGCAACATCTGAAGAGTACGTTAGCGTTGAAATGCCAACCGCAGGTAGCTACTGGGTTATTGTACAAAACTGGGCTGCATCATCTGATGAAGAAGGTTTTGAAGATAGCTTTGTATTAGCGCATGCCATGGTTGATAACCAGCCAGGTGAAGGGTTAACTATTGACGCTCCTTCTGCTATTCCTCAGTTAACTGAATTCGATGTACGCTTTACATGGGATTTAACTGACGCGGTTGAGGGTGATATCTACGTTGGTGCTGTTTCAATAGGTACTGATGCTGATAACGTTGATAACCTTGGCGTTATTCCTGTTGATATCGTTCGTGCTGAAGATGATGTTTATGTAACTGCAGAATCTGAAGAGCGTGTTCTACCCGGTGAAGAAGCCACTTTCTATGTAAACGTACTTCCAAACTTTACTACGGAAGACCGTGACTATGAAATTTCACTGACGCTACCAGATAACGTTACGTTAGTTGAAGGCTCACTGTCTCATGATGGTGTTGCTACTGAAAATACGCTTTCTTGGTCTATTACCCAAGAATCGCTACTTGGTGCTACTCCATCTTACGCAATTACCACTAATGCTACTGACGCATTCTGTGCTAACCCTGACTTCGGTCAAGGCGGTGGATACATCGACCTAGCCGGTTTTGGTATTGGTATAGATGATACATTGGATGGGGATACAGTAGACGGAACTTATTCACTTCCTGCTTACTTCCTAGGCACAATGTATAGTGCAGTTACAGTTACTGATGATGGTTTTGTAACATTAGGTACTGCTATCTCGTCGCCTTGGGTTAACCAAGGACTTCCAGATGTTGCAGATCCAAATGGTGTTCTTGCTCCGCTATGGCGCGACCAAGAATTTGACGTTGCTAACGGCGTAGGCGTTTCTGTTGCTACTGCAGGTGCTGCGTATACCATCATTGAATGGGATAACATGAGATTCTGGGGTCTTAGCGAAGATTTCGCTGATATTGCAGATTACCAAATTGTTTTCTTCAATGAGCCATCTGAAGGTCAGCCAAACATCGTATTCTCATACGATAACGTGACGCACGACCTTGGTAGTATCTTGCCTGTGACTATTGGTTACGAAGATATTGATGGCGCTACGGGTCAAGCTCCTTACTACACGCCTTACAGCCAAGACTTCTTTGATGCTAACTTTGATGCTGAAATTACATCTGGTACGCAAATCTGTATGTATCTTGATGACGTTGATAGCAGCCCTACTCAATTAGCTTACACCGTTATGGTAAATGCTGATGACGCTGGTGGTGCTATTCAAATGATGGCCATGTCTGAAGTGACTAACATCCCTGGTGCAGCATCTGCAGTATCTGAAACTTACGAAGGTTTACAAGTTGAAGGTCCTCCAGTTGTAACTATCGACGGCATGACAGTGGCAACACTAGAAGTGGTTGAATTAATGGAGTTGAACTTACCTGGCCTAGTAGAAGAGCCTAATGGCGACGCTGTCGACATTACTTGGAAGCAAGTTGAAGGACCAGCAGCTATCATTGCAGGTGCTGGCATAGAAGAAGCTATCCTAGTTGCTCCAGAAGTAACGGAAGATACGCTAATTGTGCTTGAGCTTACTGCTACTGATAGTAACGGTAACACTTCAATGGCAACCGCTAATGTAACGATAAAAGATAACTTACCACCTGTTATCAACATCACGGCTCCGTTTACTGTTGAAGAAGGTGAGTCAATCACTGTTTCTGCTACAGCAACAGATCCAGAAGGTGATGACGTTACATTTACCATCAATGACATCCCAGGCTCAAGTCTAACGACTACAGCGCCTAATACGAATAGCACTATTGCTGTTACGTTTGAAGTGGTTGCATTTGATGGCTTAAATACAACAACAGAAACAGTAACCGTAAGCGTTACTGATAAGAGCGGTGGTTCAATGGGTTGGTTAACATTGCTACTTGTTCCAGTTGTGTATTTACGCAGACGTAAAATGAAATAAGCGATATCGCCTAGATATTACTTAAACGTAAAAGGCCGCTGTTAAGCGGCCTTTTTTATATCTGATGAAACGTAGAGTATTCCTAGTTAACGTTAAACCTAATTAGCCTTATAACTACCTCAACTACGCGCTTTTATTATTCTTCATCGGATAATCTCGACAAGGTATTGTCTAACCGTTTACTGGGCTGAACCCCCATTTCTCTGAACTTCTCTACTTGCCGGACTAAATTTCCACGCCCACTTGAAAGCTTATTCATTGCTGCATCATAACTACCATGGGCGGTATCTAGTGCTTTACCAATCTTTTCAATATCAGAGACAAAGCCTACAAATTTATCGTATAGCTTTCCTGCTTGTTCTGCGATGAGCTGCGCGTTTTGGTTCTGGTACTCGTATTGCCAAATATTATTGATGGTACGTAATGCCACAAGCAAATTCGTGGGGCTAACTAACATAAT
The DNA here is from genome assembly GCF_017653625.1 of Alteromonas sp. K632G. NCBI lineage: Bacteria > Pseudomonadati > Pseudomonadota > Gammaproteobacteria > Alteromonadales > Alteromonadaceae > Alteromonas > Alteromonas sp. K632G. The sequence continues at coordinate 126,457 of NZ_JAGGDM010000007.1, forward strand.
ATTATGATTAAGCGCGAGTGAAACAAGATCCGGCTCTTCTTCAATGGCCAATAGAAAGGCTGGCTCGATAGGAATGAACAGTAAAACATAATCTAATGTGCGCAGCCCTTTTAGCGACTGGTATTCCTTGGCGCCTAGCCCTTTAATATGGCCTTTGATTGAAGCGACGTGTGCACTGAGATACTGTTTGCGGCTGGCGTCATCGTCGCAATTAAAATATTGCTCGTACGCCGCTAAGCTTACCTTGGAATCGATAATCACGTCTTTGTCATTCGGTAAATGCACCACAACATCGGGTTGCAATCGCCTACCCTGTTCAGATTGTGCCGACACTTGGGTTTCAAACTCATGACCTTCACGAAGACCAGATTCTTTGAGTATGCGCTCTAAAATAACCTCGCCCCAATTCCCCTGCTTTTTATTGTCGCCTTTAAGGGCATTGGTTAACGCTGAAGCTTCTTCGGTTATGCGCTGATTCAACGCCTTTAAACTTAAAATTTCCGTTTTTAGTGACGCTCGCTCTTGCCCTTCACGAATGTGTTGTTCTGAAATTTGTCGTTTAAACCCATCTAATTGGGATTTAAAGGGCGCCAATACCGCTTCAATATTATGTTTACTTTGGGTTTGATAGGTTGCGCTTTTCTCATCAAAAATTTTATTCGCTAAGTTTTCAAACTGGGTTTGTAAGCGTTGTTCTGAGGAATGCATTAACGCAAGCTTTTCTTCATGATTCTGCATAAGCGCATCAAGCCTAGCCTTTTGCGCTTCGTATTGCGCCTGCAACTTACTGTACTCTTTTTGTAGCACGCCTGATGCTTCACTAAGTTGATGTTTCTCAGCTAGCACCTGCTCATACTGACGTGATTTTTCAACCAGCATGCCCATACGCTCTTGGGTTTCATTGTAGGTCTGCTGCTGCGCAAGTAACGCATCATTTTTTTCGGCAATGTTCTTGTGAGCCTGGTTCAGTGTTCTACGGGTCGCTATTAGCAAAATAAGAAGAATTAACGCCAGTAAAAATAAGCCAGCATTCAAATATTGGGGGGACAAATCAGATAAGGAATACATAAATACACACGCACTGTTAATTTATACAGCACTATAAACAAAAACAGGTGCCATTGGCACCTGTTTTAAACACAAATGTATGATTACTTAGATAACGCTTTATCTAAATCTTCAATTTTTGCTTTCCAAATAGCAGGTCCAGTTTCGTGCGCGTTAGCGCCTGTGCTGTCTACTGCTACGGTAACAGGCATGTCTTCCACATCAAATTCGTAAATGGCTTCCATACCTAAATCTTCAAACGCCACTACCCGTGACTTCTTGATAGCTTTAGAAACCAAGTATGCTGCACCACCTACGGCCATTAAATAAACTGACTGATGCTTTGCAATAGATTTCACCGTTGCAGGGCCACGCTCTGCTTTACCTATCATACCGATAAGGCCTGTTTTCTCTAACATCATGTCAGTGAATTTATCCATACGAGTAGCAGTAGTTGGACCCGCTGGGCCTACTACTTCATCGCCAACCGCATCAACAGGGCCTACGTAATAAATAAAGCGGTTGGTTAGGTCTACACCTTCAGGTAAACCTTCACCGTTATCAAGCATCGTTTGAATACGCTTGTGCGCCGCGTCACGGCCAGTCAACATCTTTCCAGAAAGTAATACGGTTTCACCCACTTTCCAGTCTTGAATGTCTTCTTTGGTCACATCATTAAGGTTAACGCGACGGGTGTTTTCACCCACTTCCCACGTTACCTCTGGCCAATCTTCTAATTTAGGCGGCGTAAGTTCAGCAGGACCTGAGCCATCTAAATGAAAATGTGCATGGCGGGTTGCTGCACAGTTCGGGATCATCGCCACAGGCTTAGACGCCGCATGAGTAGGCAAAGACATAATTTTAACGTCTACTACGGTCGTTAAGCCACCTAGGCCCTGAGCACCAATTCCCAATTGATTCACGCGCTCGAAAATTTCAACACGTAGCTTTTCATCTGTGGTTTCTGGGCCGCGAGCAATCAGCTCTTGAATATCTACCGGATCCATTAAGCTTTCTTTAGCCAGTACTGCTGCTTTTTCAGCTGTACCACCAATGCCTATACCTAACATGCCAGGTGGACACCAGCCGGCGCCCATGGTTGGCAACGTTTTCACTACCCAGTCTGCAATATTGTCGCTAGGGTTTAACATTACCATTTTAGATTTGTTTTCTGAGCCGCCGCCTTTTGCCGCAATCATCACCTCAACTTTTTCACCTGGCACCATATCAATGTGCACAACTGACGGTGTATTGTCTTTGGTATTGGTTCGCGCGCCCGCAGGGTCGGCAACGATAGAAGCGCGCAAGGGGTTATCTGGATTTAGATAAGCGCGGCGAGTACCTTCATCAACCATCTGTTGAACAGTCATGTCGGTTTTATCCCATGTCACACCCATGCCTACTTTTACAAAGCAGGTCACAATACCGGTGTCTTGACATAAAGGACGTTTGCCTTCAGCTGACATTCTAGAGTTAATAAGGATTTGTGCCATCGCATCTTTAGCTGCTTGGCTTTCTTCTCGGTTATACGCTGCTTCTACGGCTTTAACGTAGTCGAGCGGGTGATAGTAAGAAATAAACTGTAGGGAATCTTCAATGCTATCAATGAAGTCCTGTTGGCGGATAACGGTCATGACATCCTCTTTTTTTATTTTGCTTTCGTGGTCTTAGCCTGCTAAAAAAGCGTATACTAGCGCATCTGTTGGCACCGTACCATGTAAAATATGGGTGAAGCTTTGCGATAAAACAAACTTGTGCAGGTAAATTTAACGCGCTTAGCTAACGTTAGCTGTTTGATAGCGTGCTAATACGGTTTAATTAATTTTCCAGTACCCATTTAACGCAGCTTCAATGCCGACAACATTCTTCTTAACCTGATGTATAGAGTTAGTTTTTAATGCCCGCAACATCGCAAGTTACCATTACGCCAATCAGCACATCGTTTTCACTTTGCCTTATAGATATTTTTGAGCAGGTTGCCCACCGCGCGGGAGCCGTTTTGCTTGATACCTGTGGCTCCACGAAAAGCAATGGTCGCTACAATGTGATGGTATGGGAGCCTAGCGCTACCGTAACGGCCAAGCACGGTGAAGCCCCTCTAGTGCAATTAGATGGCGAGAAGGCATTCACAACTAACTTTCAGCCTTTTGAAGCCGTCACGCACTACCTTCATGGATCAGTGGCCAATCTTAAGGTAGATGAGACTAGCCAATCATTAGCTAAACAACTCCCTTTTATTGTAGGCGTAACGGGTTTTGCTGGTTACGATGCAGGGCGCTATTACGAAAAGCTTCCAGCAAATGCGGCGCAAACCTATACCACCCCAGATTTTTCCGTAGGGCTTTACCTGTCATCTTTAATTGAGGATACGGTTACCGGTACCTTGTATTTTTGCTCGGCGACAGGTGAAACCACACCACCTGACTTTGTCATACAGCCTAATTTTACTACTGATTTTGAAGATAGTGCTGATACTGGCGATTTTTGCGAAGAAAGTGACCATATAGGCCGTGTCTCTTTAGCCTCTATCAATGATGAGAAAACACAAGGTGATGATATTGCTAAAACGCCGTTTTCATTAACCAGTGATTGGAAATCTAACCTAACAAAAGAAGCCTATATTGACCGTATTGAACGAATTCATGACTATTTAAAAGCGGGCGACTGTTACCAAGTAAACATGGCGCAGCGTTTCACAGCTGCATACACGGGCGATTGCTGGCACGCTTATCGCGCCTTACGAGAAAGTAACCAAGCGCCCTTTTCTGCATTCATTCAGTTAAAAAACAGCACTATTTTAAGTATATCTCCCGAACGCTTTATTAGTGTTAAGCAGGGCGTGGTGGAAACTAAACCTATAAAAGGTACACGCCCACGGTTTAGTGATGAAGCTAAAGATGCACAAAGTGCTCAGTCTTTGCTGACTGCATCGAAAGATCGTGCGGAAAACCTTATGATTGTTGATTTACTGCGTAATGATCTTTCAAAACACTGCAAGCCTCATTCAGTAAAAGTACCTGAGTTATTTGCCTTAGAAAGCTATGAAGCAGTGCATCATTTGGTGAGCACGGTTGTCGGCGAACTTAACGACGATGCAACGCCATTAGATTTACTTGCCTCCTCATTTCCTGGCGGTTCTATTACAGGCGCACCTAAAATTAGGGCGATGGAAATTATAGACGAGCTTGAAGTACATAGACGCAATATCTATTGCGGCAGCATTTTTTATATGGGCTTTCGTGAAGATATGGACTCAAGCATTTGTATTCGTACGCTGCTTGCGGAGAATAACCAGCTGCATTGCTGGGCTGGTGGTGGTATTGTTTTAGATTCAGTGGCTAATGACGAGTACAAAGAAACCTTGGATAAAGTGTCTAAAATTCTGCCAGTGCTAACCTCCCACTTTGGAGCGGGCCGTGAACAGAGCTGATTTCCTCCGCCAATTTCACCATTTGCGTCAAACGCACCGAGAGCCCGATTACCCGCTTAAATCTAGAGGTAGGCCTGCTGCGGTATTAATTCCTTTAATGGATTATGGTAATGAGCTGACGGTATTACTCACAGAGCGTGCACATCACTTACGTCATCATCCAGGGCAAATTAGTTTCCCCGGTGGCGCAGTAGATGAAGTAGATAACAGCGTTTTTGATGCCGCTTTAAGAGAAGCCCGCGAAGAAATAGGCATGCCTTCTGAAAACGTAGAAATTATTGGGGTGTTACCCAATTACAGGACAGTAAGCGGTTATCAGATAGCCCCGGTTGTTGGTTTTGTTGAACCCAGTTTTACGCCTGTTATCGACCCTAACGAAGTAGAAAGTGCTTTCGAGGTGCCTTTAGCTCATGTACTGAATCGCAAAAATCATCTTATTCATACTGCTCGTAAAGGTAAGCGTTCATCGCCTATCTATTTTATTCCGTGGAATGAACATATGATTTGGGGTGCTACGGCTGCCATACTACGAAACTTGTCTCACCATATTCATCCTTAAGCTCACCTACTCTCAAACACACTTACCCTTGCGTGCCGTTAAATGTTTCTTTACACCACATTAGCAATTCTTATCAATTGATTAGGTTTTCTGTATTGTAGTTAAGCCCGTCTACATGCATGATCTAGGTATTAGTAATGTAGACTGGTGTATTTTTATGATTAGTGTTTTTGATATGTTTAGCGTGGGTATTGGCCCTTCAAGCTCGCACACCGTTGGCCCCATGCGTGCGGGTGCTGAATATGCTAAAACACTTGCAACAGACACCGCATTGTTTTCAAAAATCACGACGATTAAAGTGGAATTGTTTGGCTCTTTAGGTCAAACCGGTATTGGTCATGGTACAGGTAAAGCCGTTATTCTTGGATTATCGGGTGAAATGCCTGAAAGCATTGACGTGAATAAAATAGAGCCATTACTAGAAGACGTACGAAACCAAGAATCTTTGTGCCTAAATGGCGAGAAGCCTATTTTATTTCCAAACAAAAACGCGATTGTCTTTCATCGCCGTAAAACCCTTCCTAAGCATGCTAATGCACTTACTTTTTACGTATATGAAAACGACACCCTGCTGTGCGAGCAAACGTACTACAGCATCGGTGGCGGTTTTATCGTAAAAGAAGAAGACTTTGATGCCACTAAAGCACATGCCGGTGCCGTTCAAGCGACTGTACCTTTTCCTTTTAAGTCTGGTGCTGCGCTGCTAGAGCAATGCAAAAATAATGGGTTAAGTATTAGCGCACTTATGCTTAAGAACGAAACGACTTTTCAACCTGCTCACGCCGTAAAACAAAAGCTGTTTGAAATATGGTTAGTGATGAAAGCCTGTGTTCAACGTGGCATCGACAGTGAAGGCATATTGCCAGGTGGTCTTAAAGTTGTACGCCGTGCGCCGGCGCTTTATCGTCGCCTGCAAACCGAACATACTACTGACCCTATGCAAACCATGGACTGGGTAAACTTATTTGCCTTAGCCGTAAATGAAGAAAATGCAGCTGGGGGCCGAGTGGTAACTGCGCCAACCAATGGCGCGGCCGGTATTATTCCTGCGGTTTTACATTATGTAGACAAATTTATTCGCCCAGTGGATGAAGAAGTGGCTAGCCGCTTTTTACTCACCGCAGGAGCGATTGGTATTTTGTACAAAGAAAATGCATCCATTTCGGGTGCTGAAGTAGGCTGTCAGGGTGAAGTGGGTGTGGCATGTTCTATGGCTGCGGGTGCGCTGGCAGAGATGATGGGCGGTACTGTACCTGCAGTAGAAAATGCAGCTGAAATTGGTATGGAGCATAACCTAGGATTAACTTGCGACCCCGTGGGTGGCTTGGTACAGGTTCCTTGTATTGAACGCAATGCTATGGGTGCAATTAAAGCGATAAACGCTTCACGGTTAGCACTGAGAGGCAGCGGCGAGCACAAGGTATCGTTAGATAAAGTCATTAAAACCATGCGTGATACGGGTAACGACATGAAAACCAAGTACAAAGAAACAGCACGTGGCGGGCTGGCAGTTAATATTATCGAATGCTAACCGTTAAATGAAATCACTGGCTTTAGTACACCAGTAGAGACAAAAAAGGCGATGGCGGTTTAAGTAAGAACACCGCAAATCGCCTTTTTATTCTGGGCTGAACTACCGTTTAGGTCATTGATTTTCGATGTACTGGTGTAAGCATATGATTTACATATAGACATTATTTAATTTTATTGTTTTCAGTTAACGTTACCGCGACCGATATCGCAGAATAAAATGTCATTAAAACTACAAAAACTTTGGGCCGGTCATCATAAATTTTATAATAGAAAACTTCTGGATTTGCTCCAAAACTATTGGTTTCGCTTAAGAACAATGTTACGCGCTCGATAGTATCGTCAGTCAACCTATTTACTTCATCAGAGTTTGTAGAGCTAAAATCACGTAATTCATTGCTTATAACAAGCGTGGCACCTTCCCACTTACTTTGAGTGTGATGGTAATATAATCCACATGCTATGTGCGATAACACGCTGTCAAAACGTCTTAGGTCGATTGAATACGCCGCAGTGTGTTCTACTTTTCCATCGGGATGTTTTAGCATTACACGTTGATAGTTATCTAAAAAGTTCGAGTATGTGTCAGGCCGCCGGTCAATTGCTCGCATGATCTTGGTATTAAACAGCTGCTCTTTTATGTCATTTCCATGAAAGCACGTAGATAGACAAAACACTAAATACTCATCGTCTCTACTCTTACTATTATTGTGTTTCTCACAGGATGGTACCGTTATTAAATCTTTGCGTAGACTGATTTCACTGAGCACATCTTTTTGTTTTGGAAACAATGCTTTTGGAGGAATATGCTCCTTCGTTGTCGCTAAGGCATCGCACATGTAGCACGTTCTCTTTCGCATTAGCTACTCGACTTTTCTATCTTTGCCAGATGAGGCACGCTTTTTTCGCTCAACCTGCACATACACCGTATCGGTTGTCGCACTGCTAGAATGGCCCAGATCTTCTGATAGATCCTTTAGCGGTCTATCACGCTCTATCTCCATGCTTGCACCGGTATGACGCAGATAATGTGTGGTGGCTTCATTTAATTTCTGAGCGGATTCTAATCCTTGTTCTGACTTCATTTTGTCAAATGCAGCGTCGAACACGCTCTGAATAAGCCTCGAAATTTGACGACCTGTTAAACCACCGCGGCCTCTTATTTTTTCAACCAGAACGGTTTGCTCACCTTTGGACGGTAAAGGTGATAGTCCACGCCATTTTCTATAGCGTTTCAAAAACGTAAGATAACCCGGTGGTACCGTGATATCTCTTATCTTTTTGCCTTTTCCATAGGCCTTAAACCACCAGTTGTTGCCCTCATCTGTCCAAAAATGACTCATCAAGGGCGTCCAATCATTGCGCTCCGAGAGTTCTGAAAGCCTCAGAAATAGGGTTTTCATGGTAGCAATAGTAAATAAACTACGCTCCAAAAGCGGATCACTATCCGCCATCTCAACGGCAGTATCCAAGAGATATTGCCATTGCTGCTCAGTTAATCGACTTATCGTCTTTACCTGACTGTCTTTTATCAAGTACTTACAGTCTCGTTTTGCCAATGGAATAGGATTGCCGAAACAAATTTCTTCATCGATGAGATGGCGGTAAAAAGAGCTTAATGCCACAAAGGTAGATTCGAGGGTCTGCAATGAGGGTTGGTACTTTTTCGGATCGAGCACTCTGTCTTTATCGTATTTCGGCGGCGTTTGCCTGAACGGCGTCCACTTAAGGTTTGAAGCAAAGTAACCGTTATTGAGGCGAAATCGGTCATGGAGCTGGGTGCTTATCCATTTAACCGGTGGCGCCACACAGAAATCAATGTATCGCAAAATATCTGCTTTACGTAAATCATCTACTGGCTGCTTATCTACCATAAAGACCCACAATAGGAACTTTTCGATGTCATTTCGAAAACGCACGTACGTGTGTTGTGATTTGTTGCGACCAATATATAAAAGGTATTCTTTCGCCCAGTCCCAGTGCTGTCTCATCCATGTCGGTTGATTGTCTAAGAATGAACTTAGCTGTGGATAGTCAGACAAACTGAGCTCTGCTAGCTCAGTATACGTGGGAAACAACGGTGTGGGTTTAGTGATGGCCAAGTGTGTTGTGATTGTTAGTTAAGATGCAAACATTATAACTTAATCCTGCACCCTATGTCTAATACTGAAAAGTATTAGACATAGCGATACATATCAGGAGTATAACTACCCCCCTCCTGGAAAATCAGTTTTAATTACACATTCTATTCCAGTACTTTTTAATCTTGATGTTCTCTATTAATGAGCATGATCTCAAATTATGAATCTGTCCGAAACTTGCTTAAATATAACTTCTCAGCCCCTACAATGAGCACCAAGCCAATTATCGCGGCCCAGATCACCAAAATATCAGAGGATGCCTTTATCCAAATAAATGCCCCTAGCACCACGATATCCAATGCTATTGCACTTAACACGATTACAGCACTTGCGTTAACTTCTTTACGCAAGTGCTTAAACACGCCCCAATGTATTGCTATGTCCATAAGCAAATAAAAGATTGCGCCTAACGATGCAATCCGGCTCAAATCAAAGAAAATTGTTAGTAACATGGCGATTACCACAGTGTATACAACTGTGTGCTGTTGCACGCTGCCGGGCATGCCAAAGTGACTGTGTGGTACTAGTTTCATATCAGTCAACATCGCTAGCATGCGTGAAACGGCAAACACACTTGCAATAACACCCGACACTGTCGCAACAATAGCAAAGCCTACCGTGATCCAAAGGCCACTTCTTCCGAATGCTGGCTTTGACGCTTCAGCTAGCGCGTAGTCTTTTGCCACCACAATTTCATCTATCGATAAATTAGTTCCAACCGCTACTGCTACCAACATGTAGATTATAAAGCAGATGAATATTGAAATGATAATGGCTCGACCCACATTTTTCTTTGGATCAACAATCTCGCCTCCGCTATTAGTAATAGTAGTGAAGCCTTTGAAAGCCAAAATAGCCAACGCCACGGAGCCTATAAAGTTACTAACGCTCGTATCAGCAGGCACAATAAAAGTGCTAGTAAAACCCGCATCAGCAACGTAAATACCCCCGCCCGCTAACACCAGCAACCCCAATGCTTTGGCTATTCCCATGATAAAAGACGTCGTCTGAATAATTTTGTTTCCAAGTACATTAATCAAGAACGCGGCAATTAGTAAAGCAACACCAAGAGCAGGTACCATCCATCTCTCTGGCTCAATGTCAAAAGGTTGCAGAGCATAGTTGCCAAAGGTTCGCGCAACTAAACTTTGATTAATAACCATAGAAAAGTACATCAGTAAGGCACAACATGCGGTTATTGTGCCCTTCCCGTACGCTTTTTTTAAAAACATAGCAATACCGCCTGCCGAAGGGAAAGCGTTAGATAGCTTAACGTAGGAATACGCGCTCGCTGAAGATATGATGGCAGCAGCCAAAAAAGCAAAGGGAAACCACTCGCGAGCTAGCTCAGCTACTTGCCCGGTCAGTGCGAAAATGCCCGCGCCTATCATTACGCCAGTACCCATTGCTATTGCGCCGGCTAAGCTCAAACTGCCTTTGTCATAATTTGAATGTTCGTGTTCGGCCATTATTAACTTCCTTGATTATCATGTTGTACGGAGTACGAGGCATCATTTGTCCGTAAAGCGAAGCTACATATCTTGAAAACGATTCAAGCCTTGTGCCATTAATATTATTTCTTGATTTTCAAGCTTCAATAAGTTGCTTAGAAGCTCTATATGATGAGGAATAATGGCCTGCTCTTTTAAGTATGAGTATAGGTCTATTACCTGTTGATGCTGGTCAAGCACGTTAGCAACAATTTCAGATTCCGTTTTATTCTCAAAATCACCGTCACAATGGTCGTGCAGGAAAATTGGGTTTTTCTCCAAATATTCTATAAACAAGGTTTCCAATTCACTAAACTTAGCGTTATCGGAAAACGCTTTAACCAAAGCCGCAAGATGCTGTTCGTGAGCGAGCAAGTATTGCATTGCCATTTTTGTACGCTCTGAGTGACTCGGCGCGCAATGTTTCAGACATGTCGCCAATTGCTCATGGAATTTTACAGTCCAGTGCAGTATGTCGCGCATACTTTCTATCTTCATAAATATCCTTAAGCTCTGAAGGCTAACTAATGATTCTGCCAGCCATATTAATTTAAACGATGCAGATACAAACTTCATAACAGGCAGATTACCGTTGCATTACATCTTTGTCAGATAGCGGCTTTTATTGGGTGCTTTTCTTTTATTTAGCGGGATTTACGATAATGTAAAAGTCAGATATAAGTCCGGTAGATATTAATGTGAGGTTGTAAATGAATAACACAAAACAAAATCAGCGGCGCACATTTCTAAGAAATGCCGTGTACACCGCTGGCGGTTTAGCATTAACTAGTCGAATGTCAGCGCCATGGGCTATGCCTCAGGGCTATACTAAAGAAAGCATAAATGAAAATAATTTGGCAATGAATTTTGGTAACAGCGTCGTTAGTGGCGAGGTCATCGATTTAACGATTGCAAAACAAGCCAAACATATTGCAGGCGGTACTTCTCAGCCTATTACTATAAACGGCACGTCACCGGGCCCATTATTACGTTTGAAAGAGGGCCAAAATGTCACCATTAATGTGACCAATCAACTCAACGATAGCACGTCCATACATTGGCATGGCTTTATTTTACCTTACACGATGGACGGTGTGCCGGGAGTCGCATTTCCTGGGATAGCGCCAAACTCGACGTTTCGATACCAATTTGATGTTGAGCAAAACGGTACTTATTGGTATCACAGCCACTCAGGCTTGCAAGAGCAACTCGGCCATTTGGGGCCAGTCATTATAGATCCGAAAGATGGTGACATTGGTGCCGACAGAGAACACGTCATTTTGCTTAGCGATTGGACTTTCGAAAACCCACATGATGTATTCAGACATTTAAAAGTCGCTGAAGGTTATTACAACTATCAACAAAGAACCATTGAGGACACCGTAAACGACATCAAAAAACGCGGCTTCATAAATACGCTAAAAGAGAGAGCGATGTGGGCTGATATGCGCATGAACCCACGAGATATTTTAGACGTTACCGCCTCAACGTACACTTACCTCATGAACGGGCGGGACGCCTCAACAAACTGGACGGCTTTGTACAAACCAAACGAAAGCGTGCGGCTAAGACTAATCAACGGTTCTGCTATGACCTACTTTGATTTCAGGATCCCTGGATTAGAGATGGTTGTCGTTGCTGCAGACGGTCAGCCAGTAAAACCGGTTACTGTCGAAGAAATTCGCATTGCCGTTGCTGAAACCTACGACGTAATTGTGAGACCCAAAGGAGCCACAACCTACACGCTTTATGCTGAAAGTATGGATAGAAGTGGTTATGTTCGCGGTACATTAGCGACTGATTTGGGCGTTCAAGCATCTGTTCCTGAACTTCGCCAAATGCCAGAGCGCGGAATGGCAGCGATGGGAATGGGAGATATGTCTTCCATGGATAGCATGCCAAATATGGATGAGAACGGCTCAACAAAATCCATGAGCAAGCATTCAGATAGGTCAAAAATGAATGATATGGGCGATTCAGAAATGATGAATATGCCGCAAAGTAAAAAACCACTGCCCATAGACAGCATTGACATCAAACACGATTCTTCGGGTCATGGCGTTGGGGCATCAATGATTGCAAGCAATCCGACCAGCCGTTTAGATGAGCCCGGCATTGGACTAGAAGACGTTCAGCATAAGGTTTTATTATATAGCGATTTAGTAGGTGCTGAACCATGGCCAGATGAGCGCGAACCAACTCAGACTATTGAGTTGCATTTAACCGGCAACATGGAGCGTTACATGTGGTCGTTCGATGGTCTTAAATTTAGCGAAGTGAAAGAACCTGTACACTTTAGATACGGTGAACGAATACGGCTTATTTTGGTAAACGACTCTATGATGAATCATCCTATCCATTTACACGGTATGTGGATGGAGCTGGAGAATGGCAATTATCCACCGCCAAGAAAACACACCATCAGCTTAAAGCCCAGTGAAAAAGTATCGCTACTCATTAGCGCAGATGCACCCGGAAATTGGGCATTCCATTGCCATCTGCTGTATCACATGGATGCAGGTATGTTCAGAATTGTGTCGGTATCTTAGGAGATGACTATGAAGAATGTAAATACTATTATTTTATCTCTTGCAGCGACTAGCATGACTGCCCTACTTGCAGGTGCACATGCACAAGAAACTACACCATCTGATTGGCCAGAGCCTGTTGTTGATTATTACACTGGTACGATACTGTTTGACCGCTTCGAATATACCCGCACCGATGAAGATGAAAATATTGGGGTATGGGATATGGTTGGCTGGTACGGTGGTGACACGTATCGCCTTTATTTCAAAAGTGAAGGTGAAAACAAACAAAATGATGGTGAGCCAACAGACATTGAACGAGCAGAGATACTCGCTAGTAAATTAATTGCGCCCTACTGGGAGTTGCAAGCAGGATTAGGAACTCGAGGAACGTTAACAAGTGAATCTAATATGGAAAATTATGCGGTTATAAGCCTTTACGGCTTGGCACCCTACCAATTTGAAATGGATAACTCGTTAATGATAAATGAAGATGGCGACATCAGTTTTGCAATGGAAGCAGAATATGAAGTAAGAGTCACACAAACCTCATATCTTCAGCCTCGTTTAGCAATTAGCGCCTCCCTATCGGAGTCTGAACGGTTTGATCGCCAATCAGGCTTCAATTCAATTCGATTAGGGCTTCGCTACCGTTACGAATTCTCGCGAGAGTTTGCCCCTTATGTGGGTATGTATTGGAGCAAATCATTGGGCAACACCGCCGATGTTGCAGAGCTAGCCGGTGAACCGATAAGCGAAACTGGACTTGTTCTGGGTGCGCGGTTTTGGTTTTAAGAGGATAGAGAAGATAATAAAATGGAAGTTATACTTCAGCTTTTAATTGCTTTTGTAACCATCGGTTTAGTTACGGGCAGCCACTATTTTTGGCTGCAACAACTCAGAGCGTGGATGGACAACACCAGACTGTCGCCGCTTTTAACTCTACTAGGCGTCGTGTATGGAATAACTATTAGTCAGTTAACTGCGGCGCTGTTGTTTGCAATTAGCTTTAGAGTTTCCATTACGCTCGGGCTAGGTGGTTTTGATGGAGAAGCCGTTGCCACCTTTGTCGACATCTTTTATTTCTCGCTAATCAATCTCACCACACTGGGAATGGCTCCAATTGAGCCATTACGGCATTTATATCTTCTAGCAGGCATTGAAGCCATGACAGGTTTCTTGCTTGTAAGTTGTTCTGCATCATTAATTTTTAAAACAATGAATAAGTAATAAAATAGGACCTATTATGACCAAGTACACTAAATTTTTTGCAATGATTTTCACCTCAACTGCAGCAATGCTGCTGATGATGTATTTCAACACCTTTGCATTTGACCATGTTTTCTTTAGTGAAACACGTTTGTATATGGCGATATACATGGGCGCCATCATGGCAATTATCATGCTGTTATTTATGTTGAACATGTATGAAAGTAAAGCAAAAAACACACTAATATTATTAGGTAGTGCGGCAGTATTCGCTATCTCGCTATTCTTAGTTCGCTCTCAAACGACAGTTGCAGACTCCTCGTGGATGAAAGCCATGATACCGCACCACTCTATCGCCATATTAACCAGCGGCAGAGCAAACATCGAAGACCCTCGCGTTAAGAAATTGGCAAACGAGATCATCAGTGCGCAAGAACGCGAAATTAAAGAAATGAAATGGTTGCTTGAGGATATAGAAAAAAATGGTATTGCGACATCAGCCGATGACGCCTCTAAAAGAGCTGTCCCAGCATTTAGTGGACAATAATCAATAGTTTATTAGATTGATATAAGGACGATAAGATGAAAAAAACAGCAACGCTTTATCGAATGCACACCAGTGAGCATATTTGCCCTTATGGGTTACGCTCAAAAGACCTTCTCGAAAGAAAAGGCTTTGAAGTAGAAGACCATAAATTGAAGTCGCGAGAAGAAACTGACGAGTTTAAGAAAAAAAATAATGTTGAAACCACACCTCAAACTTTCATCGACGACAATAAAATTGGCGGTTATGACGATTTGAGAGATTATTTTGGCATGGAGCCGGCAGGTCAAACCGGCACAACCTATACGCCCGTACTAGCCATTTTTGCAGTCGCCTTTTTAATGAGCTTAGCCACTAGTTTTGCATACACCTCCGGCGTTAACTTAATAAATGTCGTTGAGTTGTTCGTTGCCTATAGTATGACCATATTGGCCATTCAAAAATTGCGCGACCTATACACCTTTTCAAATTCATTTATTACCTATGATTTGTTAGCCATGCGCAACATCAGATATGCCTATGTCTATCCGTTTGCGGAGGCGTTCGCTGGTATTGGCATGCTAGCGTCGATATCTGGATTTATTGTAGGACCTGTGTCCCTTTTCATTGGAACGGTGGGCGCAATATCAGTATTTAAAGCAGTGTATATCGATAAACGAGAGCTCAAGTGCGCGTGCGTTGGTGGCGATAGCGACGTGCCACTTGGGTTTGTTTCCCTCACGGAAAATCTGTTCATGATTGGAGCTGGTGCATGGATGTTGTACTCAGCTCTTTGAAAGTTCATATTAAGAACGTTAACGTACAGAGTAATTTTAAATACAACGATAAATTAAACATTACTTTACCTTTACCAATAAGGCTGCTTTTTATTATCGATATTGGTTCAGCCAATATGTAGGAGTTACCCATGTTTGGATTCAGTTTGCAATTGCAAATATTTTTAGATACTGCACTGACTACTATTATTTACAAACTAAATACGAATGGGAGATAAATATGTTATTTCGCCAATTTTTTGATTCTGAATCGAGCACTTATAGCTATCTCTTGGCTAGCGATAGTGGCCACGAAGCTTTGCTAATCGACCCGGTAATAGACAAGGTGGATATGTATCTGAAACTAGTCGAACAACTCGATGTTCGACTAGTGCGAGCCATCGATACTCATACCCATGCGGATCACATCACCGGTCTTAGAAAGTTGCGGGAAAAGACCGGTTGCATCACGACAATGGGCGAACAGACAAAGGCTGACTGTGTATCTGAAACCATTCGGGAGGGCGAGCACATCCGGTTGGATGATATTGATCTTGAAGCGTTGTATACACCTGGCCACACCGATGAGTCTTATAGCTTTTTGCTTCACTGCGAACAGCCAGCAGTATTCACCGGCGACGTGCTACTGATTCGCGGCAGTGGCCGAACCGACTTTCAAGGCGGCGACGCTGGTCAGAGCTACGATTCCATCACTAAAAAGCTATTTACGCTACCGGATTCAACGCTGGTATACCCGGCGCACGATTATAAGGGCTGGACCCGCAGCAGCATTGCTGAGGAAAAGGCTCACAACCCTCGGTTAGCCGGCAAGAGCCGTGCGGAATATATCGACATTATGAGCAATCTGGATCTGCCTGATCCGAAGATGATGGATGTGGCCGTTCCGGCGAACCTTGGCTGCGGTTTAGCTGCAGATGCATAGCAAACTGACAATTTTACCATTCATTCATACTGCAATCAGGAGAAATTCTTATGCTTACGTTTTTAACTGCGCAACAAATGATCGATGAAGCCAAGAAAGTGGCTGACACCGTCGACGTTGAAAAGGTAAAGGCTCTGCGTCGCAGCAGCGCGCTAGTGCTCGATGTTCGGGAGCCCAATGAGTGGCAGGAAGGTCATCTGGAAGGTGCCGTCGCTATACCGCGTGGTGTATTGGAAATGAAAATTTCCGACGAAGAAAGCGACCATCAACGGCCTATAGTCACCTATTGTGCCAGCGGTGGTCGCGCCGCGTTAGCCGCAGCCACATTACGACAAATGGGCTATATTGCAGCTTTTGCGTCGAAAGCTGGCTTTGACGATTTGCAGGCTGCCGGACTACCTTGTAATAAGCTCGACTAAATTTTCACATAAACATAGTTATGTGTCTGTGCGGTAGCAACGCATTGCACGCAGACGGGGCCCTTTTAGTGGTCTTACGGAATGTCAACAGGAGAGGACAGAACTATGATAAGCGATATGGGGATGATGATGGGTATGGGATTGGTTTATCTATTGATTATTGGCGTTTCGATTTTGTCGATTGACGCACTTTGGAAGTACTTGCGTTCGAAGGAAAAATAGAGTGATGGGTCAACTTTGGATTAGTCGCGCGGTACGGAATCCGGAAGCGAATTTCTTGCTCATTTCCTTTCTCTTCAATTTTGTCTGGGAGATGTGGCAAATGCCTTTCTACGAGGGGCTGAAAACACTGGACTACATGAGCGTCGTTCGAACGTGCACTCAAGCGAGTATAGGCGATGGTGTGATAAGCGTGTTGGCTTACTGGAGCGCCGTCGTGATCGCTCGATCCAGAGATTGGATCCATCAGATGGCCTTTACTCCGGAGTTAACTTATCTGGCTACCGGGCTGGTCATCACGACTTTCATGGAGTGGCTGGCAACCGACGTATTGGACCGCTGGCAGTACGCGCCAAACATGCCGGAGCTGCCTATACTAGGTACGGGGTTGCTACCGATTTTGCAGTGGTTGATTCTGCCACCGCTGATCCTCTGGTTTGTTCGCCAGCTGTCGGTTGGGACATCGTAGAAACAGGTATTGCCAAGTAAACTTTTGAAGTCGCACTAAATGTAGGCTTGAGTGTCATTCTGCGGCTCGTCGCTATTCAGCAAACGCACATTCCCTTTTTGTCTGAAGGTAAACATCTAAAACTTCACCGTCTTGAACCACAGCCCGCCAAAAGTTTTTCTGGTCAACTCCAACCGGACTTCTTCTTTAAAGACATTTTATAGTTAATCGGCGACAGATTGCCATTAGCTGTATGCAACCGATCTTGGTTGAAACAAAGGGTCAGAACACTTGAAAAGCGACTATTTATTAAAAGTCCACTTAGTTTCCTCGTCGAACCATGAAGCAGTATTATTGAATACAACCGATGCTGTAATCTTTTGAGGAAGAGTGGATAATGCTAATGCCTGGGGGGGACTAAATTGCTGGTTCATAAGCTTGTAATAAACAACACTGGAACCTTTATATCAATTCAGATATTGATGTTTTGTGTAAACACGCAATACCATCTAAACAGCTTACGACTAATAAGCTTTTATCTTCCAAAATGACGTTTCCTGGTAAATAAGAATGATCATATTCTTCAGCCTCAATATGACTTACATTAAATAAGACATTGTCTAGTTTTACGACTACCCCAAAAAAACCAAAGCGACGAGACAATAATTTGATGTGACTGGCGGGTAAATTCCAATCTACCGCTCTTTCAAATATATCACTGCGCGGCCAGTAAGAATGATCGACTTGAGGCGTAGCTGAATCGTAATATTTATCAACATTAGTGAAAAACGTTTTAATTAGGTTTAGCGACTCGATGTGCATTTTAACCATCAAGGTCGTTATAGATTCGTCAGTCGATACTGGCACCTTCAATTGCATAATGATGTCGCCGGCATCAACAACATCCGATATCTTATGAAGCGTGAGCCCCGATATTGTTGGGTGGTTTATTAAGTAAGGCAGAGGCGTTGGTCCTCTTCCTTTTGGCAGCAAGGTAGGATGAAGATTGATTGCATATTTAACGTCAGTAGATGGCAATATGTGCAAATATTCTGCAACAATGAACATCTCGGCCCCTAGTAAAATAAGCTTATTCAAGTCATCTAAAGTAGGTTTAACCTCAGCCAAGGGAATATGATGATGAGAACATAAGCTTGTTATGGTTGAAGCACCATGTTCAGGTTGGTTCTTATAAACACGCAGTATTTGATGGCCTTCATCAAGTAAATATTTTAAGCATGACGAGAACAAGTTATTCCCAAAATACACAATTTTCATGATGCTTTCCGCCAATCAAAATAAACATGATGAAAGTCGTAATTAAATCTGGGTGTAAAGCCGTATCGATATAAAATAAAATCTTTGGGCTCACTGACTATTAGCATGTAACTTCCCTAACGACTGCGACAGAATAGCTCTGTGCTAACGAACAATGTTTTGCTTAAAAACCAAATATTGAAATCTCCGTCATTTTTACTTACGGAACGCGAGTGATATTTTGTGCTGTTAACAAAACTAACCACAAAGGTTTTTCTTCTTGCTTACATCAAGTCTTATCGGTTTTGATGTCTTGTAGTTTGCTTAAAACCTCTTCGAACTGCTGTTTGCCGCAGTTCTCACCGTCTTCTGCTTTTGGATCTATTTTTTTAGTCGATTCAGTCTTTATGTCGATGCTTTTTGAAATATTATTCGCAATTTCCAAAGTTAATTCCTTAAATTTGATAGTGAAGCTAGATTTACAACGAGACCGTAAAATAAGTGATTTGATCCCTGAGTTCATTGCATGTGGATTACATTTTCATTACATTGCCGTCATTATTAGCATGAGCGATTACGGGGAATAATGAAATTTACTGACATTCTTGCCATGAGCCTATTGTACGATTGATTGCTTTTTGACAAGCTGAATTACCCCAAAGCCGTGGATGATGGCTCGATGTCTTGAGCATGTCGAGCATTCCAATTGGACTGCTGTGCTACCAAATTTTTTTACGGAATCTATAGGGCCATATCGCGACGGGTAATAATGCAAGTGTCAATTTAGTGCACGCTTAGTGTTTGAATTAAACGAAATATAGCCAACAGACAAAGCGATAATGACAATACCTGTCCATTGCCAAAAAGTTAAGGTCTCATCAAAATAAAACCACCCCAGATACAGCCCAAATACCGGCGTTAAAAAACTATACATATTAAGATGATACAAAGGTGCTTTGTCCATTAGCCAAAACCAGATGAGAAATGGAAGCGCTGTGCCGGGGATCGCAAGCAAAGTGATAATACTGGGATACACTATCGATTCGACTATCGGGTCAATCACGCTTGTATTGGTCATGTATGCCTGATAAAAACTAAAAATTCCTAATGGTATGGCACCAATCAACAGTTGAAAGCCCATGGCATAATAAATATCCACTTTATTTGCGATTAATTTAAGTAATATGTTACTTACTGCGATACCACTCGCTGCTATCAAAATATAAATAACACCATAAACAGGCTGTCCATTATCACTCCATAGGGACTCACTGCCGATCATCGCAATCCCCGCAAAGCCAATTGCCATAGCTAAGGCGACGCTTTTGTCCATATGCTCTTTTAGAATGAACCAACCAAGGATCCCTGCAATCAAAGGTTGGGTGTTAGTCAGCACGGTAGCCAAACCAGGAGAAATTAAGCTGGCAGCATAGAACATACCCCAAAATCCTATACTGGTAGCCGAAATACCAATAGCAGTAATAAACAGCCATTGTCGCCTGTTTTTAGGGAGTGGTCTTTTTAAAAATAAGGCAATGATTACCAGAAATAAGCCCGCTATGATAGAACGATAAAAAGCGGTAAGCATAACCGGTGCATAGTCTAATGTTAAAAAAATTAATGGATAACAACTTGCCCAAGATAACATTACACTAACTGCACCAATTTGAACTTTCACTTTTGGTTGACCATAAATATTATTTCACCTTAAATATTAAATTATAGTGGGCTTCTTTGAGCCGTTTTTTCGTGAGCCGAATGACTTGTATTGCGGGCTCTCAGCATTGCCGTAATATACTCTCCTTGCGCAACGTTAATCATTCTTTCTCGTTCTTGCTGAGCTTCCATCACTTCATCGAAAGATGATTGAACTGGGTCGGGTGGGTTGACGTCTTTAAGTTGAATCGTTTACGATTTTACTTTGTTGGTTCAAGATATTGAAATTTGATGAGGTATCTAAGTTTGCCATATTGCATTTCCTTAATTGTTTCTATCGATGTTGATAGTTTTAAGAATGAGCTCGTATATTTTTAGCCGCAAAAATTACACCAAAATGATGAATAATGGCCTTTCTAAGTGACCTTTTTACAAGCATGTAGAATTACTTTTCCGCATTGTAATGTAGACCATGGGCGAGCTCAGGGATACGCTAATGATGCTTATACCACCCAGCACGTTTAATATCATTCCAAGACGTCGATTGATGACAAGCGTAACATGCCTCTACTTTTGCTTTAGGCTCGCCGGCTACTTTTGCTGAAATCATTTTAAAATGTTGCATGTAATGGCTCGGCGGTGCTTCATGGCATTGGTTGCAATCACGTGACTGACTAGAAGGATGCGTATATTTAGGTAATGACCATGTATTTGTGCTATGACATTGCACACAGTCGTTTCCAAACAAACCAAAATGTTTATCGTCATTGCTGTGACATTGTGAACAATTGAGTAAAGCCTCTTTGTTGGTTACTTCAGGGTGAATAAAGAGCGGTTCAGGTCTTTGTTTATTCGTGAGCAAATAAGTAACAAGTGCAATGGTTGTGGCGTCCTCGTCAAAAGGCATATCAAGATTTGGAAGCATGTCAAAGCCAATATCAACCAACGCACCATGATCCATCTTAGAAATATTGGCATTGAGACCTTCATGCTCAATATGGCAACTGGTGCACTCCTGTATATCAGCATGGAAGGCGGTTGGTTGACGCGCAACAATATGCGTATCGTTTGCATGACAAGCAACACATTTATCTCTCTCTACCCCTTTAATTGGGGTATGACAACTTAAACAATCGTTATCAATAAAGGCATGAGGTTGACTAAGTGAGCCAGGGCTTATTGCCTGCTCCCAATCTAATTTGGATAAATCTTCAGGCTCGTGCCAAAAATGACTCAGGCCAAACGCTAAGACTATGATTGCTAATACACCGACAAACCATTTCATTATAGCCACCTAAGCCCAAAATAAACCTCACTTGCTATATGTATAAACAGAACACAATATAGCGTCATTGAAATAAAGATGTGAAACTTCAACCAGCGAGAAAACCAAGTTTTTGCTGTGTTATGGATCATAATGCTATATTCGGTGTCTGAGATGGCATCCACTATCTTCAGCAACTCTTTTTCTTTTAGCAATGATTTATCTTGTCTAGTGCCGAGCAAGCTTAGACTAAAGGACGGAAGGATATTTGAAGTGCGTTTAGTAAACGCTTCATACTGAGCATCACTAACGCCATCTCTCAAGTCGTTTTTTGAGTCATTTAATGCGTGTTGAAACTCGTTTAATTGACGCTTTTTTTCTTTCATTTTCGTTGATATTAAACCAAGTACATATCGGCCTACAAAACCGCTCAGAACCACTACCATCATAAACAACACAAGTATTATACCGACGGGACTAGCAAATCTGTGCGCGCTATGTATCAACGCCAATATTGGTCCTAGCACACCCGCGTAAATATGGATTTTGAGCAGAGTTGCCATAGGAATGAATTTTGTGATGCTCTTTTTTAGGGACTTTGTTCGCTTTATGAACATATATACAAGTGGGATCAGCATCAATATGCTGGCTAGTGCTCCGACAACAAAACCGCTTAGACTACCCGGAAACTGTGAAGAGCGATGCCACAAAAAGCCTAGCCAAAGTAAAATCATGAGTGCGACTAAGCTACCGACTAAATTTCGCTCATGTGTATTCATTTAAGCTTCGACCTCAACATCTGACGTTGGGATAGCCTGACATGCTAGTATATATCCTTCTTTTTTATCTTGCGGCTCTAACCCGTCATCAACGTCCATTTCTACGGCTCCTTTGGTGAGCTTTACTTTGCAGCTTCCACATGAGCCGGCACGGCAAGAGTTATCAATATCAATATCGAGTGAATCAGCAACATCTAAGATTGTTTCATCTGCATTCACCGGAGCTTGTTTACCAGAAAGACTAAAGGTAATTTGCTTTTCTCTCACTTTTTCTAGCACTTGCTGAGTAACGTTAGGTTTATTAAGGCTTTTAGGAGTTGCAGGACCAAAAGCCTCCGTTTTTATTTGGCTCTCAGGCACGCCTAAACCAGAAAGGATCCCCTTCATGGCCTCCATCATGGCTGGCGGTCCGCAGATATGGGCAGTTTTTGCTTCAATTTCAGGCACAAAATCTTGAATTAATCCAGAGGTCAAACGCCCCTGTGGACCCATCCATGACGTCCCCTTTGCTTGCGTCATACTCACAAGTACTTTCAAATTTGAATAACGAGCCTGTAAATACCTTAACTCCTGTTCAAAAATAAAGTCCTTCGTAGTACGTGTGCAAAACAGAAAATATATATCACCGTCCCAACAAGTCGTGGTTAAATATCTTACTGCGCTCATCATAGGGGTGATCCCGACACCGCCTGATATGAGCATGACACTGTTTTCGCCTTTCCCATTAAAAAAGAATTTTCCACCTGGCGCTTTGACCTTAAGCGAATCCCCAACTTTTACATTGTCATGCAAAAAACGAGATACCACACCATGCTCTTCACGTTTTATGGTGACTTCAAAATAATGTGTTTGTGTGGGTGATGAAGCTATTGTATAAGAACGTTTAACTAATTTATCGACGCCATCAATTTGCAGCGAAAAAGTGACAAATTGACCCGGCTCGTAACTGAAAGAAATGAGGTCATTGTTCGGATGAGCAAAGCGAAATGTTTTAACATCATGGGTTTCAATGAATATCGCTGTGACTTTCATCTCACCGCTAAACACTTTTCGTCGCATCCCTGAGTCAGCAGAATTTACAGGTATTGAGGCTGATAAGTCACTGTTTACACCATTATTAGTTGGGACGGATGTCGCTGTTTCTACATCAACTATTGACGTATCAGTATTTGTGGGTAAGCCAGTGTTGTTTTTTTGACTTGTGCCTGAAGCCTGAGTATTTTTTTCATCATTTTTGAGTTGCGCGAGCAACACGGATGCTCTGCGCATTTTCAATCCATATACGTATATCATGACAACAGCAAAGAGCAATAAAATCACCATGATAGAAGTGTGAAACGGCGTCATCCCCAAAATAATAGTCTGATTGTCTTCAGGTATGCTGGGCAGTATATCCATCTGAGTTTTGAACCACGTTAAGGCTACGCGTCTTGGCTCCTGTCCATCTAGCAGCGCACGTTTAGTCGCAAGACCACTATCAAAATGGGCAATTCCCTCTTTTACCGTTTCAAGCGCGATTTGCATTTGGGCATAATCTTCTGCCTGTGAGGCCTCTGCCAACCGGGTAAACCCATTAGAAAGTTGTTCGTTGCCTGATCGCATTCGCTCAGTTGCTTTACTCAAGAGAAGTGTCGTTTGCTCAGGCGTAGCTGACTGCATTCTCATTAAAGAGGGATAGAGATCTTTGGGTTTGGGCGCTCCCATTTTCTCCATCATTTTGTCCATTCCTTTGCCCATACCAGGACCCATCATACTGGAAGCGTCAATACCTGGCTGAATGCTTGGGATCTCATTAGTTGGTTTTTCATCTTTGCTTGGATGATGTCCAGCATGTTCATCGTTCTCAGCTTGTTGAAGCGCCATTGGCTGAGAAGAAAAACCTATTACCGTCAAGGTAAACATGATTAAAAATACAAACCGACAATTCAGGGTAAATATAGGCAACAACGAAAATCTCATTGCGAAAGCCCTTTTTGTTTGTGCCAAAGGGCTTCAATTTGAGATAATTGCGACGGTGTTAAAACTGACACAGCCTCACCGACCAATACGATGAATTGGGTACGAAGCTCACTGTTTATAATTTCAATTGCAGAGATTGTACTTTTAATATCACTAAAATTCGGTAATCCTTTGGAGGTAAGCGTCCATAAGCTTGACTCTAATCTGCTTCGCTTTTCAGTGTGGCTTACTTGAAAGGTTTGCCATTTGTCCTGAATATTTACTAATAGATTTAGTTGCTCATCTGATAGAAACAGAGCGTCTTTGAAGTTCATAAAAAACGAGTCTTCTCCAAGATGATACAAATGTAATGCGTCGCTTTTGCCAGGTAATGTAATTAACGTATTTGTATCCGTTACCACTGGTGGTATTTTTTGAGGCATACCCATCATTGAGCTATTTTTCATCTTCATTTTGCACATCATTCCCATGCAAGACTGATTGGATTTAGACATCATTGTCATGCTATTTTTTCCCATGCCCATTGCTGGTTTAATTGTATTACTAGGTTCACCAGAAGTTGAAGATGGCTGACTGTATGCCTCCCTGCTTGTGTTTTTTTGTGTTGTGGGCGCGAGAGAATTGTCTAATGCTTGCAAGGCTTTTTGAATATCTGCAAAGTCGTCACTGGTTGACTTAGGAGCTGTTTGTTCTATTTGTTTATGCAATGCTTGCTCAGGTTTTCCAGCTTCTTCCATCGACTCAGTGACTTGAGTCGCAGCTGAGCAAGATACGGCAAAGAAGGCGCTAAATGCAATTGTTGCGAGGTTAGCACCCCACTTATATTTCTTAGAATTTATTCTAAGCTGAGCGCGTGACAGCCAAAGAATGATGTAAGGATTAAAAATCACGATCAAATTCAACCATGTCATAACGAACAATTTCACCATCTACCACAGTTGCTTCAGCAAAATGTTGATTCTTAGATTTTCCCAGTCTTATTTTTCCAATATATTCCCGTGAATATGCACTTTCACCTTCCGCTATCGCGGCTGGTTCATACACTGTTCGAAACACGTTAAAGACTTGATGCTCTTTCAATCCATCTGTATCAGACACACAAATAACTGCTTGTCGGTCGGAAACAGAGACTACTTGGCCGCTCATTACATAGTCATGGTAAACCTGACTAGTACAACCACTAACTAAGCCTATTGCTAAGACAGCAATTGCAAAGAACTTTATAAATCTATTCATAATATTATCCAACGATGATGGTGTTTTTGGATAGGCGCGTTGCACCTATCCTGCTATAAAACGACTAATTTTTTTTATGCTGATGCTTTGGTTTACTTTTTTCCGCTGTGTGCCCCATCATCTGCTCCATCATGTCCATCATCATACTCATGCGCTTTTCCATCATCGCCATTTTATCCTCAGCCGACATATCATCATGTTTATGTTTCATGCCTTTCATGTCGTTCATACCCTTGCTGTCATCCGATTTCATCATGCCCATCATGCCTTCCATTTTTTTAGCATGATCATGCAACATTACTTCTCGTTTGCTAGGATCTGTTTCTTTTTTAACCGCGGCTAACATTGCTCGCATGTCTTCCATATGACTTTGCATTTTTTTCATCATTTGGTCTTTCATCATCGGCATTTCATGCTTGTCCGCGTTTTGGTGTGCATAGACAGCAGAAATAGGTGAAATGACTAAAACGCTGGCGAATAATAATGAAGTTATTTTTTTCATGATTTTATTTCCTTTAGTGATACTCAATTGAGCAGCTTATGTTTAAAAATGAATTTTGCTTATGCTGAATCTGTATTTTTTTGACGACGCTACGTTATTTAGGCGACAAAAACACTACCAATGCTGCGATTTCTTCATCGGTTATGGGCATTTTCGGCATCGCTGACGCAGAGTTATTAAATTGAGGCTCTTTAACTTTACGCTCAAAAAATGCTATTCCTTTTTCGCTGATAATATTATCGAGTGACGGGCCAAGGGTGCCTCCTGCGCCTTGCACCTGATGACACCCTTGGCAACCATAGCGAGTCAGAACTTCTCTTGGCTCAACGGGTTTATTGACACTCGCAAGAACTTTCGGTGCTTGCACAGGTGTTGAAGCAATTTCCATAAATTTGAGAATGGCCTGGACTTCTGCTCCCGTTAGGTGTGCCTTTTCTCGCATATGTGGCATGATGACTTTCCATTCACTTATGGAAAACTCTTGGACTGGACGGCTGTTATGGCATCGCGCACAATTATTGTTGATCAATTCTGCGCCTGACAGTGGTTCGCTGCTATTCACGTGTAGCGAAGTGAATAAAGAAATAAACAACACAAGTATGTTAATGGTAAATTGATGTTTCATAAATAATCCTCCTAGAAGCCATAACTGAATTGCACAGCAAAACGTTTGTCATCAGGGCCATCAGCCACGTTTGTATCTTCGTAACCCACTTTGATGACTGAACGCGGATCCAACCAGTAATTAACACCGACCATCCATCGCTCGGCCTCTTCTACTTTTTTTGTTTGCGCACGTTCAATAACAATTTCCGTACTCCCTAGCCCTTCGAATAGGTGACCCACGAAAAATGTCCCTTGTAAAAACCACCCATTGCGAGAAAGTGAATTAACAACTTCCTCATGGTCTTGCTCAATAAACGCTTCCGTTTTTGTACGAATATACTCTCCTCTTACCATCAGATGCGTACTGATGAAATTAATGTCAACACCATTTGCCTTAATATCTAACTGGCTGTTTTCGTCATACGCACCTTGGTAATAGGAAGTGCCGATTTCTATTGAGGGGAGTAACGCAACGGCAAGCCGACCACCAAACGCCTTGTTACTATTGTTGTCTGAGCTTGTCGCTTCGAATTCCACTTCAGGAAAAGCTTCTGTGTGTTCATCCCCGTCTGTATCCGGATCTAATGAGTTAGCAGGTGAAGACAAACGAGCAAGGGCGATATTGTGGTCGTCATCAACTTCCTCTTCATCATGAGATGCTTCAGAACTAGGCCCATTTGTCATAAAGACATCCAGAAAAACCTTGGCTGAACCCACTTGATAGACTTGTTGTGCTGCAATACCAATATCGCTCAAAATCGGCAGCATGGGATCCATTGCTTGGCTAGAGCCGTGTGCACCATATATTCCAGGGGTCCATATGCTGCGATTTATCCAACTGGGATGCCAGTTGGCACTAAATTGGCCAAACGGTAATAGAAATTTCCCCGCTGTAATCGTTGTATTGTTGTTCACAAAATAATGGATATCAGCATATTCAAGTTCGGTTTGGGTCTCACCGTTTTCATTGATACTTACTTCAAGTTCCGCCTCTACGTGCATCTTGTCATTTAGATTGAACAAAAAGATTGGCACGAAACGCGTTGAAAAACTGTCAGTACCCGCGACATCGGCACTTTCATATTTTACATCTCCGTATCCAACAAAGACGAATCGATCATTGGATTGTGCCGCATACGTTGGCGTTTGCCAGACGATAGCAGCCGAACAAAAAGTCACTAATTGTATTGTTTTAACCATCCGCATAGCATTTTCCCACTCTATTTATTGCGATTAATTAACGTAATATTTTTTAATCACATATCTGCGCGTTGAATATAGGTTGTATCCTATTGGTATGGGTTTCCCACTTCTTGATTTGGATCAATATTTTCAAATAAGTAGATTACAAGATGATTACATTTTTGTAATAAAACCATTTACTTACTTAAATTTTTCCTCATTTCAAATATGAACCAGCACAAGTTTTTCTTTGGCTAGACTGGACATAAAAATCACAAATAGATTGAGTTCATTTGGCATAAACTAGGCGTCAATTTTTGACTATGAGCACGCGAACGCGAGTTGGCAAGGAAACTAAATTTTGTTTTATGCTTTTATTCCATGTATGGGCCCGAACATTAAAGTTGTGTGCTGCAGTGGTCGATTACTGTCGACCATTGTTGGATCATTGCGTTGAATTAAATTTGCGGCTATGGTCGTGCAACCACGCAGTATTTCGTATACTAGTGCTTGCCCAACGAGAATATTCTGCTCGACTGTCCCAC
Organism: Alteromonas sp. K632G; assembly: GCF_017653625.1. Lineage (NCBI taxonomy): Bacteria > Pseudomonadati > Pseudomonadota > Gammaproteobacteria > Alteromonadales > Alteromonadaceae > Alteromonas > Alteromonas sp. K632G. The sequence goes on from NZ_JAGGDM010000007.1 coordinate 154,705, forward strand.
TCTCAAGTCGATTTTACGACACCATCTTTTATGGTGAACTAACGTTTTTTCCGACTACCCGGTGGCGAAGAATGACAACTCCACGGCTTGTGCTTTGCATTTTCCCTGATGTTTTCATCGACAAATTGATAATAACCTTCTTTAAAATTCGTCCACCAATCATGAGATATATCGCCGCCGTTTAGTTTCACTATGTTTTCAATACCATCAAGTTCACAATGGGTAACGTCGTAGCCTATATGTAAGGTCTGTTTATCACCTTCAAAAGAAACAGCGTCGACACCAAACGCGGCATCGATATCGCGAATAATAGCGCTGATTTTAGCGTCATCAATGTTCGTCAATTTAAGGTGGCGAAGCACTAAGTTCGCCTCTGATACACCGACTCTGTGTTCTAAGTCGCTCATAAGATATTTTCTCCTTTTTCCATTGCACTTAAAATCTACTAGTTATATTTTGGCTTGCTTAATAAATGACTTCCATTGCTCTATGCGCGGAATAAACATTGGCACATGTGCTTTGTAAGCCAAATATTCTCCCCCAAATTCAGCAATCACTTTTTTCTCTTCGCGCAAAGATAGACGATAATAAATAAAAACAATTATTGGAAAGAGTGCCACTGAAAATAAAGTAGGCCAATGCACAACGCCTTCGCCAAATAGCGCAATAAACAAGCCTGTATATTGGGGATGTCTTGCCAATGCGTACAAGCCATCTGTCACTAATTTTTTCTCTTGTCGCGCTTTATAAACTTGGCGCCAACCTTGAAAAAACAAGCCAATACCCAAGAATAATAAAATGTATCCCAAGACCATTGAGATCATCATGCCAGTCTCTCCCACACCTAAAAGAGACGACCACAAATTGGCACTAAGCTCAGTTCTATCCAGACCTCCAAAACGTGCCAAGAGGTAAATGGTCAATGGAAAACCATACATTTCGGCATACAAGGCAATGATAAAAGCTTGTACTACGCCCGCCCCTGCCCACTCGTGCCAAGATGAGGGTGCCATATACTTATATAGGTACCAAGACGCAACGACTATCATGATCAGCGCTAAAATCCATATACCTGAATGTGCTATCGGTTCGTTCATAAATCTATCTCCACTAGTAGATAGTCAAAACACGCATTGCTGCTATTTCGCTTTGCTACCAAAAAAATTATACAACGGCACCCAAATAAGGGTGATAAACCAGCCGTACATATAGCTCTCTACGAGCCCTAAAAAGAAACTTTGCCAGCTAAGCCATTCAACGCCTGGCAACAACTTTAACCAAACGTCATACATGGCGCTTTGTGGAAACAACAAGCCAAACGCGACGCAAAGGACAAAACTGATGCTGATAAACAGACTACTTGCATGACCAAAGGCCATTAATGATATTTTATGGGTCACGATATCGCTCCTGCATTGTTAAGTTTATCGATATACTTTTCGGGTTGTTGGTCAAACTCGTCAAGACAGTGCTTCGAGCAAAAGCGATAAAGCTCCCCCTCGTGCAGTTTCCCGTATCCTTGTTCTGGCTCCACAACTTTGTGGCAAACCGGATCTATGATGGGTTCCACTTTGTTCGAACTTGTATCTTTATGATGACCATGTGACATATGTGATCCACAGCCCAAACGCATCATCAGGTAGAAGAAAACCGCAAATAACAAAAATGAAAATACGCCGTCCATTTATCACCTCCTAGTTAAGTTGAGCAATTGGGCTCAGTTCTTTTACTGTTTATAGAATTGAAGAATACTTATGCATCCCTCGACTCATTCGAAAATCAACTCACCCACATACATTTTCATTTGGCAGTGAAAAGCGTGCTGTCCCGGCTCTGTGGGCGGTATCGATACAGTCACTTTTTTGTTTAAGGTCAAGCTTGCATTGATATCCAAATCTGGGATTTGTAAAGACTCAGAGCAAGGGGATGAATCTACCCTCGTAAATGTGAGCATTGCTTTTTGATTGGCCGGCAGCCTTATTTTCGAGGGTTGATAAACGCCATCTTTAACTAATATTTCAATCGCGCCATCTTGTATGGCGACACTGGCGGATTTATATATCCAAAACCACCACACAATAAGCGCGATAAGTGCTGCTCCTGCTAAATTTATCCACAACATAATTCAAACCTCCTAGTGATCTTTTGCTTTAAAAAAGCGCAGACGATTGGCATTAGTGACTACCGTTAATGACGAAAATGCCATAGCAGCGCCAGCTATTATGGGGCTTAACAACAAACCAAAGAATGGATATAAAATACCGGCCGCTATCGGCACACCTGCCACGTTGTAAATGAATGCGCCAAACAGATTTTGTTTGATGTTTGTTAAAGTCGCTTTGCTCACAGCAATAGCATCGGCTAAGCCATGCAATGAGCCGCGCATAAGGGTGATATCAGCGCTCTCAATGGCGACATCAGTGCCAGTGCCGATGGCGAAACCAACATTGGCGTGTGCCAAAGCAGGCGCATCATTAATACCGTCGCCGGTCATGCCGACTATTTCGCCCTCTTTCTGCAATTGGGCGACTTTGTTCGCTTTATCCTCTGGCATGACTTCAGCGACAAATTCTGTGATCCCTACTTTGCTCGCAATGGCTTTTGCCGTTAAGCGGTTATCGCCAGTTAACATAACAATGCGGATCCCATTACTCTGAAGGCGTTTAATGGCCTCGACCGAGTCTGGTTTAATGGGGTCAGCGACCGCTATTGCACCAGCTAATTTATTGTTGATAGCAAAGTACATCGGGGTTTTAGCCTCTTCGGCAAGTGTTTGAGCTCTGTCTATGAACGCTCGAATGTCTATGCTGCGTTCTTTCATTAGCTTTTCGTTACCAAACAACAGCTGACTGTCATCAAGTACCGCTTCTACGCCTTTACCAGCAATTGAAGCAAAAGCACTGACTTTACGCGCTTCAATACCTTGTTCTTTAGCGCTTTCTACAATGGCCATTGCCAGTGGATGCTCAGACCCCGCTTCAATACTCGCAGCAAGCATTAATACATGCTGTCTAATTTGCCCCTCAGCTAATAATACGTCGGTAACCTTTGGAGCACCTTCGGTGATGGTGCCCGTCTTATCAAGGATCATGGTGGTTATTTTAGACGCTGTTTGCAGCGCTTCACCGTTTCGGATCAACACGCCAGCTTCTGCAGCTTTACCCACCCCAACCATTACCGACATGGGTGTAGCCAATCCCAGCGCACAAGGGCAAGCGATGATCAGCACTGTGGTTGCAGACACAATCGCAAATGCGACTGCTGGCGAGGGGCCAAAATTTAGCCATGCTAGTGCACTAAGCACCGCGATAATCATAATTACCGGGACAAAGTACGCTGAAATCACATCCGCTAAACGCCCTATTGGTGGTTTAGAATTCTGCGCTCTTTTAACCATATTGATGATTTGCGCAAGCGCAGTATCCTTGCCTACACGCGTCGCTTTAAATACAACTGAACCAGACTTGTTAATGGTGCCAGCCACCACTTTGTCTCCATCACTTTTCTCAACGGGCATAGGCTCACCCGTTAACATGGATTCATCAACCGCCGTATGCCCTTCAACTACTAAGCCATCAACGGATATTTTTTCGCCTGGACGCACCCTAATTAAGTCATTGAGCAACACATCTTCTATCGGGATATCAATATCTTTGCCGTCTCTAATCACCCTTGCAGTTTTGGCTTGCAAACCAATTAGTCGTTTAATCGCTTCTGAGGTTTTCCCACGCGCTTTTACCTCTAGTGCTAAACCTAGATTAATTAAACCAATGATCATGGCGGTCGCTTCAAAATAGACATGGCGCGCCATTTGCGGCAATAGTTCTGGAACGGCAACGACCACCATCGAATATACCCATGCGGTGCCCGTCCCAAGTGCAATGAGCGTATCCATATTGGCTGAATGATTTTTTAATGAATTCCACGCGCCAATATAGAAATGCTTGCCTGAGAAGTACATCACGCCAAGCGTAGCCAAACCAACCGCTAACCACCCAATTCGCTCGCCAGTAGTGTTAACCGTCATCTCGCCAATCATGAGGCCATATATCATCAGTGGTACACCAAGTAACAGCGCAATAGTCATGTCTCGCAAGAGCTTTTTATAATACTGCCAATCGGCTTTTTCTCTTTCGTCTAGCGCTTCTTCTTCTGAACCACTGGTATCCACTTTTGCGTTATACCCAGCAATTTCAACTGCCGTAATTAGGCTCGCGTCCTCAACGTTGCCAGTAACAATTACACTGCGTTGTGCGAAGTTCATTTCTGCACTTTTTACGCCCTTGACAGCACGCAGTGCTTTTTCAATTTTAGTCACGCAACTAGCACAACTAGCACCATCAATAATTAAATGGTGTTCTTCTGCTTCATCGGCGTTAACACGCTTAAGCGCGTCAACCTTACCTTGCTGAGCCTCACCTTTATTAGCTGTCACGTCGCCACTGTGTGCTTTTTTATTGTTACAGCATGAGTGTTTAGTCTCACTCTCTTTATTTTCCGTGTTACTCATCAAACTCTCCGTTTAGAATGCTTACGTGTTTTTTATGTATGCAAATCACTATTTCTGCGTTTCGCTTTGTGCAATCTCGAGATCTTCAATTAAATGGCAGATAACATTATTACAGGGGGCTTTGTCCGGCATTTTTTCCCATGTATTGACTGCGTCCTGCATTCGGTCTCGCAGCTTGGCCATTTCAATAAATCGCTGTTCCGTTTCCTGCAGCCTTTTTTCAATTAACACCCTTACCGTTGGGCAAGGTGTTTTACCCTCATCCGATTCTGCAAATATTTTTTCTATATCATCAATAGAGAATCCTAAATCGCGTGCGCTTAGAATGAACCGAAGACGACGCTGCTCAAACCTATCGTAGAATTTGTAACCATTCTTCAATGCCTTTGATGGACGAAGTAAGCCAATCCTTGTGTAGTATCGAACGGTGTCTTTTTTTACGCCGAATGTGTCTGCTAATTCTGTCACTTGCATATCAGGCTCCTTTTGCACTTTGTTTACATATCCAATTCAAGAAATAATGCTTGTCTTATTTACTGCTGCAGGATAAACCTGTGAGTTGCTGACAGGTCAATACCTATTTTTAACCATGTGGTGCTGGCATCGACCAAACAATCACTAGCACTAAAATTCCTGATAGGATTATTGAACCGGATAGCTTGAACCAATCATCAAACATCTTGTTTTTACGTTTTATCAATAAACAAGATGCTAATATCGTTTGAGATAAATAATAAAGCGCAAATCCTTTACTAGCTAAGTTGATAATTTCAAATACATCACTTGTCCATACAAGCGCAATAGCGATGCCGATAATCAACATATAATAAAAATGGGTAGAAAAACGGGCTCTTATAAGTTCTTTCAGTAACCCCCCTCCGCCGATCGTGTCAGCTAGCGCAGCGCTCAACTGGCTCGCGGTTGCGGCTATTAATAATAAAAAAGGAAGGACCCAAACTGCTTTACCTAATGTGTTGCTAATTGTCGTTTCATTTAATTCCACAATTGGATACACATTGAAGAGCGGACAAGTCAGTGCAATGAAGGCAATGTAAATTAACGTTGCGATACCTTGTGAATGATTAACTGCTCTTACGCGAACCTCTGTCGAATATTGCCCTCCCATAAAACGGGCGGTCTCAAAACCTTGAGTTACCATTAACATCCCAGCTAAGATGCTTAAGGTCTGTAGAGGACCAAGATTGTTAAGCGCTTCGTGCTGAAACCACGTTGTGTTGCTGCTTAAGTCAAACGTAAATAAGGCAAATAACACACCAACGATGATTGCTAGCTTTATTGTGACAGCATACAACTCAATGACTTCCAAGCCTTTGGCGCCTCGTAACCATGCAAGTAGCATAATGGCGAGCAATACAAAAGTAGTAACGATTTTGATTGCATCACTATTCACTATATCTAATCGATCAAACAAAAATGAAGCAAAGAGGCTGATATAGAAAGCCACTGAAATAGCGTAGGCTGCCCCTAAGCACCACTGACCAAGTACTTCTATTTTAGCGATACCGCTTTTTGGAAACTTATCTAAATACGGCTCGGCATTGAAGATATTGAAACGAATGACGCCGCCTAAGCAGTATGCGAGCATCGATAACAAGATCATTCCGAGCAAAGCCCATTTACCCATAACAGAATGAAGCAACGGTGCGACAATCAGAAAGCCGCTGCCAATAATTGATGCTAATGGAGTTACGGTCGCTCGCCACTGATTCGACAGCCTGATCTGTCTGCTAAACAAAACCCAACCAACAATCATTGTCGACGTGATTGCAACCCCATTAAAAAGCATTGAGAGCACTCCGTTACTCGGTTAGATAAAATTTATGATTTAGGTTCAAACTCAACAATATCATTTGCAAGAACATTCCCACTTACGATAGTCGCGCCAGCAAAATGCTCATTTTTTATGCCACCTAATCGCACTTTTCCCACATACTCTCTGGAGTAACCTGATTCACCTTCTGTGATAACGCTTTCATCATAAACAGCGCGATAGACGCTAAAGATCTTATCCACTTGCAGATTGTTAGTATTCGAAACGCAAACTACCAACTCGTTTCCGTTGGTTGATACAACCTGACCGCTCATGATGTAATCATGATAAATTTGACTTGCACAGCCTCCTAAAAAGAATAAAGAAACTGTTAATACCGTTAGTATTTTAGTGCTATTTTTCATGAACCTTTCCTCGCTAATACTGATAAAAATTTCGTTATGTGTACGTTGTAAAAATCTTATACATCGCGAAAAAAAGCATACTGAGGTGGCTGTCAACTTACATGATCTACATCAATGATTTGCAGCAATTGCATTACCATTCAATTACATTTTTGTAATGAAAACATTGTGATAAATATCTATTCAGCGTAATGAACCATGTTACCTACAATCAATTGGACCAATGTATATGCGTAATTTTCCATTTATCGTCGTGCTTCTTCAGCGCAATCGTTTCATTACCTATTCGGTCAATATTCTTATCTTTGTAGGTCCCTTTTACGCTGCTTCTTGATATCGATATTGCTACGACATCGAATTGAGTAACATGGTGTTCAATAGACTCAATTGTCATTGCTTTTAAATACTTCATATCAGATAGCATATGATGACTCGCATACTCCTGTGCGCTTCTTTCAACGCCCTTTCCTTCGAGTATCAATACGTCATCAGCAAGCAAACCACGGGCGGTTTGCGCATCACCGGTTTCGAGAGCTTTATGGAACGCTAACACAGTCTTGCCAGCTGACGTTTCAAGACCAGTGAACATCGTCGATTTTGCTTCTTTGTCCGTCTCATTTTCATGAGAAAATACTGACCCACTCAACAGAATAAGAGTGAAAATTGTAAGGAGCTTGGGTTGAATAATGTGTTTCATATATATGACCTTCAATAAATAATTTAATTAATAAGTTAACAGTGGCACCCATTACATCGGTGGCCCAACTGCTGTTGTGACAACGCTAGTAGTGATTAATACGAGCAGACCTACACACGCTTCAGCAAATATAGAATGTCTTAATTTTATGTGTCCGTTTTCTTTTTGTAGTATGTGAGGTACGAGAAAAAACTTATGCGCGAACGCAAAGACGAGCAGCATCAAAACGCCGGAAATTTTGAGCATGAAAAGTTGACCATAGGGGCTATAAAAAAGCGCATCGATGTTTGGCAATAGCTGCACCAACATTCCTGAACCGACAATCAGCAATATAGTCACTCCCCATGACGCAAAACGACCAAACCTGTCCATCAATACATAAAGTTCGTTTCTGTTAAAGGTGGAACATGCATTTATCAATGGCAAGAGGGAACCAAGCCATGCAAAGGCCACCACAACATGCAGGGTAATAAGGGCGATACTTCCAAACCCAAGCGTATTGGTATGTCCAGAAAGGGTAAATGAAGCGCTGAGCAGCAATATTACTATAAGAGCAAAGAGCCCAAATAAAACTAACTTGGTCTTACTATTCAGAGGATTAGTTAGCCTTAATATATAAATCATCATAGCTGCTGCTAAGACAAACGCTATTGCTCTAACAAGGGTCAATGTGCCAACTGAGCTAACCCAAAGCATATTAAGCATAATGGGTTCAGTCATTCCTTTTAAACCTGTTTCGGACATGTTTCCCACTTGCACGAAAAAGTCAAAAAGGTTAGCGATCAATCCAACAGTAATAAATAAAACACCATACTGGCTAATGCTTGTTTGCCATTGTCTAACAACATAGTAGCGAGTTGATAGAGCATCGAGGTGCGTAAATAAAAGCATCGTTGAAAAACCACCAATGGCCGCCGCTATACCTAAATACACCAGGAATTTATTCAATATGAGTAATGTTGTCCAAATTTCTGGTGTCATGATAGTTCCCTGTTAATGGTTGTTATGCTCTGAGTGATCCATCTTTTTGTCTTTCATATCTTTCATCCCTTTCATCCCTTTCATTTTGTCCATTGCATGGACCATAAACGAAAAGTCTCCCTTCATTTTATGCCCATCATCACCCATGATTGTCCAAGATACTTTGTAGGTACTTGGCATTAACATAGGCAAATTGTAGGAAAAGGTGTCACTTGCCTCCATGCTTGGTTTGAACGCTGTTTCGATAGGCTCTCCTTTAGTATTAGCGATAGATAAGCTCACCAAACGAACAGGATTACCAAACGTCACTTCTATCACTTCAGGACTTTTCATCAGCATGGCATTGTCAGCAGGCAAAGACGATGTCAATCCTGTGTGAGCGAATACCGACATACTGGTCATTGTTGCGAATATTATTGCGATATACTTTTTCATTTTTTTCTCACTTAGTTATTGTTTAAAGTTAAGGGTTAAAAGTTGTCATCTAATTTGTGTATTTGTCTCCTTTTCCACAGCAAATAAATAGCGGGCAATACCAGCAAGGTAAGTAACACTGCGCTCATCATGCCTCCTACCATCGGTGCGGCAATGCGACTCATGACTTCTGCACCTGTGCCGGTCCCATACAATATAGGTAATAGGCCCAGAATAATGGCCATCGCTGTCATCATCACAGGTCTTACTCGAAGTCCAGCGCCATGCAACACTGCTTCTGTCAATTCAGCATCACTTGGTTTGGTGTTGTTCTCTCGACAACGCTCAAGTAGCGCGTTGTACTCTTGGTTGAGATACACGAGCATAATGACGCCTATTTCAACCGCGACACCTGCTAGTGCAATGAACCCAACGCCGACTGCAACAGAGAAGTTAAATCCTTCGAGATACATCAACCAAATACTCCCCACCATGGCTAAGGGCAATGTACCCATAATAATGGCGACCTCAGTCACGTTTCTAAAATTCAGATACAGCAGAATAATAATGATAGCTAGCGTGAGTGGTACCACATAAGTTAGTTTCTCTTTGGCTCGCTGCATATATTCATATTGACCTGACCACGTAATTGAGTAACCTGCTGGCAAGACCAATTGATCGCTTACCGCTTTTTGGGCTGCCACTACATAGGTGCCAATGTCTACGCCATCAATATCGACGAATACCCAACCATTTAAGCGCGCGTTTTCACTTTTTATGCCTGGAGGGCCATCTTCAATGTATACATCGGCAACATCTGCCAGCGCGATGCGCTTACCCAGTGGCGTTATAATTGGCAATAGGGATAATGCTTGGGGTGACGAACGATATGACTGAGGGTAGCGAACGTTAACCGGATATCGCTCTAGCCCTTCAACACTCTGCGTCACATTCATGCCGCCTACAGCGCTTGCCACAACCGACTGAATATCAGCGATATTCAAGCCATATCGTGCCGCTCTTTCGCGCTGAATATCGACCTTCACATAACGACCGCCTGCAACGCGTTCGGAATAAACAGAAGCTGTCCCGTCAACCTTCGTTAAGATTGTTTCAATTTGCTGCCCAATCCCTTGTATTTCTTTAAGTTCGGGACCGCCAATCTTAATTCCCACAGGGGTTTTTATACCGGTTGCTAGCATGTCAATACGGGTTTTGATTGGCATTACCCAGGCGTTCGTCAGACCGGGGAAATCGATCAAACCATCAAGTTCTTTGATTAGGTCTTTGGTGGTAAGCCCTTCGCGCCATTCATCATGAGGCTTCAATTGAATGAAGGTTTCAATCATAGTCAGAGGTGCCGGATCAGTTGCCGTATCCGCTCTGCCCACTTTGCCAAACACCGTTTCCACCTCTGGAACGGTGTAGATCAACTTATTGGTTTGTTGTAACAATTCACGCGCTTTACCAATAGATATCCCCGCATACGTGGTTGGCATATACATCAAATCGCCTTCATCCAATGGTGGAATGAACTCACTACCAATTTTATTAATGGGCCAAAAGCCAATCACCAATACCACTAATGCACCTAAAAGCGTTAGTTTAGGAAAACGAAGTACTGTTTTGAGTGAAGGCATATACAACCACGATAAGCCCTTGTTCACTGGGTTTTTGTGCTCGGCGAGCACTTTGCCTCTTATGAAATACCCCATCAACACAGGCACAAGCGTAATCGCTAGTGCAGCCGATGCAGCCATCGCGTACGTTTTAGTAAAGGCAAGTGGTGCAAACATTCTCCCTTCTTGCGCTTCGAGGGTAAACACAGGCACAAAACTTACCGTTATAATAAGTAAACTAAAGAACAGTGCAGGCCCTACTTCTGTGGCCGAGTCCACTACAATTTGCCAACGGTTTTCTTTCGTAAGTGGCGTTCGTTCCATGTGTTTGTGCATATTCTCAATCATGACAATAGCACCGTCAATCATGGCCCCAATGGCAATCGCGATACCTCCTAGAGACATAATATTCGCGTTGATACCTTGAAAATACATCACAATAAATGCCGCTAAGATACCTACCGGTAAACTCACTATTGCCACGAGTGACGACCGTACATGAAATAGGAAAGCCACACATACAAGCGCCACTACCGCGAACTCTTCTAAAAGTTTAAAGCCTAGATTGTTAACAGCACGCTCTATTAAGGCTGAACGATCGTAGACAGTGACAACTTCAACACCATCAGGAAGCCCTTTTTTGAGTTCCTCGAGTTTTGCTTTAACGCCATCAATCGTTTTCTGTGCATTTTCGCCATAGCGCATGACAACAATACCACCCACGGTTTCGCCCTTGCCATTAAGCTCGGCTATACCGCGGCGCATTTGTGGGCCAATTTGTACATCGGCAATGTCCTTTATTAAAAGTGGTGTTCCATTATCATTGACACCAAGTGGGATCAACTCTATGTCACTTTTGTTCTCGATATAACCTGTTGCTCGAACCATGTATTCAGCTTCGGCCATTTCAATAACTGATGCTCCGACCTCTTGATTACCTCGCTTAATTGCCATTTGTATGTGCGATAAGGGTATGCCATACGCCCTTAGTTTTTCAGGATCAACGCGAACTTGATACTGCTTGACCATGCCGCCAATGGCAGATACTTCCGAAACACCGGATACTGTTTGTAACTCAAATTTTAAAAACCAATCCTGTAAACTGCGCAATTGACTAATATCGTGTTGGCCGGTTTTATCAATCAGAGCATACAAATACACCCAGCCTACACCGGTCGCGTCAGGCCCTAACTGCGGTCTTGCGTTATCAGGTAAATTAGGTGCAACTTGAGACAAATACTCGAGTACTCGGCTTCGTGCCCAATACAGATCGGTATCATCATCGAAGATAATGTAAACGTAAGAATCACCAAAAAATGAATAGCCGCGCACCGTTTTAGCCCCAGGAACCGATAACATTGCGGTGGTTAGTGGGTAGGTAACTTGATCTTCGACAACCTGTGGTGCTTGTCCAGGGTAACTTGTTTTTATGATGACCTGCACATCTGACAAATCAGGAAGTGCGTCCACAGGCGTATTTTTTACCGTAACAAGACCGCCACCGACGATAATTAATGCCAAAAGCAATACAAAAAATCGATTGGTAACAGACCATCTTATAATGGCTGCAATCATTGGTGTTGTCCTCTATGGCTAGAGTGATCGACTTCCATTTTCGTTGTATCCGGTTTGGCAGACTTATCCATATCATTCATATTATGCATGTCATGCATACCGTCCATATCATCCATGTTTTCGTCATCATTCATGCCGTCCATGTTTTCCATCTGCATCATATTGCCATCTTCATCAACAATATGGATGGTATTGACCAAGTAGTCACCAGTGTCTAACTTAGTAATTTGGAGGTGCAGTGACATCCCTGCAGATAACTGTGAAATATCAATGTCATCTGCGACATTGAAATCCATGGTCATGCTAGGCCAGCCCCAATCTTCAATCTCTGCATGATCGAGATTAACCATACGGTGTTCTATCATTACGCTGTTTATGGTTGCTGTTGTCCACACCATGGTAGGCGCAGCATCTGGCTCTTCCATTCGTTTGAAATCTGATGAAATACTGCTTTCTGAGTCCAACAAGAACTGCGCCGAGGTGACAATGCGATCATCCTTATTCAAGCCCGCTAAAATTTCCGTATATTCATTCACAATATTGCCTACTTCAACTTCAACTGATTTGAAACGACCCTCGCCTAATGCCAACACGACTCTATCTTGTGTGCCTGTGCGTATAACTGCTTCGGTAGGAACCAGTAAGTTTTCATCGTCTAAGTCAGAATGAATGGTCACTTGAGCAAACATGTTTGGTTTTAAGAAGTAGTCTGGATTTTCAAACCTTAGACGTGCTTTCAATGTTCTTGTTTTTTCGTCGAGCGTTGGGTAAACGTAGTCGACTTGCCCTTGCCATTCTTTGCCTGGTAAATACTCTAAGGTCATCGTTACGGCTAACCCTTCTTCAATCAGATTAGATTGACGTTCAAATATTTCAGCATCTACCCATACTTCGTCTAAGGCACCAATCGATAAAATAGTGATACCAGGTTTTACATAAAAACCTTGTCTAACATTGAGATTATCTACAAAACCAGTTTGTGGGGCAGTAAAGGTAATTGTGTGTTGCACTTTACCAGTATTATTCAATTTTTTAATAGCTGACGCCGGCATTTGTAGTGCTTCTAAACGAGATGATGCTGCCTCAATAAGATTCTTATTATTGCGAGTGCGCGCGAGTAAATACTCTTCTTGAGCGTTGACTAATTCAGGAGAATAAAGCGCGTATAGTGGCTCACCTTTTTTAACATAATCACCGGCGGCTTTAACGTAAAGATTATCAATCCACCCCTCTACGCGAGGATGAATGTGAACGAGGGTGTCTTCGTTGTATTGCACATAGCCCACTGTTCTGATGGGCACATGTAAGGCCTTTTTCTCAACTTTAGCGGTTCTTACACCCAAATTATTTTCCACATTAGGATGTATTTTTATCGTTCCAGGACTATCAGCATTGTTACCACCGTCGTCATAAACGGGGATCAGGTCCATACCCATCGGAGACTTTCCAGGCGTATCTCTTCTATAGTTAGGATCCATTGGCGCGACCCAATACAAGGGTTTGTCCGCGTCAACGGTGCTATCAGAAAGACTGTTGTGGCTTGTCGGCATCATGTAGGTATAAACAAGCGCAGTAATTACTGCACCTGCAAACAAGCCTATGGCAAGCGTGCTAGTGTTTTTCATTATTTCTCTCCGAAACGGGTATTGGCGATTGATGGCTCATCGCTAAAAAAGTAGTTTAATTGTGATTGGGACTTGAGTAAGTCTACGTCAATGTTGAGAGCATCTATTCTGGCGTTTAGATCAGCTATTCTCGCCCTAACAACTTCAGCAAAATCACCGTCATCGTTGGTATATGCGGTTAATGAAGCCTCTGCTTGGTCACTCATTTGTATTAATATATCGGTTTGGTACAAGGCTTCTCTTTGCTGCAGTCTTCGGTGAGCGGCGTAGGCTGATTGCAGTTGCGATAGCAGTGACCTTAGGGCGAGCCTTTTTTCAGTTTTGATCGCCTCAGTTTGACTGATGGCCGCGGACACTTCTTGGTCTTGTTTATTTCCGGTAAACAGAGGAACATCAAAAGTTACTCCAACAGAGATAAAGTCAGCTCTGCTGCGCCCTAGCTGGTCGTCTGCGCGATAAGCATAACTTGCATTAACTCCCCATTGCGGTTTGTATTGCTGTTTGGCTAAGTCTATACCGGTATTACTTGCTTCAATCTTCTGCTCTATTGCCAGCACAGCGGGGTGATTATTCAGCAACTCTGCCAATATATCGATATTGCCGTTTTCTAACTCTTTCGTGGCATTCAAATATAAGCGCGGGATTGTTGGTGCTTTTGCAGGTAGGTCAACATGTTGCTGGTAACGCTGCGTATTTGTAGACCAAGTCTGTTCATCCAACAGCCATTCTAATAGCTCTGCTGTTGCTTGTTCTTTTTGAGAATGCAGTTTGGTAAGTCTATCTTCAAGTCTGGTCAGTTCGAGCTGCGCTCTCACAATGTCCTGCTGGCGTACTTTGCCGACAGCGGACGAGTAACTGGCTTGTGCAATTTCGCCTAACTGTTCGAACAAGGCTCGGTCTTGCTCAATCAATGCAATAGTTTGCTGTGCGCGAAATATCTCTAACCACTTTATTGATACTGTCAGCGTTGTTTTAGCTATTCTATCTTGACGCATTATTGGATGCTGTTTGGCAAGCTCTTGCAGTTGCTTACGACGGATATCCAAACTATCTCCCCGTGAAAACATTTGCGACACACCTGCTTTTAGCTGGGTCATAGGCTCTTGGTCAAAAGCAAACCCATCGGTAGGCAAGTTCGCTAAGCCAATCGACACAACTGGGTCAGGTAAAGTAGATGCCGCAACGCTGTTTGCCATTATTGCTTCCTCACTATACTGACTCCCCTTCAACCACGGGTCTTGTTTGACGGCCGCCGTTATAGCTTCTTCTAGGGTTAAGATACTTGAGTCAGCAGCAACAGCATGGGCAGCAACTAATATAAACGTTGCTACTGACATCAAAGTTATGAAAGGTTTCATCAAAATTGCTCCTCGTAAGTCGCTATCTCAGCGTAAACTGTTGCGCTACCGTCGGCATGCAAAAGGAGGATTTGATAAGGCATAAAACGTTCTCCCATTTCCATTCCAGGCGAACCAACAGGCATAGCAGGCACTGATAAGCCAATACTATTCGTCGGCACTTTAGCTAGGTATTGTTTGATGTATTTCGAAGGTACATGTCCTTCAAACACGTAACCGTCTTTTGACTCTGCTGTGTGACAAGAGCGGTAGTTAGGCGCAATGCCTTTGTCTTCTTTTAGATCGTTTAGATATGTTATGTTGTTAGCCGAAATGTCAAATCCGCTCTCTTCGGCATGAGTTATCCATTTTTGGCAACAGTTGCATGTCCTGCTTTTAAATACAGTCAGCTCAATGGGGGTTGCCAGTGTTGAATCATTTGTGGCTATTTCAAGTGTGTCAATATCAGATGCGTCTGAGCATGCAGTCATTATCAAAACCGATGCAAATATGCTTGCCTTAGTTACTAACAATATAGAAAATTTCATAGTGAATTCCTCTTCAATGAATTGTGTTTAGTATGATTAAGCGAAAACACCGTAGTAGCTTACAAAAGGTTATTTTCACAAAGTTGTTGTTAAAAAACGGGAGTAACTAAACAGTAAGGCGCTTCGGAGGGCGTTGCAGTAGTGCGGGAAAGATACTTGTAAACGCTGAAATAAAAGAAGCCCCTTTTATTTCAGTGAAATTTGGTTCCACTGATAGATCGTCATCGATAAGTACAGCAATGGTTAATAGAGCGGCGGGGCAACAACAGTCTTTAGCGCAACAATTCAAGTCGCGACTATCTATTTCGCCATTATCCATTTCGCTTTTAGTGTCAGATGAACTGTAAGTATCCAGTTCGCTCATACTAGGCATCACCATATCGTCTTGCGAGCAAGGCATATTAGCAGCAGCAAATGCCTGTGCACTTTGCGATACAATCATCGTGATGATGAAAATGATGTGTATAAAACGTTTTGACAATTTAAGCTTATCCAAAGGTTTGAGGATTTAAAATACTCTATTAAATACAAAATTTGCATGTCATGATCCTGACCGCAGAGTTATATTACAGATTCAACCTGACACGTTGATTACGTGCAGATTACAATTCTGTCATCAAGCCAATATTTAGTGCGTTTTTAACTTATACTGCGGGTTCGCGATTTGCTCATCTATGGAACTAAGTAGAAAACGCGAGCGCACACAAAAATTAGATGCTGTAGTCTAGTCTCATGAACTGGAGCTTAAATGAAAATACTGGTAGTTGAAGATGAACCCAAAACGGGCGATTACATCAAACAAGGTCTGTCAGAAGCGGGCTGCGTTATTGAATTGGTTAGAAACGGTTTAGACGGTCACCATAAAGCCATGACAGGTAATTTTGAACTGGTCATTCTGGATGTGATGTTGCCTGACATAGACGGTTGGAAAATAATGAGCTCCTTACGAGAGTCAAACAACCCTACTCCCGTTTTGTTTTTAACTGCCAGAGACAGTGTAAACGACAGAGTTAAGGGGCTTGAGTTAGGAGCCGACGATTATCTCGTCAAGCCATTTGCGTTTGCTGAATTGCTCGCTAGAGTGCGTTCCTTGCTAAGAAGAGGCATTGCAATGCCTACCAACACTCTTGCAATAGCCGATTTAAAATTGGACATACCCTCTCGCATCGCTTCTCGCGCAGGTAAAACCATTAATCTCACTACGAAAGAATTTACTCTGCTTGAACTGATGGTCAGGCGACAAGGCGAGGTATTGCCCCGCTCACTTATTGCTTCACAAGTTTGGGATATCAATTTTGACAGCGATACCAATGTAATCGACGTGGCTATCAGAAGACTCAGAGCAAAAATTGACGATGATTTTTCACCAAAATTAATACAAACCATTCGTGGTATGGGCTACAAACTATCAGCGGTGGACAATGAATAAGTGGTATAGCGTGGCTAACTCTCTTGCTTTTCGAACAACCAGCCTCGTGGGAATAACGGTTTTATTATTTTTTTCCGTGATGCATGCAATTGTCATCCATTCGATAGAACAACATTTTACCGAGCAAGATGCATCAGAACTAAATGAAGTTTACCGAGCGGTTGACGCCAAGCTCAAAGATGCGGCATCGAACCATACGCCGCCATCAGAAACTCTATTTGAAGCAGTTTCTGGTCACCACGGCGTTTACTATCATGTTGAGAACGCAGACGGCGAAACTCTCTTCTCAAGTGAGGGAGCTGATTTTAGTTTTTACCCTGAGAACTCCCCTTCTTTTGCAACAGTTACTCCTGATAATTTAATTTTATTTGAAGACACGCAACATATGTTGCGTGCAACCAAGCTAACAACCAGTGTCAATTTAAGCGGTACAGTTAAAACGTATACCGTCATTGTTGCTTCCAATATGGAATTCCACATGTCTTATATGGAAGACTTTAAAAAAACACTTTGGTTATTCACGCTTTGCGCAGCCATTGTGACAATATTAGCTGCAAGGATCGCAATCCATAGAGGCCACTCGCCGCTCAGAAAATTGAGCAGAAAAATTGAAACAATATCTGCTGACCACCTAGATGCCCGATTAAGCACAAAAGGTGTCCCGAGCGAACTGACTGTTTTAGTAGACTCGTTTAACACCATGATCCAGAAGTTGGAAGATGGTTTTTCAAGATTGTCCTTCTTCTCTGCCGATATCGCACATGAATTAAGAACCCCAATCACTAACTTAACCACACAAACGCAAGTGATATTGAGCCGAGAAAGAACCAATG
The DNA here is from genome assembly GCF_017653625.1 of Alteromonas sp. K632G. Lineage (NCBI taxonomy): Bacteria > Pseudomonadati > Pseudomonadota > Gammaproteobacteria > Alteromonadales > Alteromonadaceae > Alteromonas > Alteromonas sp. K632G. The sequence goes on from NZ_JAGGDM010000007.1 coordinate 172,469, forward strand.
AGAATTATACGGATATACTGTACTCACATCTTGAAGAATACGAGCGCATGAGCAAAATGGTAAGCGATATGCTTTTACTAGCGCAAACCGAGCATGGCTTGATTAAGCCCAATAAAGATGAGGTAGCCGTTAACCAAGAAATAAAGGACTTAATGGAATATTTTGAGGTGCTGGCTGATGATAAAAATATAAAGCTTACTCTAATTGGTCCTCCAGTAGTGATAGTGTGTGATAAAACAATGCTGCGCCAAGCACTCAGTAATTTAATTTCCAACGCAATTCGTTATTCACCTAAAGATGATGAAATCGTAATTGCTACAAAAAATACGGCTGACGCCATCTCTATTTCAATTATTAATCATGGCGAAGTAATATCTAAAGAGCATTTAGGCCGCTTGTTCGACCGTTTTTATAGAACCGATTTTTCGAGAAAACGAGATGGGCAAGGAGCTGGCCTCGGTTTAACAATTGCAAAGTCCATAATAAAAATTAATGGGGGTGATATACATGTTGAGTCATCGACAAAAGAGACCTGTTTTACCATTAAATTATTTAACTAGATGTGGATGACGAGGAAAAGATTCGAATATCCGGTTCTCATTATTATATTCATCTGATTACTTCATCAGCCGTTCCTATCATTCAGGTCTATCGATTGTTTGATATTTTTGAATAAAAAGTCATTTAGAAATTTTTAACCATTTAAATTAAACTATTCCATCAAACCTGATACTGCAATTAGTTCAGCAGTGACAAAGGCATCTTTGGGAATAAAATCAAACTCAGAATAAAAGAATGCTCGTCCAAATCTGTTCCGAGACCAACGGCTTGTACCCATAAACTTTCTGTACCTCACTTGCTTAGTTTCAACTATCGTTCCTTCTACAGAAGTGATGCTGATTAAGACATACCCTTCAGGTAGTCCAAATGAACTGTAAGAACTCAACATGCCTTGCACGGACCAGCTTTCTCCTTTTGGATAAACCGAAACTGAGGAAAGTCTCCACTTTTGATTCTTTTGTTGTACGATTTCTGTTTTAAATGAGCTACACGATATCGTCATGAGCGAGACAAATATGAGAAACACGATTTTCAGATAACAAATAAAAAATTTATTCATGTCTATCCTCATTTGAATGAATGTCAGCCTGCTGATGCACATCGCACGCAGCAGGCCAACTGAGGTCAAGATGACACTCTTGCCATATCTTTTAACTTCCCTTTTGAAAACCAGGCAAAAAGCACAGGCAGTACAAAGAGCGTCAAAAATGTCGCGGTTACTAAGCCGCCTACAATAACACTTGCTAACGGTTTTTGGATTTCAGCACCCACGCCGTTAGACATTAACATTGGAATTAGCCCTAGCGCAGATGTAATCGCCGTCATCAACACTGGCCGAAGTCTTGATGTAGCACCATCGAATACAGCGTCAGATACTGATAATCCGTCTGCAATGCGCTGATTGATGCTTTCTACCATCACCACCCCATTTAGGACCGCCACTCCAAATAAGGTAATAAAACCTACGGAGCTCGGTACAGAAAGATATTGCCCTGATAACCAAAGTGAAAATACTCCGCCTATCACAGCTAGAGGCACATTCACGAGGATCAGCATTGCCTGACCAAACGAAGCAAAAGCAAAGTACAGTAGTAATGCAATTAAGCCCAACGAAAGCGGCACAACTAGTGATAATCGTTTCTGCGCCCGTTGTTGATTCTCAAATTGCCCGCCAATATCCACTGAATAGCCAGTAGGCAGTGCTAGCTGCTCATCAATAGATTGACGAATATCTGCCACCACGCTACCCATGTCTCGACCTTGAACATTTGCCTGGATAACAACTCGCCTCTGTACGTCATCACGTCTGACTTGCGGTGGACCAGAAGCAATCGTCACTTCTGCAACATCTCCTAAACGAACCCATGCACCTGACGGAGTTTGTAAGCGCAAGTCGGCTATCGTTTGACTGTTATTTCGAAATTGTTCAGCAAGCCTGACATAAATATCATAGCGCTCATTACCATTGATGATTTGGCCAGCGCTGGCTCCACCTAAACCTTCGCTTACGAGCTCCATTACATCACCCACGGCCAACCCATAGCGCGACAGAGCGCGGCGATTCGGTGTCACAATCAGTTGAGATTCACCGGCAATTTGCTCCATAGCAACATCTCTTGCACCTTCAACTTCTTTTACTAAAGCTTCAATGGCTTGGCCTTTTTCAGCCAAGATGTCAAGATCAGGTCCAAATAATTTAATGGCAAGTTGAGCTCTTACACCCGATAACAACTCGTCCACTCTTGTCGCGATAGGTTGAGAAAAATTGAAGAGCAAACCCGGATGTTGCTCCATTTTTTCTTCCATTAACGCTTGCAGTTCATAGCGGTTACTTGCACTTGTCCATTCAGGCACTGGCTTTAACCCGATATAAATTTCGATATTGTTTACAGGCTCAGGATCGCCTCCTATTTCGGCGCGACCGATACGCGACAATGTATAGGTGACTTCTGGAAACCCCATTAATATATTCTCAAGCTTAGGGGAGACCTCTAGGGCAGTATCTAAACTAGATGAAGGCGCTAAAGTAACACGCAAGTTAATGGTGCCCTCTTCCAGTTCTGGTACAAACTCTGTGCCAAGCCGAGGAAGCACTACACCAGCAGCGACTACCATAATTGCAGCAATTCCAATCACTACTTTTTTATGCAAAATTGCCCACGATAGCCCTTTGCGATACCCCGCGTCTAAAGGTTTCAACACAACGCTTTCTCGTGGTTTCACGCCTTTTTTAAATAGATACGTCGCCAATGCCGGTACAATAATCAGTGCAACTAATACCGCCGAAAGCATGGCCAACATAATACTAATAGCCATTGGTTGAAATAATTTTGCTTCAACGCCTTCAAAGCTAAACAAAGGCATGAATACCACAAGGATTATGGCTGTTGCGAAGAAGATAGGCCGGGCTACCTCCTTGCCCGCTTCTTGTAATCGCAAAGCGATACCGTGCGTATCATGGGACGAGTCTAATGGATCATCATCTTCAACATGTTCACCCAATTGTCTCTTGTGATCATGCTCAGCATCAGTGTGAGTCAAGTGTTTAAACATGTTTTCAACCATTACCACTGAGCCATCTACTAGCATGCCGATTGCCACTGCAATGCCCCCAAGCGACATAAGGTTGGCAGAAAGTCCAAACCACGACATGACCATTAAGGCAATACCAATAGAAATAGGGATCGAAATCAGGACTAAAAACGTGGCTCGTAGATTCATCAAAAATAAAGCTAGAATAACAATAATAAATACGAACGCTAACATTAGCGCATTTACAACCGTATCCACGGCTTGAGTAATTAAGTCAGCTTGATCGTAGAATACTTCAAAACTCACGCCATCAGGCAATGCTTGGTTAATTCGCTGAATACGAGCATTGACGCCATCAATTGTGGCTTTCGTGTTAGCTCCCATGCGCTTAAGTACAATGCCTGAGACGACTTCACCTAAGTTTTGAATGTTACCGTCGGCGTCTTTTCTGGTCATGGTGGCAGCACCCTGACGAATTTCGCTACCTAACTCAACGTTCGCCACATCGGATACAGTAATCGTTGTTCCGTCTACGGTTTTTAAAGGTACCTGACGTAATTGCTCTAACCCTTCCTCGCCATGATCTAACCAGCCAGTGCCTCTTATCACAAGTTGCTCCTGCCCTCGGTTCATATACCACCCCCCCACATTGGTATTATTCCGCTCAAGTGCTTCCATCACTATATCTTGAGTCAAGCCATATCCAAGTAATTGAGATGGATTGAGGTTAACTTGGTATTGGCGTACTTCCCCACCAAAAGAGAGCACATCCGTTACGCCATCGGCAGGAAGCAGCAGCAATTTCACCACCCAATCATTTAAACTACGCAACGCCATAGCGTCTAGGCCTGAATCGGGCTCAGCCAACAATAGATACTGATACACTTGCCCCAATCCTGATGTGTTGGGTCCCATTTCTGGCGTACCGACGCCCTCGGGAATTAACTCTTTAGCCGCTTGCAGACGCTCGAATACCAATTGACGTGCAAAATAGATATCTGTGTCCTCGCTAAACACAACGGTCACACCTGAAAGACCTGTTTTGGAAATAGAGCGCACTTCCATCACATCCGGTAAGGCATACATCACCGCTTCTATTGGATAAGTAATTAACTGCTCTACTTCTTCGGCAGCTAACCCCGGTGCTTCTGTATTGACAGATACTTGCACGTTGGTGACATCTGGAAATGCATCCAAATTCAGTTTTGGAATAACAAAAACCGCGCTGACTATTAACGTTGTCAGAGCAATCACCACTAACAAACGATTAGTAACAGCCCAATCAATTAATTTATTAAACATAAAGACTCCTCCTAATTAGTGGTTGTGTGGGTCAAAACCGCCTTTAGCGATTTGTGAAGCGACAAAAAAAGCACCTTCGCTTACTACGCGAGAACCCGGCTCTACACCGGTTATTTCCCGCAAGCCACCAAGCGCTCTTCCAAGTTCAACTTCGACGGGTAAAAACTCGCCGGGATGATCTTCTACAAATACCATCCAGTCTCCATCGGGCCCTCGCATTAGCGCACTTTCTGAAACAGCCATTACCGGCATTTTTGTCAGAAAACGGAAATACACCTCGGCAAATTGACCAGGATGCAAACGATGTTCAGGGTTGCTCACTAATAGCCGAACCGTTCTCGTTCGAGTAATTGGGTCAATGGTATGTGCCTCTTGTGTAACCGTTGCATCAACTGTGAAGTCTCCCACTTTGATTTGTGCCGGAGAACCTGCACCTAACCGCAGGTTAATATTCGATGGTAGATGCGCTTCTACCCAAAGTTCACTTTCATCTGCCAACGAGATCAACGGCTCTCCCGCATCAATACGCTGACCTTGTTCAAACGAGTCACTGAGTACCGCGCCATCAATTTCAGCACGTAAGCTATATTCTCCTAATGCTATTGATTGCTGTGAGGTGAGCGTTTTCAAATCTGCATCGGATAAACCATATGAGATTAATACTGCACTAGCCGCTTCAAAATTAGCTTTTGCATCAATGTAGCGCTGCTCTCCAACAGTTTTTCGACCAAGTCCTTTTACTCTTTCCCATTCTGGATATGTTGTTCGGTAATTGGCTTGTGCTTGCGCAACGGTTTCGCTAAAAAGCGTGACAAGCACTTGGCCTTTATTTACCCTGTCTCCCAATGCCACATGACGACGCGTGACAACGGATGCCACTCTGGGTGATACTCTATAGCTGCTATAGCCGTTTGAAAATATTTCACCCGGTGCATACAAAGTATAATTGACAATTTTGGGGCTTAGTGTGCTTACTTTAATGTTGGCTAATGCCATTTGATTGGAGTCTAACGATGCAGAAGCAGTTTCATCATGCTCTTCATCATCTTTATCCTCGTTTTCACCTTTATCATGAGCATGTTCGCTTTCGTGATCATCATGTTCATCGGCACCCTCGCCTCCATGCTCATCAAGCTTTTGACCATCTTGTAGTTCATGTTCTTCATGACCATCATCAGTATGTTCGTCATGTTTATCTTTTATGCTTTTATCGATGCTTGTTACCGTTTCATTGTGAGCATGCTGTTGATCAGACTTTTGTGCGAAACTTGGTGCAGCGCCGACAAATGTGGCGATGAAAACTGCTAATACTGTTTTATTCATTTTGTTAATCCTGTTACTCAATTGAGAAATCGTGTTGAACTGGGGGCAAGTCGATAAGACGACCTGATTGCAGCATGAGATTTTTTAATGCTATGCGCGTTTGCTTTTCGAGCTCTATGCCAGACAGTAAACTTTCTGCGCGTTGATTCAGTGCAATAAGGTAGTTAGTCGTTGATAAATCGCCACTGCGCCACTGCTTCTCTAACAAATCACCACTACTCTCGATGCGACCCTTTACCAATGATTGCCATTGCGTAAACTGTAGGTTGTAGCTTTGCCACGCGCCAAACGCTCCTTTTAAATCGAAACGAAGTTTCCGATACTGCGCTCTAAAACGTGCTTCAGTTTCTAACGCCATGCGTTCTGCGGCGCGAGTTTCTGCACTGTAATCGTTGCGAATGTTTAACGGTATGGAAAAGGTCAGCCCAACGGTGTTTTCTCGCGCTTCCTGCCCTGCATTAATACCAAAAGTAGGATTTGCTTTTGCACTACGTCTAGTGACTTCTGCTTCTTCTTTTTGCGTGAGCCATTGCGCATAAGCGCTTGCTACTTTTGGGTGTTTTAGTAATTCTTCATCAGACGGATATGTAGCATTAGAAGGCCAAAAGTCGTCGGGTATAATCCCTCGCTCTGGCTCCCAATCAGGAAGTAACTCCCGCACCATTGCTTCGGCCATTTGAAGTTGAGCCTCTGCTCCCGCCACTTGAGCAAATTGTTTCGATAACGACAAAAAGGTAAGCTCTGCATCGATACTCCCTAGATCACCAGCCGCTTGACGTATTTCGACCAATTCAAGTAACGAATTAAGTTGCTGTTGTTGTGATTTTGCAATTACAGCGGCACTTCTTGCTGCACGCCAATTGATTAATGCGCCAATAGCATCGGCTGATTTGTTTAAAACGACTTCTTGGTATTGAGCTTGTGCAGCAGTGCGCATAAAACCCGCTTTTTGTCGCCTTGCGCCTTGCCTGTCCCAAAGGTCGATTGTCTGTTCAATACCCACGCTGTAGTCATTGTTATCGCCATTACGCGTATAATCAGTTGACAATTCAGGGTTATAAAGGGCTCGTTCAGAAGCTTCAGCAAGCGCACCTGTGCTTAACAATTGTTCTTTGGCCGCGACAATATCGGGATGTTTGTTTATCTGTGAAGAGAACCAACTTTCCCAGTTTTGATTTTGCGCATGAGCAAAAATCGGCACAAACAATAAGCAAGTGCACAGCAGTTTGGTGCCATTAAATGTAAGTAAGCTAAGCCGTCTCAATGATGTGGCTTTTGTTGTTCGAATACGCTTAAAAGGCGCAGATAGTAGTGGCGACCTGACATGCAGGTCACGCCCAATAACATGAGTGAAATTCATAATAATCCTAAAATTAAATATTAACGGACATCGCGTTTAAGGTTATCGCGACGAGCTTTAAAGAGAATTTAGGATTTTTGCTTAGGTGGGCGAAGTAGGCGGTTGATAGGTGCGTCTATAAGAGCATCTAGATAGTTAAAATTGTGGTTGGACACCACGTCATGGTGTTTACTGATACTGTCATGACCGACCCACTGAACATGTGTACCATGGCAATGACCACAGTGATGGCAGTCGGCTGGATTATGCTGCCCCTTTACTTGGTCGGTACTTACATCTTGCGTACTCGTTGATGACAAACTCTTATCATGCTCAGCATGATTGTGTTCATGTTGCAAATGTTGAGTGTCTATTGCATGAAAATCCAACGAATTAGCAACAGCATAAAACGACTGAAATAAAATCAGCATGATCATGATGTAACTTGTTCGTTTAAATATCTCCATCCTTAATAGTTTATCAATTATTAATCGTTTCGTCACGACATTGTTCATCCGCAAACTCAAACTCGACGGTTGTATGCTCAAAATCATATTTTTTAAGTGAGTGCTGTACGTTATCTTTGAGGTCTTGGATATGTTCTAAGGACACTTCTCCATTTAACACTAGGTGCACAGTCATCACATTGCGCTCGCCATCAAGTGACCAAATATGAAAATGATGTAAGTCGCTGACATGTTTATTGCTTAACAATTCATCCCTAATGTCTTCAAGTTGCTCTTTATCGGGTGTGGCTTGCAAAAACAGCATTAAAGTTTGTTTTAAATTCCGGATCACGTTGAAAAGAATGAATAATGTAAAGCCTATAGACAAAATAGGATCCAATATCGCCCAAGGCTTAAACATTAATACGATCGATACAATAAACACGGCCACCCAACCTAGGACATCTTCGAGCAGGTGCCAATTCAGCACACGCTCGTTAAGTGAATTCCCCTCACTGAGCTTATAAGCTGCAAAACCATTTACCGCCATGCCAAAGATGGACAAAAGCAGCATGCCTTCGACTTGTGGCATAACAGGATCAGCCAATCGAGGAATGGCTTCAAATAGAATCCAAATGGAACCAACAGTCAGCACAACACCGTTGATTAACGCGCCCAATAATGAAAATCGCTTATAGCCGTAGGAAAATGTGCGATTGGCATCTTTATCACTGAGCTTGTTCAAGCCCCATGAAGTGCCAATAGACAGACTATCTCCTAGATCATGTACCGCATCCGCCATGATAGCGGTGCTGTTGGTTAACCAGCCACCGATAAATTCAATAATGGTGAACACCACATTTAAGAAAAATGCCCAACCAATGCGCTTTGAAGCATCGCTAGAACGTCCTCGTGAATGGCTGTAGCTATGATCGTGACTGTGCATGTTTGATTTCCAATGATGGATTTAGCTTATTATGTTTGTATGATTTCACTTAGCAAATACAATCCAATGCTTTATCTTTTCTTCGCTCTACTGAATAGTGCCTTTTTTGCATTACTCTCGATGTGTAGATACAGCTTCAAGCACAATCTCCCTTTCACTTTTAAAACCGAATAATTTCTTGAGTACAATGGTTGCTGGACAAAAGCCTGTAAAGCTTTGCTGAAATAAATTTGCGCCGACAAAAACGGTGAACCATACAAAATATGGGTGTACCCAAATAGTAAGAATAACAGACAACAAAACCATAAAACCTGCAAATGCAGTGAGTGCTCTCTCTGAAGACATGACAACTCCTTAATAAAAATACCGAAAACGAACAAACAAATTTGAGGCATCCTCGAACTGTCCCCAAAAAGTAAAAGGTTGTTTACCATAAAAGATGTTTAAACCACCTGATAATCGCCATAAATCAACAGGGCTATATTCTGCACTAACTTTTAAATAACCATCTTGATCAGTGGTTGAATAAAAGTTAAAGGCATTTAATACCAATGCTTGCTGCATACCTTTATAACGCAATCTTTGCGTAAACCATACTCGATGTTGTTTAGGCTCAAATTTAGGCGTCAGTGAATTTTGAATCAACGCTTGATGATCGAGGATGCTTTCGGTGTGTAGTTGGAGGCTTCCTTCGAGGTTTCCAACAATTTCCTGCTCATATCCGAGTAACCATCGAGCTTGCCCATTAGGTACTAATGGCTTATCGCCATTTTCATCATCTACTGAATCGTAATAAGCAAACTCCGCATTAAATATACCATTTCCCAACGTAGTGCGAAAGCTTGCTCCGTAGACGTTCAATGATGAAAATGTAGGTCCATAGTCTTGTGTAATACTATTGGGGCTTTTATGAAATCCACTGTAAAAATACCCCGCGTATTCTGATTTGCCTACCGATTTATATAGCCTCAACGCATACTCAGGCGATTGGGGTCTCAAGGGAGGAGTGACATCAAAACCTAATGCTACCTGAGAGGCTGCAGTGGGGAGAAAAAATGAAAAATAGTCGCCATTGATGTATACGTCAGGTTCAAATTCAGGTGTCAAAACTACATCTAGATTAAACACATCAAAATACGCCGATACCTTTGCAGACAATGATGGAGACTTTAAATATTCAACCTCTCGTCCCGCAAAAAATGATTGAAAGTCTTTGGGAAAAAGATCGTTTAAAAAAACATTATCTCCAGTTCCCCACGTCAAAACTTGTTGACCAACCTTCGCATCAAATCTGTTTCCCCATGCACCCAAAAAACCAAGGCGAGCCTGCCATGTAGCTTCTCTGATGTTTATTCTTGTCTGTTCCAAGACACCATCAAAATATGCGTCTGATACAAAAGAAAACTGCGAGGCCTGAAGGTCATAATCAAACTGCACTTGTAGACGTAAATCACTGAGGGTTTTGTCTGTTCCAATAATAGGATCATTCGACAAGCGGACGCCTGAAGCCATTTCTAGAAATCCGCTCAGCTGATAAATGTCTTCACCGCTCTTCACTGGGATATGAATGTAGGTCAGTCCGAAATCTTGACATATAGCGGCGTACTCTCGACTTGACATTTGGCCTTGCGCTTCACCATCAGGGCGCACATTTATTAAGCTTACAACGCCTAAATTCGCCAATTTTTCGATAGTATTTCTATTCAATTCACCCGATACGGAATAGTTATCAGTAATCGAAATAATCTCCATAACAATTCCTTAAATATTGTTGAACAGCACAAAACCAGATAGTGGCAGCAGCAGTAAACCAAACAACCTTTTTAAATGATGTTGTGACATCCGCTCACTTACTTTAAAGCCGACTAAAGTGCCAAAAATTGAAAAGACAGTGATTAACATGATAAGCATCCAATCTAATTGCTCTGCATGTTGTTTGAGTAAAAATGCGTGTTTAGCAAAGCCAGAAAAACTTTGCATGGCGATGATTAATAAACTCGTACCGATTGCCTGTTTCATTGTTAACTTTGAGAAGACCAACAAGGCTGGAATGATAAGAAACCCACCACCAATGCCCACAAAACCCGTTACCAATCCTATTAAAAGGCCTGCAATAGACATTTTGGCGTTAGCGTAATTTGTGATATCTGACGAAGCCCTGTTCAGATTAACTGGGAAAAGAATCACTAAGCTGGCCAAGAGCATTATTAGAGAAAGTGTGATCATCTGCACTTCCCCTTCTACGAACTGAGAGAGATAGGCCCCACCGGATGCAGATATCATACTTGGAATACCAACAAACAGCGCAGATTGTATGTGCAGATGGTTTTTACGACTGTGGGCTATGCATGCGACTAATGCAGTCATGCCGACGATGAATAATGCCCCAGCGATTGCTAGCTTTTCGGGTTGATCAGCAAGATACACTAGTATTGGAACCGTGAGAATACTGCCCCCCGCTCCCAATAGTCCGAGCAACACACCCATGAGTGATGCCGCCAGCCAAACACTTAAATTCAGCATGATTAGTCTTTATCCATGCTTAACGGTACCTTCAAATAAGCGATACCGTTATCTTCAGCGATGGGGAGTGTTCCAGCACGAATGTTTAATTGAATAGATGGGAGCAACAATTTAGGTACATCTAACTTGGCATCTCTATCAGAGCGCATTTGAACGAACTCACGTTCAGACTTTCCGTCTCTAACATGAACGTTACAACGTTTTTGTTCTGCTACCGTGGATTCCCATGCATATTTTTCTCGATTTGGTGTTTTATAGTCATGGCCGACGTAAATTTTAGTACCATCAGGTAACGATAGTATTCGCTGTATTGAGCGGTACAGCGTTTTCGCGTCACCACCAGGGAAGTCTGCTCTTGCGGTCCCAAAGTCCGGCATAAATAGCGTATCCCCAACAAAAACATTATCTTCTATCTTGTAGCTAACGCAGGCAGGTGTATGGCCAGGCGTATGGATCACGGCTATATTGAATTGCCCCAGTTCAATAACATCGCCATCTTTGAAAAGACAATCAAACAGCTCAATGTTGCAGGTGAGCTGTTCTTTACAGTTGAACGTTTCTCCAAACGCTTGGTGTACATCCTTGATATGCTCACCAATCCCTATTTTCCCACCGCACTTTTGTTGCAAATAGGTTGCTGATGTAATGTGGTCTGCATGCGCATGAGTCTCTAAAATCCAATTTAATTTAAGTTTATTTTCGTTAATAAACTGGATCAGAGTATCTGCACTGTCCGTGCTCAATTCACCTGATGCTATGTTAAAATCAAAAACAGGATCGATAATGGCTGCATCCTTAGTTAATCGGTCGAAAACCACATAGGTCACGGTTTTAGTTTCGTGTTCAAAGAATGCATTTATACGTAAGTTACTCATATCATTACACCGTTGTTAAAATTGCACATGCGGTGTAAGCTCAACTTATAGCTCATCACAGTTTATTGCTCCAACAATTTCTTGGTCCGCTCAAACTCTTCTTTGTCAATTTCACCCATAGCGAACCGTTTCTTTAAAATACTTATCGAATTGGTGTTTCCATCATATTCTGTTGGCACGGATTGTTTTGTTTGACCTCCAAACGCTTTCACAACGAGCATCACTACAGCGGTAGCCAAAGCAATAAATAAAAGCATCATCAAGCCGCCAAAAAGCCAGCCAAAAACGCCACCACCCCACATCATATTATGGTCATAATAACGACCAGTTTGCTGAGCCCATGCCATACCACTGATGCTCATAGGAATGATCAATATGCCGCTCTTCATTATTAATTTTTTCATATAGCCTCTCTAAAACTTGGTTTAAATAGTTTTCCTTCACCCTAAATGTCGTGGAATATCGCATTGCTTAGTCCAATAATTTACGAACCTTTGTTTGGCTGTTCACAATAGAGCTCATAAAGTACTGTGATCACTTTCTGAGCAGCTTCACCTTCAAGCGAGTAATAGACTGTCTGCGCATTTTTTCTATAACTGACAAGCCCTTGGTTTTTCATTCTAGATAACTGTTGTGATACTGTGGGTTGGCTTAAGTCTAATAATTCAACCAATTCACCCACGGATTTTTCGCCATCGACTAATTGACAAAGGATCATCAGTCGATTCTCATTCGCTAAAATTTTCATCAATTCCGATGCAGATCCAGCAGATCGTCGCATTTCTTTAACATTCATATATTCTAATATACCTATATTCAAATATTAATTCAACTTAGAATATATGATTATAATGTTTTATACAGAAAAAAGATGAAGCAATCGGTGACAGGTACTGATTGCTGCATCTACTCAGTTTTAGTTAAGAGCACCTTCCCGTTTTGCATATACTATGCGATAAAGAACCGGAAGAACGACAAGCGTCAGAAATGTTGAAGACACAATCCCCCCTATAACAACAGTGGCCAACGGTCTTTGTACCTCTGCGCCAATACCTAAATTTAATGCCATCGGCACAAACCCTAAGCTAGCCACAAGGGCCGTCATCAAGACAGGGCGTAAACGGATAAGGGCACCTTCAACAATGCTATTCATTAATTCGCCGGTTTCAAGCAAACGTTGCTTGATAAACGACAACATCACCAAACCATTGAGCACAGCAATTCCTGACAAGGCAATAAATCCTACTGAAGCAGATATCGACAATGGCATACCCCGTAACCAAAGCGCCATAACACCACCAGTCAGTGCCAACGGGACGCCAGTGAAAATAATTAATGCGTCACGTATTGAGCCAAACGCAATTACCAACATAGTCACAATCACAAATAAGGTGACAGGTACTACAATAGTCAAGCGTTGGCTTGCACTTTCAAGCTGCTCAAAGGTGCCACCATAATCAAGCCAGTATCCAGCTGGCAAATTGACTTCATTTTTTATCCTCGCCTTCGCTTCTTCTACAAAAGAACCAATATCCCTATCACGCACGTTTGCGGTGACAACAATGCTACGCTTGCCATTTTCACGGCTTATTTGGCTGGGGACCTTTTGAAAAGCGAATGTGGCTAATTCGCTTATGGGTACATGTTCACCTGAGGGCGTCATTATGGGAATGGTTTCAAGCTGAGTTAACTCATTTCGGATATTGTCGGCGTATCGCACGACAATTTCAAAGCGCCTGTCACCTTCAAAAATCATTCCTGCTGTCTCTCCGCCTGTGGCTGCATTGAGCCATAACTGCAAGTCAGCAATATCCAAACCATAACGTGCTAATTGAACAGGCTTTGGCGTAACTGTGAAAATTGGAATACCCTCGACCTGCTCAAGCCTGGCATCATCAGCGCCCTCAATGGTTGTAATAACCGATAAAATATCGGAGGCAGATGCAAAGAGCATATCTAAATCATCCCCAAATAGCTTTATCCCCAAATCTGCCCTCACACCACTAATTAGCTCATTAAAGCGCATTTGTATTGGTTGGGTAAATTCGTAATTATTACCTGGTAAAGTAAACAAATCTTCTTCAAGCGTTTCTACTAACTCCGCTTTCGTCATTGATGGATCTGGCCACTGTGCCCTTGGCTTCAAGATAACAAAAGTATCTGTAATATTTGGCGGCATAGGATCGGTAGCAACTTCACCTGTACCAGTGCGACCAAATACCGTCTTTACTTGCTCATATTGCATGAGTTTTGCTTCAAGTGTTTTTTGCATTTCAACGGCTTGATCTACTCCTGTACCAGGTATTCTTATTGCCTGCACCAGTATATCGCCTTCATTGAGCTGTGGAATGAATTCAGACCCTAATTTACTGCCCATCCATAGACTCCCGACAACTAAAGCACTCGCGCCCAATAATACTGCCCATCTAAATCGCAGTGCCCCTAACAATACAGGACGATATACTGCTTTGGCTCCTTTGATAATCGGGTTTTCTTTTTCGCTGATTTTCCCTCTCATGAAGATGGCGATTGCAGCCGGTACCACTGTAAAACAGAACACCATGGCTGCAAGCAGTGCCATGATCACGGTCGCAGCCATAGGATGAAACATCTTGCCTTCGATACCAGTGAGAGTGAAAAGCGGAATATAGACAATGGTGATAATTAAAACACCAAACAAACTTGGTCGTATGACTTCGTTAGTGGCTTCAAATACAACATCCAGTCTTTCTTTAAGCGATAATATTGCGCCGTTACGCTGCTGTGATTCAGATAATCGTCTAATGCAATTCTCAACAATGATAACTGCACCATCGACAATCAAGCCAAAATCCAGTGCACCTAAACTCATCAAATTAGCAGACACATCGGTTTTTACCATGCCCGATATAGTAGCAAGCATTGCCAATGGGATGACAGCAGCGGTGATAAGTGCAGCGCGCACATTACCAAGCAGAACAAATAAAACAACGATAACAAGTAAAGCGCCTTCTACGAGGTTTTTTTGTACTGTGTCTATGGTTTTATCAACCAGACTTGTTCTATCGTAAACAGCTTCAAGGATGACGCCTTCGGGTAAGCTTGTTTTAATTGTTTCAAGCTTTTCGTCCACAGCTTTTGCGACCGTACGTGAGTTCTCTCCCACCAACATCATTGTCGTTCCAATGACTGTCTCTTGGCCGTTTAGAGTTCCTGCCCCAGAACGAAGCTCTTTACCGAGGTTGATGTGCGCAATGTCTAGCACTTTTACAGGAATACCATCTATGATTTTGACAACCACTTGGCCAATATCGTCAATACCTTTTAATTGCGCTTTAGATCTGATCAGTACCTGCTGCCCATTTTGCTCTACGAATCCCGCTCCCTGATTGGCATTGTTGCGCTCAAGCGCACTGATAAGGTCAGTGGTGCTGATCCCGAAGTTTATCATTGCCACTGGGTTTGGATTTACATGATATTGTTTTTCAAATCCGCCTATCGCATAAACCTCGGTCACTCCCTCGACAAGCGATAATTGTGGTTTAACTACCCAATCATGGATCTCTCTTAATGCCATCGCATCATAAGGCATGCCGTTATCCTGTCGCGCTTGAGGCTCAGCACTCAGGGAGTACATGTAAATCTCTCCTAAACCTGTTGCAATAGGTCCCATCTCGGGTGTCAATCCAATGGGTAACTGTGCCGCGATGGCATTGAGGCGTTCGTTGACGAGATTACGTGCAAAATATAAATCGGTTTCTTCTTTAAAAACCACCGTTACTTGCGATAAACCATAACGTGAGATTGAACGGGTGTAAGACAAATTAGGCAATCCTGCCAACGATGTTTCTACAATAAACGTTACCCGTTGCTCAGTTTCTAAAGGCGAGTAACCTGGGGTTGCGGTATTTATCTGCACTTGCACATTTGTGATATCGGGCACGGCATCAATGGGCAATTGTTGGTAACTATACATACCAAAAAAAGCAACAAACAACGCAAACAACATCATTACACCACGGCGCTCAATCGATAGACGGAGAATTGAAGCAATCATGCTCTCACCTCCCTTTCTTTAAAGACTTTGTGCTGTTTCTGACATACAAGGCTTAAGTAGTTAGTCATCATCACCAGCCTCCATTTTTAATAGATCCGCTTTAAGTAGATAGCTATTTTCTACCACGACCTGCTGACCTATCTGAATCCCTTTTACAATCTCTACTAAACGACTGTCGGTGCGGCCAATTTCTACTTGGCGGGGGTAAAATCGTTCTCCTTCTTTTACAAAAACAATTGTCTGTCCATCTAATTCTTGTATAGAATTTTTTGGCAGAGCCATATTAACTGCTTCGAAACCAATCTGAATGTCACCCTGCACCATAGCGCCTAAAGGCCAATAACCATTGCTATTATCTACAGTTACAAAAGCGATAGAATACGGTTTGTTATCCGCAGAGGAAGAAATGTGATCAATAATTGATTGTTGCTGCAAATCCTCAAGCCTTAAACTGACTTCCAGATTTGGGGAAATACGAGTACGTTGTGTCGGGAAGATAGCCAAATGCGCTATTGCACGAGAATAATTGGCGATAGAAAGTAGCACTTGCCCGTTGGTAAGCTCCCCATCATTCGCGTGTCTAGCGATAACTTTTCCAGACATCGGTGAAGTGATTGAATATTGCTTTAAACTTTCGTTTGATTCAATGATTGCGAGTGTGTCACCTTTTTCTACCTTGTCCCCTATGTTTACGGTGATACGTTTTACTACGCCCTCGAAGCGGGCACGAATATGGCTTAGTGATGCAGGATCATGAACTATTCGGCCAAACGCTCTGGTTGTATTCGTTAGTGATCCCGCTTCGACTGATGCGACAGTGATTTTGTGTTGAAGCAACTGCTCTTGTGATAACACCACATACTCGGGTCTTTCTTCCTCTTCTTCGTCGTTATCGTCAGCCATGGCGGCAGTAGCAAATAGCAAAGTGAGTAGCATGGCTAACATACCGAGCAAGTCACGAGCACTTTTGTTTATTGTAGAATGTGATTTATTCATTATTTTTTCTCTATTAATTCTGAAGATTGAGCAGACGTCGATGTGGACTTACTAAAAATGGGGAGTCCTGTCAGTGCCTCTAGATCTGCGCTTCGCAGATGAACCAAGCCTGCGGCCTTTATCATTGTTCGTTGCATATCTATGAGTTGCTGCTGTGTTGTCACCCACTCTATGTAGCTGTAGCGACCGCTTTCATACCCCTCCCGCGCTAAGTTCAAAGCAGATTCCAAGGTTGGAATAACATTGTCTTGGAGGGTCATAACCGTCAGTAAGGCTTGGTCTTTTGCACTTATTACCTGATTTAATTGACGAGTGAGTTCACGAATTTTCGCTTGCTTTTGAGAGGCAATGCTGTCCAACAATGCTCGCTGTTGTTCGTATTCACCTAGATTGCGCTGCTTGGTATATAACGGTACGGAGACACTACCGACAAAAGCCGTATCATCAATTCCTTGAAGCCTTCGAATACCGGCCTCCCACGTAACGTCAAATTGCTGGCTAGCCTGTACCACTCTTAATCGTGACTCTTGCACGCGATAGTTTTCAGCATAAAGCAAAATATGCGGATTACTTTGTAGCTCTACAATTATGCTTTCAAGAGATGGCGAGTCTGGAAATGACAAGAGAGTTCCTTCTGCTTCTATGAACCCAACTGTGTTATCTCCCCACATCATGGCTAAATCGCGTTTATATTCATTTAGTTTCTGTTTACTTATCAAAAGTGATAAACGCGCTTGCGATAACGCCGCCTCTGCACGTTTTTGCTCGAGTGGCGCAGAAGCACCCGCTTTAACCCGTGTTGAGACTGTCTGAAACATCGTGCGCGCCAGTGTTTCTGACCGTTGTTCTGCCTTGAACAACTCTTGTTGAACGATCACATTGATATATCGCCGAGTCGTTTCACCTAATATGTCTAGCGAGCGAATACGCTGTTGAGCGCGCAGTTGTGCTTGTTTCGTACTCACCACATTCATTCGGCTGTTAACTTTATCGCCCAGCTCAATGACAGACGATAACGTCAATGTCAATTCGGTATCTCTGATACCAGACACGTCGCCTGTCCCCAGAACATTTTCAACTTCAATCCCAACAGCCATTTGAGGTCTTAATTTAGCTGTTTTTGCTTCACCTTCTAAAGAAGCCGACTTAAAATCAAATACAAGTAAGTCTGGGTTGTTTGATAATGTTCGCTTAAGTGCACTTTCAAGTGTAACGGAAGAAACTTGCGCATCGGCAGATTGAGCAGAAGAGCTCATTGTTACCGAACTAAAAAGCATGAATATAAGACACGTTGTGCCTATTCTTTTTATGCCCATTGGGCGTAAATACTGCATAAAATAACCTTTTTATTAAAATATCGACGTACACGGAATATCCGACGCACACTATGTTAAAAAGCCAGATTATTTTTGAGGGGGGCGTAAAAAGCGCTCTATTGGGGCGTCTGTCGTCTTGCGGAAATAAAAATACTGATCGATAGATAACGGTTTAACTAAGCTATTCATTAAGTGTTGGGCCAGAAACTTAATCTGACCACATTTACACAGTACGCAGTGGTAACACTTGGATTCTTCGCTCGACGTGTCAGCAGAGTTAACATTTTGCGCAGCTGTTTCATTAGCGTTAACTGATTTTGATAGTTCAGGGGTTGACGGTATCTCCGCCGGGTATTCATCGCATTGCGCAGCAAACGAAAAGCCCGATTGAAATAATAGCAAAGCTATTAATAGCCATGTCAACCGGCGAAGCTGTGCTGCGCGATTGAAAACATGTCTTATGCTATTGCCTTTAGTCATTCAGAGCTCGCTGTCGCTCATTTTTGGCATCTTTGAGGATCATTTTCGCACCGCGTAAAACTACACAAGAAACTATTACGCCGATGACCAGATCCGGCCATCGAGAATCGAGCCAGAAAACCATAACCCCAGCAAAGATGACCCCCAAGTTGGCAATCACATCATTAGCCGAAAATATCCAGCTGGCACGCATGTGCACTTCGTCATTTCTCTGTTTGCGTATGACCACCAGACAAATGACATTGGCAATCAGCGCAACCGCGCCCATCGACATCATTAACCCAGATACAGGCTCGCTTCCATAAATTGACCGCCTTACAATATCAATGATAATTAGTAAGCCCAGCGCCATTTGAAAATACCCGCTAATTCTTGCAGCATTCGCTTTGTGTAATAGGGATTTACCAATTGCATACAGAGCGACACCGTATACAACTGCGTCGGCGAGCATATCAAGAGAGTCGGCGATCAACGCTGTTGAATCAGCAAACAATCCGATCCCCATTTCGATAACAAACATGGTAGCGTTGATTCCCAACAGCCAATATAACACCTGCCGTTGAGACTGGTCCTTTATTTCAACTTCGCACCCACAACCACTCATTTGAAAAGCTCTCTTTATTAACTCATAGCATCAGTGTAAACTCTATACCTAGTATAGAGTCAAGCAGGGCGATGAATAAAATGAAAATTGGTGATGTTGCGAAGACAACAGGCTGTAGTGTACAAACTATTCGATTTTACGAAAGAAAAGGTCTCTTACCCCTAGTCGATCGCTCAATCGGCAATTACCGTGTTTACGATACCGCAACCATACAACAACTTCAGTTTGTGAAACAGTGTCGCTCATTGGGTATGTCAACGGCTGAAGTTAAAACGCTATTGGATATCAAGTCGAGACCAGAACAAAGTTGTGCGAATATCAACACACTAGTTGTAAAGCACTTACAAGACGTCGTCATTCGTATTCAGGAACTACAGGCTCTAAAATTATCTCTTGAAAATATGGCTTCTACTTGTGATGACGAAAAGACTGTTAGAGACTGTGGAATATTGAATTATTTACAAGCCTGAAGGGTTAATAGTGGCACAACAAGGCTGCCAACGCAGTTATGATGTATTTTTAAAAACGCTCATTTTATATGATTACGGCTGTGCGTTGATTTTATGCAACTGACCTGTTTGTTTCAGTGAACTTGTAACTATCGGCTAATGTTTGGTTTTGGAATGGATTTCCCCCACCTATTGTAATAGCATTAGCTTCTTTTACTGGGGCAGCTATGCAAATCCATTTGTGGCCTTATAAGGCAATTTATGTCGGGACAAGCCCGGACAATGATGTTCATGCACATCATGCCATCCAAATTTGCATTGGTTTAGACAAAGAACTATCTGTCCAAAATGGTAAAACGCAAAGCATTCTTACAGGACGCTGCATATTGATTTGCGAGGACATTCCTCACAAGGTTCTGGCGCCGGATACCCAAATAGTGGCCCTTTTTCTGGAGCCCGAAGATGAGCAAAATCAACATTTCTTGGATGCCTTACGTCAAGCTGTGGGGGACGGGATAAGTGCAATTCCTTTGTCGGACATCCAGTTGGGCTGCATTACCCAACACCTACTTGCTGATGTCAATATCGACAATGTGTGGAGAACAATTAATACAGCTATGGGGTTAGTCAACAGCCCTCCCCCTTCAATGCGTAAAGCGGATAAACGAGTAAGGGCTGTTATCGACATTATTGCTTCTCGTCGAGGCAGTGCCATCGACTTGAAATTTTTATCTTCCAAAGTATTCCTGTCCCCAAGTCGGTTAACGCACCTTTTCAAGCAAGAAGTGGGTATACCAATTAGCCGTTTTATTGTCTAGTGGCGGATACGAAAAGCCATAGAAGAATTGAGCAAGTCAGCGACACTGACAGAAGCAGCGCATGCTGCAGGTTTTTCTGACTTACCGCATATGAGCAAAACATTTAGACAGTTATTTGGTTTTGCACCTTCCTCGTTATTCAAACCGCACACCATTAAATGTCATGTTAATTAGCCGTTATGTACAAGCCTAATCACACCTAAATAAGCAATAATTTACGTATCAGTGAAACGATGAGTAGATAGATAATATGAAAACAATAGGTAAGTGGGTATTCAGCCCACTATTTTTTTTAAGCTTTATTTTTGCTGCAATCAACATTATCGATAGGACACTATCCCCTGCATGGCTTATACCGCTGCTTTTACTCGCGGTCGTCGTATCGTTTGCGACAGAGAAATGGCTACCTTATGAAAAAGTGTGGAACACACCTCGAGGTGATTTGGTGCGTGATATTGTCCATGCAGTCGTTAATGAGGGTACTTTAATTATTACGGTTGCAATGATCCCAATAATGACCACCATAGTGCCGCATTTTAGTGTTTGGCCCCACCAATGGCCAATACTATTACAACTTGGCTTTGCCGTCATCGTAGCGGATTTTGGGATCACAATGGCACACTATATTAGCCATAAAAATGATGTGCTTTGGCGCTTACATGCCGTGCATCATAGCGTTAAACGAATGTACGGTTTTAATGGATTATTAAAGCATCCCCTTCACCAAGCAATTGAACTAAGTGCAGGCACGTTCCCACTACTTCTGATCGGTATGCCTTTAGAAATCGGAGCTCTATTAGGATTTAGTGCTGCAATCCAGTTGCTACTTCAGCATTCCAACGTTGATATGAGGATTGGAGCCCTAAAATACGTTTGGGCTGTAGCACCTGGTCATCGCCATCATCACATAAAAGATGGTATCAAAGGAAACGTTAATTTTGGCTTATTTACACACTTCTGGGATCACCTGCTTGGTACATTTGTAATAGACTCGAGCAAGCACCCTTCCCCGTGTGATGGAGACTTGGGGATCGACAGTCAACCTAATTATCCAAAAGGATATATGGTACAGCTCATTGAACCTTTTAGATCGAAAATCTGAACTGAGTCAGTTATAAAAAAATGGTTGAGAACCCTATGCGCATCTATTGTGACGATATTGGCGGCAAGGTTCGCAATTTATCGAGGCCATTCGCCACTTAGCAGCTTTAGTAGAAAAATTGAAACAATATCTGCTGACCATTTAGATGCGAGGTTAAGCACAAATGGCGTCCCCACTGAATTAACGGTGTTAGTCGACTCATTTAATACTATGATCCAAAAGTTGGAAGATGGTTTTTCAAGACTGTCCTTTTTTTCCGCCGATATCGCACATGAATTAAGAACCCCAATCACTAACTTGACGACACAAACGCAAGTAATTTTAAACCGAGAAAGAAGTAACGAAGAGTATACGGATATACTGTATTCGCATCTTGAAGAATATGAAAGAATGAGCAAGATGGTCAGCGACATGTTGTTGCTAGCGCAAACCGAGCATGGATTGATTACACCCAGTAAAGACAAAATAGACGTTAACCAAGAGATCAGGGACTTAACTGAGTATTTTGAAGTGCTTTCTGATGAGAAAGATATAACGCTTACCCTGCGCGGCCCGTCAATTGAGTTAGTGTGTGATAAAACAATGTTTCGCCAGGCACTTAGTAATCTGATATCTAACGCAATTCGTTACTCACCTAACGACGATGAAATTATTATTGAAACAAAAGATTCGGCTGACGCCTTCTCCATTTCAATAATTAACCATGGAGATGTCATCCCTGAAGAACATTTGAGTCGTTTGTTTGACCGTTTCTACAGAACAGATTTTTCACGCAAACGAGATGGGCAAGGTGCGGGACTTGGCTTAACGATTGCTAAGTCAATAATAAAGATCAATGGGGGTGATATCTATGCAGAATCTTCAACCCAAAACACCTGCTTCACTATAAAATTCATGGAAAATAAAAAATAAAATGTGCTGGTAAAAAACGACTTTCGTTTGACGCCAAGTAGATCAGGGCAGGTGTCTATTATCGAATTCTTAACACTGGGGTGGCAACTATTGGCACAAAAATCTTGTTGAACTTGTCATGAATCCATCATAAAAGGTAATTCACAGTCACCGCAGATGATATTCAATGACGCCTTCCCATAAACTTTCGTATTGCAACCCGGGCAGATATGCCTTGTTCGCGTTTGGCGCTTGGCAACTTCACGGATGAAAAAAGAATCTGGCATAGACGTAAAGTCCTCGCGCTCAGAGGGAAATGAAACGTTCTGTAATTCATCGCTCAGCGATATGACATTAGCGTTTAGAATGTCGCTTGCGTGCGCGAAGTGTTCGACTTGCGAATTTGGTTTTAATATTGGATTATCAACAATTATCGGCTCATAAAGTTTCGGCAACGCCAAGCGGTCAACCCAGTTTAAGTTGAATGTATCGTCTTGCAGAAGTGCGTTTGCCGCTTGCATAAACGCGCCTTGCTTCATAATAAAGTCACTCATATTGCGTCCAACAATCGCCCCACCCGGCTCCCCCGTGTCTGACGGCATCAAGCCTACATCCATCATCTTTTGCGCCCACTCTTTGTTGTGGTAATGTCCCTCGCTGGGCAGACCAAAATGAAATTGCCATGCATGCACCATCTCATGAACCAAGGTCTGAAAAACTTCTATTATTCTCGAAGAAGCAAAATAAGAAGGATTGATACTCAACTCACTGCAGAGATCACCTTGCGCATTCCCCCACCGTTTTGCCGCAAAGAACCCCATCACGTTCTTCTTACGCTGGACTGTAAAAATGACAGGCGGCAATTCGTTATTAAATAATGCGCGATTAAAGTGGTCAAATGCCTTTATCAGAGGCGCATACAGTTCGTTTGTGGGCGACATTTTTGCTGATGAATATCCGTAAATTATTGACATATTAGTCACTGTACACTACACGAAAATGACTAATTTAGTAAGACGATACAGTTATATATATTGCGCTTTTAATTACCATTTCTTTAAATTACAACAGTGTACACTGCACGTTTTTAGAGATAACGTAATTAATAGGTTGATTTTAATAACTAAAAGGAATGATAAAATGGCGAAAATGAAAGTACTTTCCTCAGCGAGAAAGCGGGCATTTGATAGCGTACCAAAACTAACGAAAGAAGCAAGTATTGGCTATTTCACTTTAGATGTCGAAACTAAAAAGATTTTGAACAAAATGCAATCTGACGTTGCCAAGGTCGGTTACTTAGTGTCTAAGGCATACTTTCAAGCAAAGGGACGTTTTTTTGAAACAAGTCGCTTTATTGACGCCGATATAAAAACAGCAATAAAGGCACTATCACTTAAAAGCACTATTGATTTATCGACGTATTCGCCAGAAGTTGCCTCTCGGCAAAAGAAACAAATACTTGCGCAATACAACTGGCAAGCAATGACATCTAACACGACTGCACTATTAGCAGCACATGCAGACAGCTTAGTATCTATCCGCATGAACAAAGAAGATATGTTGTTTGCACTTGTCTCGTATTGTTGGATGCGCCGCGTCGAGATCCCCGCATATAATCAGTTTGTTGATATTATCTCGACTGCTTTTCATTCTTATGAAACACGGATGCTTGATTTGGTTGAAGAGTCATTATCACTCAAAAAGAAAAAGTCGCTGTTGCAGTTTTTTTCTGCGCAATCGCATCTATATAGCATCAGAGAGCTAAAAAGAATCGATCAAGGCCTTGGCCAGAGGATCCTCAATCAAAATGCGGCAATACTAAAGGTGTTTGGCGAGCACTTTTTTGAACTATCACCTGTTTACAAAAAAATGGGGCTCACAGACGAAGCGATTAAACATTTTTCAGATGCAATTTACTTAGGGAACAACGATGAAATCCGGCGATTGAAAAATGACAACAAACAGTCGCTTTACTATTTGTCTTTTATTTATGATCAGTTTTATAAGCGCCATGATTTTTCTGCAGATGCTATTTTAAAAGTAGTTAAACAATTTACAAACAAAGCAAAAGGTAATGAGCGGACCAAACGCGACGAGCAACGAGTCAGTACACTTGAGGCTAATAAAACAGTACTAAATAGCGCTAAAGATGCCAGGAGAGTGTTAGAGCTAGTATATTCCATCACCCAAGATGCGGATTTGTCTTTTGAAGAACGAAACGAGCGCGCACATCAGCTAATAAGTGCTTTTTTTAATGCCGAAAACCCTGATTTTGAAAAGCATATTGAACGTGTTGGGAACAGCATTACTAAACTGGCTACCCATGCTGATTATTATCGCTCGCTGTTTGAAAACAGCATCAAACTCCAGCGCACACTAGGTCCGCTCATTAAGTCTATGAGCTTTGACACGCAAAGCAAAGATCAAGGACTGTTGGAAGCCATAACCTTCTACTTATCCCAACCAAAAATTATCGATGAAGACTCACCTACTGCGTTCTTAAGTAAAATCGAATCGGCTCACCTGAATGAAGAGGACGATATCAATCCAATAAACAAATATCGGGCGTTCCTATTCATGAGTGTGGCGAGAGGACTAAAGAACAAGTCATTAACGTTAACTTATTCCTACCGTTATAGACAGACGCCAAGTTATATGATTGGTATCGAAGAGTGGGACCATCATCGAAAACGGCTGTTGGCAGCAGCATCGCTTGAAAAGTTTGCAGACGGAAAAGCGGTACTTGCCGACATTGGTAGGAGCGTAACGCGAAGATTTGAAGACGTCACTAGGCGAATTAACAACAATGAAAACTCACATTTTTCGACAAAAGAAGATGGTACCTGGCGGATTAAATATCCCGACCCCGAATTTTCGATCGCGAAATACATACCCACGCTATTAGGAGCTTCTCGCTCAGTTACGCTTCAAGATGTCATGTTCGAAATAAACCGGCAGACTGATTTTTCAAGTTGTTTTCGCAATCGTCTTCCACGTGCTGGTAAATCTGAAGTAGACGTGCGCTTACTATTCGCCACAATATTAAGTTTAGGAACAAACTTGGGTCATACAGAGCTCGCTAGAGCAAGTAGGCTATTTTCAGAAAAAGCGTTAAAAGATACAGAAAATTCGTGGATATCTACTCAAAACTTCCAACGAGCAAATGACCTTTTAGTCAAAACAATCCAATCTCTCTCCTTACCCACCATATATAATGAAAATGATGGCAGATTACATTCAAGTAGCGATGGTAAGAAAGTCGTGGTTAACGTGAACTCTTTGCTTGCAAATTATTCATACAAATATTACGGCAAAGAACAAGGGATAAGCGTTAATAGTTTTCTTGACGAAAAACAGTCCTTTTTTCATGTCAATGTCTTAACGTCATCAGATCGCGAGGCGCCTTATGTCCTTGAAGGGTTAGTATCATCAAAACATGCATTGATGCAAGACGATATAGAGGAGCACTTTCATAGCACCGACACGCATGGTTATACTGAAGCTGTGTTTGCTGGTTTGCATTTCATGGACGTGTCTTTTGCACCACGCATTAAAAATGTTCATCATCAAACTCTGTATGCTTATGAGTCTAAAACAACCAACAAATACTCTTACTCTGATTCGCCATTAGCGCCGAAGACGCAAATTAATAAGAAACTCATATTGGATAATTGGGATGATATATTAAGGCTTATGGCGTCTATGAAGTTGAAGCGCTGCAGTGCTTCACAAATGTTAAAAATGTTATCCAGTAGTGAGCGAGACAACACACTATATAAAGCCTTTAAAGAATTCGGACGCTTGCTAAAGACCCACTTCATTTTAAACTATGTAGACGATGAAGCGCTCAGGCAAAATATTCAGAAGCAGCTTAACAGAGTCGAGTTAGGTCAAAAACTTGCAGACAAAGTACTGTTTGGAAGAAACGGTAGGTTACAAGTCGGTCTGCAGGACGAAATTCAATTGGTCATGGCCAGTAATACCTTGTTACGCAATATGATTATTCTATGGAACTACTTATTTTTGTCTGACCATTGTCTATCTCTTTGTTCACATGATGAACGTGCGAATGTCATTGAATCAATATCGACTGGCTCGGTTATCGCTTGGGCGCATATTAACTTCATGGGTATTTATGAATTCAACCCAGTTGTGCGAAGCCAATTTGGATCTACATTAAAGCAGATGAGAGACGTATCAATTTAATTTTTTGTATTATTAAGCCATTTTAATCAATGGCTTATATTATAATATCGTAAATCAGTGACCTAAACGGTAGTTCAGCCATTCTGTTACGTATTTTCATACATAGACAGCTAATCCAAATGATCCGATTAACTTTTCAACGCTAAATTTACCTGTTTGGCTAATCTAGCTTACTTAACTGGTAAAGTTACACCTTTGAACATCTTTTCAACTTCATCATTGTTTTTTAGCATCATGGCTTTTTCAACTTTATCTTTCGTTAAATGCGGTGCAAAGCGCTCAATAAAGTCGTACATATAGCTTCGTAAGAAAGAGCCCTTTCTAAAGCCTATTTTGGTCGTGCTGTAATCGAACAAATGACTTGCATCAATTTTCACTAAGTCTGAATCGAGTTCATCGCTAACGGCCATGGACGCAATAACACCAATACCCACACCTAACCGCACATAAGTTTTAATGACATCGGCGTCGGTGGCGGTAAAGACAATTTTAGGAGTAAGGCCCGCACGCTCAAACGCTTGGTCGAGTTCTGAGCGACCAGTAAAACCAAATACATAGGTTACAAGGGGGTATTTGGCGATATCGCTAATATCAATAGAGCCTTTCTTCGACAAAGGATGGTCTTTGTTCACAATTACACTTCGATTCCAGTGATAACAAGGCAACATCACTAAATCATTGTATAAATGCAAAGCTTCAGTAGCGATAGCAAAGTCGGCTTCGCCCTTAGCGGCCAGATCACTGATTTGCGATGGCGTCCCTTGATGCATGTGTAAAGACACCTTCGGGTACTTGCTCATAAAACCTTGGATCACATCAGGTAGCGCATAACGTGCTTGCGTATGCGTAGTGGCGATATTTAGCTTACCTTGATCGGGTAGCGTATGCTCCCGTGCCACCGCTTTGATACTTTCTACTTTGGCTAAAATTTCGCGGGATATATTAATGACATCGTTTCCGGCATCAGTAACATGGGTTAGATGCTTACCACTACGCCCAAAAATCTGTACACCCAACTCATCCTCTAGCATTCTCACCTGCTTACTAATGCCCGGCTGAGAGGTATATAAACTTTCTGCCGTGGCAGAAACATTCAGATTATTGTTAAGTACTTCTACTATGTAACGTAGCTGTTGTAATTTCATGTAAAACATCGCTCCTTGTAACCAGTTGTGTACTATAACCTTATCGTTATAACCAAAACTACTAATAATTACGATAAGCTATTACAAAAGTGACAGATTAACCCACAAAATAGTAGGTAATTTTGCGCTAAATAAGTAATACTGAAAATGGGTTACCTACTGAATAATTGTTTTCCTTTATCCTTACAGATGTTTTAATTGGTACAACACCTTCAAATTTAAGGAAAATAACGGGTTTTATTCATATGAGTGAAAAAAAGCAACTTACCTCTCCTATCGACTTTTCGTCGGTGCTAGCTGCTGCTGTGCACGATATGAAAAATTCATTATTTCTTCTTATTCAGTCAATTGAAAATCTTTCTAATGATTTAGCCCCTGAAAATAGTAAAGCACGAGAGCAAGTAGCTAGTGTGCATTACGAAGCATCGCGGCTTAATACCAATTTAGTACAAATTTTATCACTTTATCGTGCAGAATTAGAAAGTCTGCCGATAACAGTAGATGAATGCTTTGTTAGTGACTTAATAGACGATGTAGTTGGGTCTAATAATATTTACATTGAACAAAAAGAAATTGTGGTTAAGGCGAATGTCGACCTCAATTTAAGTTGGTATTTAGATAGAGAGCTTATATACCTATTAATTAACGACGTATTGGTAAATGCCCTTCGGTATGGTACCTCTCAAATTTGTATTTCAGCACAGGTTGAAGATGACTGCCTACATATTTGCGTGGAAGATGATGGCATCGGCTATCCAACGTCTATGCTTGAGAAAAGTCACGAAGATTTAGCCGATTTTGAGCTTAGTCAAGGTAGAACAGGGTTAGGTCTTTTCTTTGCTAGACTTATTGCATCTGCTCACTCGCAAGGCAAACTGCAAGGAGAGATTTCTTTAAGCAATGGCGGTTCTCTTGGCGGAAGTGTATTTAGGGTAAAAATACCGTAACATTAACGCATAATAGTTTGGCAGTGAAAGCCAGCATATAATTCGAATTAAGTATTAAACGGAAATACGCGCATGTACATGATAATAATAATTCTGATTGTTGTATTACTGATAGCGGCAATCTTTATAAATGCTATGCAGCAACATCGCGCTAAGGCTGACTCGGAGCGTCGGGCAGATCTGGCTAAACAACGCGCGGTAATTGATGAAACAAAGAATGTTATTCTAGCGTGTTCAAACATGCCTATTTCAGGACGCATGTTACAAATCTTGGATAACCGAGTTTTAGGTGCGCTTAAAACCGTCAATGAGCTTGGCGGTACGCCAGAAGCAAAACAAAAACTTGCCAATGCAGAGCAAAAATCCGCTTCACAAAACCCTGACTCGGTTAGCGCTAACGAATTCGTTTTACCCGATAATGACAAACTTATTATTCAGTACATTCAGGCTGTTAAAAAGCTTCGCATTTTACTTCGTTCAGAACACAGTAAAGGCAAAGTTGAAAGCAAAGTATTTTATGACGAAGACAAACAATTAGAACGCTTACAAATTAAGGTTAATGTTGAAACGCTAATCAAACGCGGCAGAGCTGCACAGCAGTCGAACATGTTAGGTTCAGCCCGTCAGTATTACGAAAAAGCAAAAACTGCGCTAGAAAATCAAAATCAGCAAGATGAATACACACAGTCTCGTTTGGCCACACTGCATGAATGGTTGTCAGAAATTCAAAATAATCTTAAAAGCGTTAACGCACAAGACAGAGCGAAGAAACAAGAAGAAGAGCGTGATGAATTGGATGAGTTATTTGCGCCTAAGAAAAAATGGTAACGCACCTGTTTATCAGCATTTGACACTTTACCTATGGTAGTGATGTAACACCTCAGTCCATAATGCTTGACCAGCCACTGACATATCACGCTTGGCGTTTTTCACCATGCCCACCCTTTTTACCAAGGGGTCTTCTTCCATTTTAAGCACGGTTAGCGCTATGCTTTCCATCGACGCAATGCACAGCGATGGCATAATAGCGATGCCTAACCCCTGCTTAATTAGCTGACCAAGGGTACCCAACTGCCCTGTTTCGGCAACAATAACGGCTTCACCCACGGTACTTATCTTCTGTTGCGTCCACATTCTTACTGCCGACCCCCTATTCATCATTACCATAGGGTATTCGATACACGTTTCCCAATTAACCGTTTTTGCTTTTGCCAATTCATGCTGGGGGTTCACCACCACGACAAAACAATCGTCGAAAAGAGGTGTGAATATAAGCCCCTCATTCTGCTGCGGTTCGAAGGTGAAGCCCATCTCGGCTCTGCCCTCTGATACTTCATAAATCACGTTCTCCATCACCACATCTAAAATACGCAGGTTAATATTGGGCGCAAGTTGGTGATACCGTTTAAGTAAATGCGGTAAATGTGATTCGGCAAAGGAAGGCATAGCCGCAATAGTTAGGCGCCCTTTAGCCATGGCGAACAGGTTCTGAATATCACCAAAAGTGTCGTCCCAGTCCCTCATTATTCTGATAGCGTTAGGTAATAAGGCTTCACCTTCTTTGGTTAATGCCACATGCCTGGTGCTGCGACTAAACAATTTTCCGCCAAGCTGTTCTTCCATTTTCTTTATTGCAGATGAAAGGGCTGGCTGGGTAAGGTGAAGCTTAATAGCAGCCTCAGCAAAGGTACTTGATTGCGCTACGTGAATAAAAGCCTGCAAATTTCTGTATGAAATATTCATTCAACTAAGACCCACACCCTATGTTTGAAATGATAACCGACATGATAGCCAACACATTGACTTGCCCGTAATCCGAAAAATTAACAACCATCACTAACCACTCAATTAATAAATAAAACTTATTAATTGAGTGATTAATTCAATTTTACATAATTGATAACATTGTTGATACTTTTACTTAACACATTTTATCAAAGCTAAATTTAAGGGGAAGTACCATGTCGGGATTTGACAAAGTCGTCACTACCTATCAAGAAGCCATGGACGGGCTGACCGATGGTATGACAGTTATTGCTGGTGGTTTTGGGCTATGCGGCATTCCAGAAGGGCTCATTGCTCAAGTTAAAACCATGGGCACTAAAGGCCTTACTGTGGTTTCTAATAACTGTGGTGTAGATGGTTTTGGACTGGGCATCTTGCTGGAAGACAAACAAATTAAGAAAATGGTGTCTTCCTATGTAGGTGAAAACGCCCTGTTTGAAAAGCAATTATTAAATGGCGAGCTTGAAGTTGAACTTACACCGCAAGGCACGCTAGCCGAGAAGATGCGTGCTGGTGGTGCAGGTATTCCCGCTTTTTATACTGCTACTGGCTATGGCACGCCTGTAGGTGAAGGTAAGGAGGTGAAAACGTTTAATGACCGCCCTTATATCTTAGAAGAAGCCATTTCGGGCGACTTTGCCATAGTGAAAGCGTGGAAAGCCGACCGTTACGGAAACTGTGTTTATCGTCATACTGCACAAAACTTTAACCCTATGGCAGCCACCGCGGGCACAATTACAGTGGTAGAAGCAGAAGAGATTGTTGAACCAGGTGAGCTAAACCCTAGTGAAATTCATACGCCCGGCATTTATGTAAATAGAGTCATAAAAGGGGAATTTGAAAAACGCATAGAACGTAGGGTTGTTTCTAAAACTGTACAAAACACCACAGCAAAGGAGTCACAATAATGGCATTATCACGAGACCAAATAGCAATGCGTGTGGCTCAAGAATTCAAAGATGGCGATTATGTTAATTTGGGAATAGGTATTCCTACGTTAGCCGCTAGTTTTGTGCCTGAAGGCATTAGTGTAATGCTGCAATCTGAAAATGGTTTATTAGGTATGGGCCCCTACCCTCATGAAGATGAGCTAGACGCAGATATGATTAACGCGGGTAAAGAAACCGTTACCGCCATTACCGGAGCTTCAATTTTTAACTCTGCGGAAAGCTTCGCCATGATCCGTGGCGGCCACGTTGATTTTACCGTACTAGGCGCATTTGAAGTAGACGTAAACGGTAACATTGCGTCGTGGATGATCCCCGGGAAGCTTGTTAAAGGTATGGGCGGCGCTATGGACTTAGTGGCAGGCGCTAAAAATATAATTGTGACCATGACTCACACCGATAAACGTGGCAACCCAAAACTGCTTAGTGAGTGCACCCTGCCGCTAACCGGGGTAAATTGCATAACCCGAATTATTACCGATCTTGCTGTATTAGAAGTGGTGGATGGCGCCTTTTTACTTAAAGAACGTGCTCCGGGTGTAACAGTTGAAGATATACAAGCAAAAACCGGCGGCAAATTAGTTGTTTCGGAAAATGTGACCGAAATGCAGGTATAACTGCATTTTCGCCAAGGTAAACGCATAGCAAGCTTTCATAATATCGGCCTTTAAGGGATAATACGCAATGATATTATTCATGAGGCCGAATCTTGCTAGTTACTGACTTACCCGTTCATCACAAAATCATTACCAAACTCGAAAGTAGAAACTTTACCGAGCTTACTGAAATTCAGGAAAAAAGTATGCTTCCTGCTATTCAGGGTAAAGATATTATTGCCTCATCTAAAACGGGATCGGGTAAGACACTCGCATTTTTAATTCCGGCCATAAATAGAATGATGTCGCAAAAGGCGTTAAGTCGACAAGACCCTCGCGCGCTTATTCTTGCACCTACTCGCGAATTAGCGAAGCAAGTTTTCATAGAAGCCAAAACCATGTGTGCGGGATTGAACCTGTCTTGCACCTTGGTTGTGGGCGGTGAAAACTATAATGACCAAGTGAAAGCGTTACGCCGAAACCCACATATTATCGTGGGTACTGCTGGCCGAGTGGCCGATCATTTGAAAGACAAAAGTGTATTTTTAAATGGCCTAGAGCTGCTTATTTTTGATGAAGCTGATCGCATGCTTGATTTAGGCTTTTCAGAACAGCTAAACATGATTAATGAATTTGCGAACCACCGTAAACGCCAAACCATGCTGTTTTCAGCTACGTTAGATAGCATTGAGCTCAACTACATGACTGCCCGTTTAACTAAAGCTGCAGTGCGTGTATCGGTAGGTGATTCAACGGCGCACCATGGCGATATTCAACAACAGTGTTTCTTTGCCGATAATATCGAGCATAAAGACGCCCTACTTCATCACGAAATTTCAAACCGTACTTATAACCAAGCTATTGTCTTTACCGCAACCCGTGAAGATACCGACCGTTTAACCACCATGTTAAACAAAGACAAGCTTGAAGCCATCGCCTTACGAGGCGACTTACCACAAAATCAACGTGCTGCAATTATGAGTGAGTTCGCCCGAGGCCAGCATTCTGTTTTGGTGACTACCGATGTGGCATCACGAGGTTTAGATTTATCTAAAGTTGGTTTGGTTATTAATTTTGATTTACCCAAAAATGCGGACGAATACATTCACCGTATTGGTAGGACGGGACGTGCTGGTCAAAAAGGCGAAGCCGCTTCATTTGTTGGTCCTCGCGATTGGAAGAGCTTTATAGCACTGAAGGCACATTTACAATATGACCTAGAGTGCGAGGCACACGAAGCACTACCTGCTAAATTCAAAGGAATTAAAGCCCCTACGCCTAAACAAGATACGCAGAAAAATAAAGCCAGTAAGCAAGATGGCGCAGAAGCAACTGTTGCTAAGAAAGTACGCCGCGTAGACACCATGGCAGGTACAGAAATTGGTATGGCGCCAGTAAAACGTAAACCAAGAAAAGTAGAACTTGAACCTGAAGATGATACCGAATTTGAATCTGGCATTAACCTAGATAACAGTGCTGATGATGATTTAGATAATAGCGATAAAACTAGCTAGGTATAGTTGAAACCAGAAATATTTCTGGTTACAGATTTAAATTTTTGCAAGGGAGCCTAAGGGCTCCTTTTTCTTTTTTATTGCAAATTACCCATCAATTTACTTAATCGCTGCCACAGCATTTTAAAATAATACATCTTATTCCCCTAACACACGATTTTGGTATTTTTAATTTCATGAGCAAAAATCACCATTAAGATTTGTTTTATTTTCTGGTGTTAGCGGTTAATCTGACAATATGAATAAAATTAAACACTTTATTTTGGGGTGTTTAGACAGGCCGCATTGGGGTCTCGTAAATTGTTAGTTTCCAAGCGGTATCCAATTATTTAAAGTAATGAATTTGAATTTTGTTACAGTAGAACTGCCTAAGTCGCCTGCGACTGTTAGTTAAAAGTTATGTGCTTCTCGGATATTTAGAAATGGAATTTTAATGAATAAACAAAGCAAAGTATTTCACCCAGTTACAAGAGCATGCGCAATGCTCGGTGCTGTTATTTGTAGCTTTTTCGCAGTCACTCTGTTCGTTTCTAGTCTAATTGCCTTACCCGATATTATTACTGCATTAATGGGCTGCTCCAAGGCTATTCTAATAGCTGCTCTTGCGTGGGCCTTTTGGTATGCGGCTAAATATAGTAAAAACCCTTTCCTCATCACACCATTTACCAAGCCGGAATAACGAATACATAATTCAAGGATGTATATGACGCACCATACAACTCAATAAACTCGCCACTACGTTGGCTGGAGCGCATACACGCAGGGCTGCTTCGCTATTATGTCCTACGTGCATGTGCGCGGTATTGAGAAGTTAGGAGACAAGGATGGAACACTTAAAGTTAGCAATGCCGGGTTTAGCCTTAATTGCGATTCAACTCATCGGACTAGTAGTTCCGCAAATATTTTATCTAGTGAACCCTGTTTATTTATGGATTGCGATATGCACCGTAGGGCTTCCATGCTTATTCATTTCATTTATATTTTGGGCACTAAGACTAATCAAATTCTTTAAAAAAACATATGTATTTAGAATTTTTCTAGCTATTTCTCTAATAATTTCAACTATTCCATCAATGATTTTTTTTATTGAAGTCTGGCTTCACTTTAAACCGTCTGACGGTCCTGCTCTTGGTTATATGGGAATCTTTTATTTAGGCTACGCGTATTTGTGGTTGCCAATGTTGATTATATTAACTTTCTATGTAACAAAGGTTCCCAACAAGACACGTACAGTAAGACGATAAACCCATGGTTTTCGTTTATACCTCACTAATCTTAACCGCATATATTAGACCTCATTGTGAGGAGTAATATGCCAACGGCAAAACATTACTCGGCGGTGCGACTATTTGTAAGTTACATTTACGGGCAATTTAAAGCCCAATAAAACCGAAAGAGGGAAAAATGCCAATTAAAAAATGGAT
Source organism: Alteromonas sp. K632G (assembly GCF_017653625.1). Lineage (NCBI taxonomy): Bacteria > Pseudomonadati > Pseudomonadota > Gammaproteobacteria > Alteromonadales > Alteromonadaceae > Alteromonas > Alteromonas sp. K632G. Next base: position 207,572 of record NZ_JAGGDM010000007.1, read on the forward strand.
ATTTCAATACAGCATCGCTTTGCCTCTAGTGTTCGCGTTACTTTCGGGCATTCAATACATTAAAGGACATACGGTTTATTACTCTTTGATCTTTGGTTTGACTTGGTCTTTTATTTCAGTAGCAATATTCGCTACGCGCAGAGCATATAACTTTAAGAAAAATATCGACTGCCAATTATGCAACGACTTGTCTCAAAGTGACTCCCAGCAGAAATAGGCTTAAGCATTGCTTATAGGATATTTACCATTTAAATCAAAATTTTGCGTGGAATGAGATTCAAACCTGAGTGCTGACTTGATTCGCTAAAGCCCGTATAAAAACGCTCCTTATTTAGAAGCTATGTGTCTATAAACTGGAAATGCGTACTATGAAAGAATGGCTTGAAAAAGTAGAAAACGCTTTATCTAAAGCTCTGGAATCTGTAGATAGCAGCGATGAAATTCCTAGAGAGAATATGTATATGCTCGCTCCTATTATTTATTCTCAGACTCATAACATGAATAATGGGCAGTTGTTAAAGGAAATGATAGAAGCAAATGATGAGCAATTTAAGGAAGATTGTTCTCATGATGAAAATTCAAAACTCCAGTACAAGTACCATTATGTGTCTTCTTTTTTGAATTGCTATGTTGTCGCTGGAAAAATTGATGAGATGAAATTCGATAAAATAATGGATTATATAAACGAAAAGTTGAATCTTTTTGAAGACGAATATGAATAGTACTAAAGCACATAACCTGCGGCGGTTTTCTCCTCTTAAGGCCTGTGACTAGCTTTTTGCTGCTTCGCCTCTGAGCCGCTTAGCATTAGCTAATCTTAATTAGTAATGTAACAAACTTTAAAAAGTAGATCTTTTAAAAAATGAAAGGAAGCAAACGGTGTTGAAAATAGTTAAATATTTTAGTTTTATAGTTCTCATCATATTAATTTTGTTAGTTGGGTTTGTATTCATTACTCCAATGACATTCGATTCTAGTACTCCCCCTTTGAACTATGGAAAAGTTGATGCTGAGCTGTTTTTGGGTGAAGGTAAGGAACAGCCTTTAGTTGTATACTTTGGCGGCAGTGAAGGCGGAAATAGTATGACAAAGCCTCATAACATTAAAGAAAGACAGCAATATATTGATCAAGGATATGCGATGTTAGCTGTTGGATATTTTGGTATGGAAGGTATACCTCAAGAGCTAGATCGAATTTCTTTAGATGCTATTTATAATGAAATAGTTCTAACATTAAATAACCCAAGATTAAATTCTAATTGTGTCGCTGTTATGGGTGGCTCTAAGGGAGCTGAATTAGCACTTACCTTGGCTTCTAAATACACACAAATAAATGGTGTTGTTTCATTAGCTGGAAGTCATGTTGTATTTGCTGGCCCTTCTTTTTTTGCTGATGGCAAAACCTCTTCATTTATGTTTAATGACCAAGAGCTCCCTCACGTACCACTAACGCTGAATATTTTACCATCAGTTTTAATGGGTGATTTACGACGTGCTCATGAAATAGCACTAAAGGATATTGATGCTGTCGAGGCCGCTAGAATAAAGGTTGAGGATATTAATGGCCCTATTCTGTTGGTTTCTGGTGAAAAAGATCACATATGGCCTTCACAAGAAATGTCAGTAGAAGTTATAGAGAGATTGAAAACAAAAGGCTTCCCACATCCTTTTAAACATATCGCTGTACCTAACGGAAATCATTTTCAACCTCAAAGTGATTTCCACCCGGAAGTGATTAAATTTTTGAATGAAAAATTCTTGCCTTACTGCGATGTTCATCATCAGAACATCGCCGTTGACTCCCAAAAGCATTTAGGCTCGTAAACTCTCTCGGACAATTAACAATACGCTATTGTCGCTGTGCTCAAGAATGCTTAAACTTATGTTCACGTTTTACAAGGATGATTTATGAAACCAGTACTTTTAATATTGTTATTAGGTCTGTATGCATGTTCTCCTTCCCCTGAAGATTTAGCGAATATAGCAAGTCAGCAGTTCAGGGAAAGTGGCGAAACAGAAGAGACCTGGCTACATGACGGTGAACTCCATTTTTCCACCGCATTAGAATGGCAAAAAGCTTCTTTTCAAAACAAACGGGCGACTTCTTCAGATTTTTTATTAGCACTCGACGAACAAGGGCGACTGGTAGTTAACATTTCTGATAATCAAAGTTTAAAAATACATAGCGAAGAACTTACCCGCAAATTAAACAAGCAATTTGAAATTATTGGTCCTGCTGTTGATAACAAAAACAAATACAAAGACCAATTAATTAGTGATGCCGTCGTTTTAATAGCATCTCAGAATGGTTGGCTAAAAAGTGTATAATAAATAAATCGACTAATAATAAGCGGGGGTTTACGCTTTCTAGCCGCTAACTTGCTACATAATTAGTTTTCAAAATAGGTAAATAAATGGAACTCAATCAGGTTACTTTACCAGTAAGCAATATGGATGATGCTGTTGGTTTTTACTTAAAGCTTGGCTTCACACAAATTGTCGACACACCTCACTATGCTAGATTTTCCTGCCCAGATGGAAACGCTACATTTTCTTTATCTCTTGAAAATGAAGTGTTTGAAAATAAATCGGTGATTTATTTTGAACACGAACACCTTGATGAGCTTCACAAAAATTTATCTCAAAAAGGTATTCAGTTTTTACAACCCCCTATTGAGCAAAGTTACCTTTGGAAAGAGGCTATTCTAAAAGACCCTTCTGGTAATAAGATCAAACTCTACTGGGCGGGAGAAAACCGCTTAAATCCGCCGTGGAAAGTAGAAATACGAGAGTAACACGCGCTTGAAAGTACTCGTTAGATTGCTTACTTTAAATATCAGTAATTTATTTCTCGCCGTCTATTACGGCGTTTACATCAAGGAAGAATTGTAATGTTCGCCGTAATGTTTGAGTTCGTAGTTAAGACTGGGTATGAAGAGCAATTTCTTTCCGCGTGGCCCAAAACTACGCAAGGTATTTTCCTATTCAAAGGAAGTCTAGGTTCTCGTTTACATAGGCATAAGAACGATACTTTTATCGCTTACGCTCAATGGCCAGATGAAGAAACCTATCGCCAAGCCGCTAACATCGAGATGAGCGCTGCATATGAACAGCAACGTCAATTAATGCGAGACAGCCTTAATTTAGAATCAACAAAAACCTTGTATGAAATGGAAGTTGAAATTGATTACTTACATCGTAGAGTCTTTGATGTATAACAATAAATTGAGCAACGACTGACACGGCCTAAGTCGTAAAAATTGTTGCCAACTGACTTCGTATAAGGTGTTTTAAGGGCTAAATTTATGGTGAAAGAAAAATGGTACAAAAACCCCGAGATGATAATTGCACTCACAGCGCTGTTCATTGGGCTGCTTACCGCTTTCATTTCAATTTACTCTGCTTACACTGACCGCGCTTATGCTAAAGCTTCGGTATGGCCCAAAATTGAAATTTTTAGAAGCCATAATGTTGATTCTTTTAGTTATGGCGTTGCTAATAAGGGAACGGGCCCAGCGCTCATCAAGTACGCAAAAGTGTATTCGGGTACGAAATTTCTAAAAAAATGGTCAGAACTTCCAGAATTCAAAAATATATCTCAATCCCATTTAAACAATACTACTTTGCCGTCGGGTCACTCTATAACACCTCTAAAATACAAAGGTGAATCGGTTTCGGATATATTGGCTATAGATAATAATATTGAAATAGAGCTTTGTTATTGCTCAATTTATGAGGATTGTTGGGTAGTTGATCGCACAAATATAACCCAACCAGTCAATTCATGTTCAGTCCGCACTGAACACGCATTCTGGCAATGAAGTAATTCGTTAGAATCGCGCTTAGTCAGTTCTATTGTTGTGATACCTGATGTAGCCAAATCAGATTTAGAATTATCCAAAGTTGCATTGATACTTTATTTAGCTTACATATTACCGCGCTCATTAAGTTCTTATTTTCAAGGAAGATATGCGTAGTATTCAAATTTTAGGCTTAATAAGCGCACTCGTTGCTCTAGTAGTTTCGTACTGGTCAATGTTTATCATAACTCCGGTATCAAGCGAGTCTGCCGCAAGTTCGGTAGGCTTAGTATTAATGTTTGTTATTGTTCCTTTATTTGGGTTTTCTGCCACCCTATTAATCCCATCGTCCTTAGCTTTAGTAAACGCTAAGTTTAGAAGAGCAACCTTCTTCTTCGGTAAGTTTTGGTACTGTGTATGGGGTATTAATAGCTTTTTTTCACTGGCCTATTTAGCCTTAGGATTATACTTTTCTTACCTTTATCTTACTGTTGGTTATGGGAAGTGATCTTACGAATAAAAATTTTAAAAGCCATCTACTCAAATAATGGCTAATAGGGAAAAGCCAATGAGACAGTTTCTTTTCAGTTTGTCTATATCAACCTTGTTAGGTGCTGCTATTTTATTTTTTTCACCCTATTTTATCGGTGAAATCGAGCCTTGGATCTCAGATTCCTATTACTACACTGGCGCGCTAGTATTGGCAGGTTTTATAGTGCTTGTTGATCGGCATGCTTCTTACGAAAGCATTTTTATAGGCATTGTGCTTGGGCAGGCTATTTACATGTTTACTTTTATACCTGTAGATTCATTGGTTGGTGTTGCTTTGGTTATTATGGCCTTCAAAAGCTTGTTGTCTTGTGTAGGTCTATTGTTAAAGTCAGCAATTAGTGACGTTTTGCATTTGATTAAAGGGAACACCTAACATTCTGTTAAATATGTTCTCTCCCCACTTAGCCACTGTTTTAGAGATAAACTGAATCGCCTGTCGAAGTTTTTTTTATCAAGGGTTACTTGCACTTCACACGGCGGACAATTTGCTATTACAAAACTATGAAGGTGCCAGTAACTATTGTGTTTCTATACTGGCTCCCTCTATTAGCATCGCCTACCCTGCTGTTTTAGACGATTGTTGTACGGCGTTATTTAGCTGATTAAGCTCTTTTTCAGTAAGGTTTCGCCATTGGCCTGGCTTTAAGTTACCTAGCTCTAGATGCATTATGCGCGTGCGTTTCAACTTGGTAACTTCATAACCGAGGAACTCACACATGCGACGGATTTGTCGGTTTAAGCCTTGGGTTAGAATAATTGAAAACTGAAACTTACCACGAGCTTTTACCTTACACGGTTTAGTTACCGTGCCTAAAATGGGAACGCCTCTTGCCATTTTTTGTACAAAACGCTCACTGATAGGTTGGTTAACCGTCACTTCGTATTCTTTATCATGGGCATTTTCAGCGCGCAGAATTTTATTCACAATGTCGCCGTCACTGGTCAGAATAATCAATCCTTCTGATGGCTTATCGAGTCTGCCTACTGGAAAGATTCTCTGTTTGTGCTTGATTGCATCAATGATATTGCCTTTCACATGACGCTCGGTAGTGCAGGTAATGCCAATGGGCTTGTTGTATACCAAGTAAATGCGGTCCGATTTATCTTCGGCTACCGCTTTAACAAGCTTTCCATCAACCTTCACTTTATCGCCTTGCGCGACTTTGGTGCCTAGCTCAGGCAGCTTATCGTTAATGGTAACTCGATTTTGCTCAATTAATTTATCAGCTTCACGTCGTGAGCACAGTCCTGTATCACTGATATATTTATTAAGACGTTTTGTTACCTCAGAGCTCATGCTAAAAGTCCCTACCTTTTTTCTAAACGACAACGTGAGTAAACCGTGCCGGTTGTTTTCTCAACTTTATTACCGTTAATTTTACTATAAAAAAAGCGAGCTAAAAGCTCGCTTTTTTAACATTCAGTTAGTATTAATATTCCCACCAACACTCTTGCCACCACTCGAGGAATTCCTCAAAGTCGATATAGCCGTCGTTATTGCTGTCTATTAATTTAAAACCTTCCTGTACATGGCTGGCTTTTGTTTTTGGCGAAATAACGGTTAATAACTCGATAAACTCCGTTAAATCAATCTGACCATTACCATCTTGGTCGAAGAAGGTAAAATCTTTCTTTATTTCTTCAATTTTTTCGTCTGAAAGTTGAGCGGTCACGCGCTTTCCCTTTTTTTAGCAACTACATAGAGGGTGAGTGTAACGCCCTTATTGAGTAGTGTCTATGCCTGATTTTCTCTTGCTTTTAACGCGCGTTCACGTTGCAAACGGGCTTTTTCTTCACGCTTTTGTTCCATGGTGATCCGCGCCTCTGTACCCACGTGTTCTTGCTGCCTCATCTTCGCAAGATTAACTTGTTTTTCACGTTCACGAAAACGAGAAAGTTGATCTTCTGTATGGGTACCAAAACAATGCGGGCAGCTTACGCCAGGCTCATACTTTTCACTTTGCATGTCTTCATCTGTAATCGGTAAGCGACAGGCATAACATTGATGATAGTCACTTTTTTCAAGATCGTGATTCACAGCCACACGATTATCAAATACAAAACAGTCACCTTCCCACAGTGATTCTTCTTTTGGTACATCTTCTAAATATTGAAGAATACCGCCTTCCAGATGGTATACCTCGTCAAACCCCTGCTCTTTTAAATAGGCCGTAGATTTTTCACAACGAATACCGCCGGTGCAAAACATGGCTACTTTTTTGTTTTTCTCTGGGCTTAATGTTTTAGCGACATATTCTGGAAACTCGCGAAAAGTCTCCGTTTTTGGGTCGATAGCGTGCTTGAAAGTGCCGATTTCGATTTCATAGCCATTACGGGTGTCTATCACGGTGACGTCGGGATCGCTAATTAGCGCGTTCCAGTCACTAGGTTTCACGTACGTACCTACGGTTTTACGCGGGTCGATACCTTCAACACCCATGGTGACGATTTCTTTTTTAAGTTTCACCTTGGTGCGGTAGAAAGGCTGTTCTTCGTGAAGTGACTCTTTACAAGAGATGGGGTTAATTCTCTCATCGGCGTTAAGATATTGGAGTAATCCGTCAATACCTTCTCGCGTGCCTGAAACGGTGCCATTAATGCCTTCGCTGGCAAGTAAAAGCGTACCTTTAATGCCATTAGATTCCATGGCAGTTAATAGTGGTTGGCGCATGGCCTCGAAGTTTTCAAGCGCGACGAACTTGTACATCGCGCAAACGATATATTTAGACATAGTAGTATTTACCTTTGCTAGTTGGAACGTAAAACCAGTGCAAAAATGCGGCGCGCACTATATCAAACCAGTTTTAAAATTTCCAGTTAGGCAGCAAGAAAGGATTCAGACTGCTCAATAATGTCACTAAGCATTGTGTTGTCTTCATCAATAGAGGTGGAATAAGTAGCGGCAATGCGCTTTTGAGTGGCTAACGAACAGTTCGTAATAACATCTTGGCTAATTTTCTTTGCGTCATTCGTTTGTGCAAGAGGTACTGGGTGCATTTCATTGTGAAGGCGTACTGCCTCAAACTGCAGTGATGTGGGCTCCTGCAGTGCTACTTGATGCGCTATTGTTTGAGACAATCGATTCATGTGCAACCAATCTGCCTCACTCGCACAAAGTGGTGCTCTACGGTAGAAATTAAGTGCTTCTAGCCGCTGTGTAATACCTCTAGTGGCTTCGTCTTCGTTTGGGCTTTCTATCGATATAGTGTCGGCAAGTGCACTTTGTTGCATTGCCAAATACAAAGCAAAAAGCGTGGCATTACCCGCTGCTTTTGACAGAGTACCGTTCCATTCCCAAGCCATACTGGGGTCTATGGATTTATTTACATTTATATCGTTATCAGACACAAAAATAGGAAGATTTAAAATTCATACCTATAGTGTCGGCAAGATAATGTTTTTCTTAAGCTTATTCTTGCCCTTATCGGTATTTTAAACAATCATATATAGAACCTCTCAAGTAGTTGAAGTGTCATGGTTGTCATTGGATGAAAAATGAACTTTTCGGATAAGCAGGTGCTTATTGTTGAAGATCAACGCCCTTTTCTCTTACTGCTTCGTGGATTATTACACTCCATGGGTGCAAGTGACGTTGTCACTAAATCTTCTGCGGAAAAGGCTCTGTCTCTTTGTAAAAAGCAAAAATTTGATATTGTTGTTTGCGATCTTCATTTAGGGGTAGACAAGAAAAACGGTTTCGAGCTTATTGAAGAGCTTAGAATAAAACGCTTAATTAAACCCACCACCGTGTTTATATTAATTAGCGCTGATAGCGCACGCCCTGTGGTACTTGGCTCTATTGAGCGACGCCCTGATGATTATCTTATTAAGCCTTTTTCGCAGGTACAACTTAAAACACGTATTACCCGTGCCTGGCAGAAACGGCAGTTTTTAGGGGCAGTATTGCAAGAGGTGGCCAATGAAAATATCAACAATGCTATCGATTTGTGCGAAGATCTTATTAGTACGCCATCCCCTTATAAAGGCACGTGTGAACAATTATTAGTTGAACTGTATTTGCGCCTAGAGCAATACGACAAAGCGTTGGACGTACTTTCGCCCTACTTAGAAGGAAAGCCAATAATTTGGGCCAAAGTTGCGTTGGCAAAAACCTATCTAGCCTCAGAAAAATACGATAAAGCCATAGGTATTGCCGAGGATATTATTAAACGCAACCGGTTTAATGCCGAGGCGCATGATGTATTGGCGAAAGCCAATGATGCAAAGAACCAAGGCGAAATTGCAATTTCTGCTATCAAGCAGGCTATAAAACTTTCGCCCTTTTCGTTGCCTAGGCATTTTAGTGCATGCTCTATCGCGCGAAACCATAACGATTACATTTTAGCCTCTACCTCTAGTTTGGCCATTTGGGATTTATCGAAAAGAACCGTGCATCAAAACAGCCTGCATTGGTGTGGGTTTATTCGAAGCTTGCTTGATGTCGCCGAATATACAGATGACAAACGTACACGAAACCGCTATCAACAAGAGGCTTTACTTGCCCTGCAACGAGGTAAGTTTGATGAAAACATACTACGAATAGACGAAGATTTTGACGTAAGTATTTTTGGCAGCATTATTAACGCTCGAGTTAATGCTATTGATGGAAAAATGCTGGATGCAAAAAAGAACTTGGCGCAATCACAAGCTGCCATAGATGAAAAGTACACCACGCCGCCAATCGCATTTATTCCAGATAGCCTTAAAGTAATGTACGACCTTGGTGAATATGAAGATGCACTACAACTTCAAGATATTATTAAGCAGCAGAATTTAGAATTCGATTCCAACAGCAACTTTTTATTGCATTCTGAGACGACCAAAGCCCAACAAAATCTTACAAATTATCAGCAGTTTAACCGTGAAGGCATTCAGCTTTATCAACAAGGACAGTATGAAAAAGCAAAAGACTCTTTTGCGCTTGCGCAAGGTTTTTCGCCGGTAAATACAGGTGTAGCGCTCAACTTACTGCAGTGCTTATTACAAATATTAAGCAAGAACCAAAAGCCAGATCCTGATTTATTTAAACAATGCCGTCGACTTTATAAACTTATCGACGACATGCCACTAAAGGCCCAACACGAAGAAAAATACTCCACGCTTCGCAACGACTTAGACACTTTTATGGGAACAACATAATGACAATAACCCAAACAAAAAAGATATGTGCACTTGCTAGCCTACTTACTGCTGTAGCACTTAATGGGTGCAGCCAAACACCACCTTGTGAAGACATTGTAGAAGTAAATCGCCAATTACATGTGTGCAAAAGTTTATCGAAAGTGATGAATGACAACCGCTATCCGCAGCAAGCTATGTCAGCGAAAAAACGTTATGAAAGTGAATGTGAAAACTTCAGATACTATCGAGATGATTACGACACTATTTGTAAAGGAGAGCAGCAAGCCATAGGTAAAAAGGCCCAAACGCAGGTTAAAAAGGAAAGTTTACCCGCCAAAGACTACTAAGTAGAAGATTCCTTTTTACCTAGCTTTATTAGGGAATGTCGTACATAAAACTTACATGAACAACTAGTTTTGATTGGCGGTGTGGTTTTGATTTAACCATGTTACGGTACGGTGTAGCGCCATGTGAGTAGTAACATCTTTTCAATGGGGCGTATAAGTACGCGAGAATAAGTAGGCGAGAAAAGGATACGAATATGTCTAAACGCGTTGCAGTGCTAACATCAGGTGGTGATGCACCTGGAATGAATGCTTGTATTCGAGCTATTGTTATAGCCTGTGAAAGGCTCGGATTTACGCTATTTGGTTATCAACATGGGTATAATGGCTTACTTGAGCAAGAGTACGAAATACTTGCGCTTCAAGCAACGCACAACCTCATTCAGCAAGGGGGCACCGTGCTGCACAGCGCCCGTTGTGAACCTTTCAAAACCGACGAAGGTGCGAAAACTGCTGCTACTAACCTCACTAAGCTAGAGATTGATACCTTAATTGTGATTGGCGGTGATGGGTCCTTTAAAGGCGCTGATCATTTAGCAGATTTCTGGCACGGTCAAATTATTGGTATTCCCGGCACAATAGATAATGATGTGGCTGGCACCGATGCTACCATAGGTTATTACACCGCTATCGATACCGTTGTTTCATCAATCGATAAAGTGAGAGACACAGCTGACGCTTTTGAACGTATTTTCATTGTAGAAGTGATGGGCAGACATGCCGGTTTTCTTGCGCTAAATTCCGCCCTCGCCTCGGCGGCCGATTACGTTATTTTGCCAGAAACCTTTCAACATTGTGACGCAGAATTGGATAAAATTACGGAGCAAATTGAGAAAAGAAGACAGCTTAAAGGCGCGGTTAGTTTTATTATAGTGGTGGCGGAAAATGTATGGCCTGGTGGACTTAACGATTTGGCTGACAAACTGGTATCCAAAACCCAGTCTGAAGTTCGCCCGGTTACGCTAGGCCATGTTCAGCGAGGGGGATCTCCGGTAAGTCAAGACCGGTTACTTGCCACTAAGTTAGGCACCTATGCAGTGAGTTTAGTGGGTAGTGACACCAACGGTATTATGGTAGGTGAACTCAATGGTACGCCGAGTGAGATTGCCTTAGCGGAAACATGGGAGAAGGATAAACCCCTAAACCCTTCCAGTATGGAAACCATGCTCACCATCATGAATGAGCGATATTAAAATAAAGCTAATTGAGTAATACAACACCAAAATGGTTACGCATAACCAAGCCTTATCTAGATATATCAACAAGTTACCTTAACTTATTGGTTAACACAAAAATGCCCGATTTCTCGGGCATTTTTAGGTAATCTTACTGTTCGCACAGCCAGTTTGTAGCTAACGTACTAAAGCTTTTAGCCTTACATTTTCATAGCGGCTTTTACTTTGTCTCTATGACTACGACTCACTTTTAGTTCGGTGTCATTTTGCAAAATAAGGTGATATTCACCGCTAATATGGCTTACCAATTTTTTCACGAAACGAATATTGGCAATGGCGGAACGATGCACTCTAACAAACCATTGAGGGTTAAGCTCTTGCTCAAGCTCTTTCATAGTTTTACGCATAATGTGCATGCCATCTAATGCGTGAACACACATATAATCACCCGCGGCATCTATCCACTGTATGTCTTGTACGTTCACCCTAGTGACTTCAGAACCATCTTTAATGGCTAAAACATCTGGATAAGGGTTAGTTTCTACCGGCTCGCCATTGGCAAGCTTACGCAAGATTTCTTCGCAATCGTCGCCAGTAAGTTCGGCAACCAAATTCACTAAACGTTTAGACTGTTCATCTTGATGCTGTGTAGCGAAGTATTCTCGCACTTTCACTAGGGCATCTTTAAGACGCTCGTCGTCAGCAGGCTTTAATAAGTAGTCTAGAGCATGCACATCGAATGCTTTAATCGCATAACTGTCATACGCAGTAACAAACACGACCATAGGGATAGGTTGATTAAGCTCTCGTAGCTTATGAATTACCTGAAAACCATTTAGCCCAGGCATTTGAATATCAAGAAAGACTAAGTCAGGGCGAAGTTGTGAAATGCTACTTACCGCTTCTAGCCCATTTTGACACTCAGCAAGTACCTGAATGTCGTCATGACGTTCTAACCTAGCGCGAAGTCCACGGCGGGCGAGTGGTTCATCGTCTACCACTAAGGTTTTAATTACTTGCTTTGTCATGCGCATACATCCTTTACTTCATAGGGAATACGAATTCGAACCCGTACGCCCGACGGCTGATTATCTTCAATAGAAAATGCGAAATTGCGTTGATACAATGAATGCAATCTCTCTTTAATATTTGCCAGTCCAACACCATTTTCACGGCTTAACTGACCATCTATAATGTCGGCACCGGGCCCATTATCAGCCACATCCATTAGTAAATCGTTTCCAAACGCGCGGGCTGTTATAGCAATTTGACCGCCGTTCTCCATTTTAGAGATGGCGTGCTTAACAGCATTTTCAATAATAGGCTGCAATATCATGCTAGGAACAAGTGCATTCTCACACTCTTCATCGATATTCCAAACTACTTCTAATCTGTCATCAAATCGTACTTTTTCAATCTCAAGATATAACCGCAAGGCCTTTATTTCCTGGCCTAAAGGTACTCGTTTAATAGGGTCATTATCTAAAGAATAGCGTAAAAAGTCGCTCAAGCGAGAGACCATGGCCTCTGCAGTATCGTTTTCTTTTAATAACACTAAGGTAGAAATTGCATTTAACGTGTTGAACAAAAAGTGAGGATTAAGCTGATAACGCAGCATCTTAATATGCGCTTGATGAGCCATGGTGCTGGCTTTAAGGGCATTTTGCTTTTCTTTTTGTAACATCTGGAAGTTCTTAATGCCGAAGTAAACGCCACTCCAACAGCCCACCATAATGAGCGAGTTAATCGTATTGGTAAAATACATGTACCAAGCATCAGGCCGGTAACCATGCTTGTAAATTTCCCAATAGTTTATATTTTTAACCACAGCCCACAATAACGCTATCAAATAACAAGACGCTATCACTGTCATCAACATATTTAGCGGCGACTGTTTTCTTGCCCAGCGATAGACGTATCGCAGTGGTATAGTCAACAACCAGCCAGCGTAGGCATTGAGTAATATAATAAATACCCAAATTGGCCTTACATCGTGAAGGAACGAGCCAATATAATAAATGATGGCAAAACCTGCCCAGCCTGCGCTGTGCAAAGTCCAAAATAACCTTTCGTTACTTTCAATAACGCGCTGAAAGCGGCTCACATGTTTACCAGTGGTTGAATTGATTGATAGATTATACGCAAGGTAAGCCCCTTGCGGAGCATCTTGGTCGTACTTCATATGCGACTTGTCGCACGCTTTGCTAAGATTAGTGACTGCAACTAATAACTAATATTCAATCTCTTAAGCCAATGCATCCACCACCATGCAGGCCCCACGAGTAAAAATTGAAGGTCTTCCAAAAATGAAGGCTTTTTACCTTCAATTTTATGACCTATGAATTGCAGTACCCACATGACGATAAACAGCGATAGACAGAACAGCCAAACACTTACGCCATAGTAGGCAATCAAATTAATACCACCGAAACAAGCAATGGTAAGCAGCGTCATGGCCGCACCAATTGGCCCAGACAATTTGAAATAATAAAATAGAATTGGAATAGCTATAATATGCGCCCAAGTCACATTAAAATCGGCAATGAGATCAGGCATCGGTATAGCCCAAATAAGCCCCAAGGTGACAAAATAGATGCTGGGCACCGCAATGGCATGAATAAGCACATTGGTTTTATTTTGGTGGCTTTCGTTATATTGCAGTAATAGCTTTTCAATCGTTCTCATAGCAAATTCCACTTATTGTTATAATTATTGCTTAAATTTTATGTTGTGAACATCGTATTAACTAATTAGCGTATGGCCTGCTAACAGCGCATTGACAGCATCGTCATCGCTATCGAATTTCAAGCCATAATAAACAAAGTCTGATTCTAGCTGGTGATTTTTGACAGTGGCATTCAGTGTGGCTTCTTTTCCATCAGTTGAATAGACTAATGCAATTTTAGTTTCATCAATCATGATTGGCCACTCGGGCTTAAGGGGCAACGCTATGCGGCAGCCATCGTTCGATATATCCACGATAATACCGGTCACATGTTCAGACTCAGGAAAAGACTCACAGGACACCTTAACCGCAATACCAGGTTGCGCTCGCTTATTGGCACGAAGGCCTATTGATTCGATACGACGAGGAAAGCTCGTAATCAACAACCCTGAGGGTTTAGCCAATAACTTGAGTACCTTTACTCTAAACGCTATAACCTGCCCGGCATCACCTTCCAGTACAAAGCGTACTACAACATCGTTGCCCACCGTCAATAAGTCTCTTACCACTATCCATTTTGCAGAAGTCGGGATTTGGAATATCATGCAGGTGGCCATTTCCATACCTACATAAGCAGTTTTCACCCGCTTAGGTGCCGTTGGTGTTGTAATTTGCAAATCTACCACTGCACCAGGTGGCAAGGCACACAAATTATCGACGTCTTCTCGGTTAAGTTGACTACTTACTGCATTTTCTGACATGTATTTAAGAACATTCTTATTATACTTACTCTCAATGTAACCAATTTTGTGTCGGCTGACAAAACCTTCTCTATCAGGCATGATGTCGCCATATTTTTTATGATACGAATAATTTTTTATAAAGGTCACCATGAATAGCGCTTCACTTCACTACCAATTGTCGATTTACTCGTGGCAACAACATTTGTTTGATGTAATGTTAACCGTGCCGTCTCACGAATCACAAACCTTATCGCTCACGTTACCGTCTTGGATCCCAGGCAGCTACATGGTGAGAGACTTTGCCAAAAATATAGTGTCGTTAGCAGCTAAGAATACTGAATCTGATGAACCTATTGCTTGCGCTAAGTTAGATAAGCAAACGTGGGAAGTCGAAACTCAGGGTGAGGCAGTCACTATTACCTATCGGGTGCATGCCAACGACTTATCAGTGCGTTCTGCGTTTATTAACGACGAATATGCCTTTATAAACGGCACCAGTGCATTTCTTAGTGTTGAAGGCTTTGAACAACAACCATGTAAATTGCAAATCATTAAACCAGCGGTGGCGAATTGGCGTGCCTATACCAGTATGCCAATGACTGACGATATGCCAGATAGCTGGGAATATGAAGTGGCAGACTATGCTGAGTTTATCGACCACCCTCTTTATATTGGCGTATGTAACTTTCACAGCTTTGAAGTGGAAGGCGTTACCTTCGAGTTGTTATTCTCGGGTAGAAATAACCTAGACATAGAACGCATTGCCAATGACTTAACCCCAATTTGTAAGCATCACATGCAGTTATTTGGCGATCCGCAGCCTATTAAACGTTACTTGTTTATGACCTTGTTGGCAGATACTGGCTTTGGTGGTTTAGAACACCGTGATTCGACCGCTCTACTCTTTCCTCGTTTCGACCTACCTATGGTGGGCGAAAGCGATACCAAAACCGATGGTTACATTACGTTTTTAAGTTTGTGCAGCCACGAACTTTTCCATACATGGCATGTTAAGCGAATTAAACCAGAGGTAATGGTTAAGCCTAATTTGCAAAAAGAAACATATACAAACCAACTGTGGATTTATGAAGGCTTTACCAGCTTTTATGATGACGTTACCTTAGCGCGTGTAGGCGCTATCAGCCCACAAAAATACTTAGACATTGTGTCGCAAAATATAACGCGCCTGCTGCAAAATGCGGGCAGGTTCAAGCAATCGGTAGCAGAAAGCAGCTTTGATGCATGGACAAAGTTTTATAAGCAAGATGCCAGTGCTACTAACGCGATTGTTAGTTACTACACCAAGGGCGGCATTATTGCTTTCGGACTAGATTTGTTACTACGTGAAAAATCCAATAATGAAATCAACTTAGATTTGCTAATGCGTCATCTATGGGATCAGTACGGCCGAGACGAAAAAGGCACGCCCGACGATGTAATTGCCACTGTGTGTAAGCAAGATTTTGATATTGATATTTCTGACTATCTAGCTGATGTGGTTTACGGTACAAAAGATGTGCCGTTAGAGAATTGGTTGTCAAATATTGGCGTTGAATTACTCACCCGCACTAAAGTATCAGCTGACGATAAAGGTGGCAAAACAAGCGCCGAGGGTATGAAAAGACAATTGGGTGCTAACTGCAAACCTGCCCCTATAGGGTTAACGGTTACTCAAGTCTTTGAAGGCCTAGCTGCCGCCGACGCGGGTATTATGGTTAACGATATCATTATTGCGGTAAATGGTTTTGTGGTAAACCAAGCGAAATTACAACGTATATTAGATGCGACAAATACCGGGCAAGTTAGCCTTTCACTGATTCGAGATGGCCGATTCTTAACAGGCGATCTTGATATTAGAAATGCACGAGAAGATGTGTGCAACTTTTCGATAGTGGATGAGCGCAAATTTTCGGCATGGTTGGGGCTTAACTAACCATTCTTAATTAGTCTTTGCTTATGTAGATTCGCACCTTTGAAGAATCGCATATCCGTTTGGATACTAGTAGATACAAAAAAGGGCTACCGTATTGAGTAGCCCTTTTAATTTTGAGGCGATGGCCGGAGCCGTTAGCCTTTTTGGCGTTCCCGCTTTCTGGTGTTCCCGATTTATTCAGGGGTTCCCGACACTACCGTCTGTGGGTCGAGACGCATCTTGCCTAAGTTAATTCGCCAATCTAGGTGTGGCCCCGTTGCTCTACCCGTAGCGCCAATGGTACCAATCTGCTCGCCTTGCGCTACCGTATCGCCAACTTTCACAGTGATAGAGTCTAAGTGAAGGAAAGTAGAAAAGACGCCCATTCCATGGTCAAGAATTAACGTATTACCTGAATAATATAAATCTTCTGCCAAGGTTACTGTGCCTTCAACGGGCGCGGTAACTGGCGCGCCTGTTGGCCCACCTACATCAACGCCAAAGTGTGGCCATTTTGGCACACCATTCAATACACGCTGGCTTCCGTATACGCCGGTTATCGGCCCTTTTGCTGGCCACTCAAATCGGGTAAACAATGCGTCGGCATCGGTTACTTTACTTCGTGCAATCGACACATTAACGTTGTCTTGCCTAATTCTTTCAAGCACGGCTTTTGGCGGTGTCACCATCTTAGAATCAAGCCCATCTATACGTTGAATGTTGTATTCACGTTTAGTGAGGGTAATATCCCGTACTAATGTGGTGCCATCGGGAAGTTCAACATTAAGCGTGTGAGAAAGGCTTGCATCACGAGGAAAACCAAACACGAATTTGCCTTCGCTATTAAGCGCTAATGTTTCTCCATCAAGGGTAACAATTGCATCAGGGGCAACTTGCCCTCTTATCAAACTCCCTTGTGTTAGGGTACCATTTAGCGTTATCCCATCTTGCTGCGCGTGAACAGCAGTCAAACTACCACTAATCAATAGTAAGGCTGAAAAGCCAGCAGAACGTGCTGCGACTTTAAGTGAGTTAATCACAATAGATTGGATAGACTTAGCACCCTTAACACCCTTAACCCTAGAACTCATTACTACTCCTTTACGCAGCTTCATCACACTTAATTCGCACTAATACCGCACTAGTATAGTGTGTTAGCCAATAGCCGTTATCCGGTTTTGCCTAACACCTTCAAACAAAAAAAACGCCGTAACTAGTCAGACACCATGGCGCCTTTACCCACACCTTCATAAGCCACTACTTGGCAATGATTGTTGGGCGTGCGTTTCTTTTGTTCAACTAACAGATATTGAGCTAAACATTCCACCGTTGAATCTGTGGTGATCACTTCACAATCGGCTTTTGGGATAAGTAACTCAAAATAGCCTTGTGATGATTCGTAAGCAAACGAAAAGTAATCGCTAGGGGTAGCGACTGAACCGGTTATTTTGCGATCTTCGTAGGCTATTTCGTCTTCCGTGGTAGCAATGTAGATATCGTCCCAGCGATTTGCCCAGTAAGCTTGTTCTTGTTCGCTAATTTTACCATCAAGGTAAATATCGATGCGTGAACGATGGCCGTGGGCTATACGCTGACAGTTTCCGTCGTGCTTTTTTAACCCATGGGTATAATGATAAAACGGCGACTCTATAACTTCGGTACGCAGCTTTAAAGTTATGTTATCAACGTTTTCTGGCAAGTGGGTGGCAAGCACCTCTTTTAAGTAAACGCTCACCGATTCCATGGTAACCACATCTGAATACAAAAAGGCATAGGCTTCTGCTGGACAGCGAAGCATGATTTCTCGGCTGTCTTCACAAGTAAAGCGCACTTCAACCTGTTCATTCACGTCATCGTGAATAACTGTTGCGCCCGCATATTCTGCTGGCACAAGCAATTTATGATCGACATATTCATCAATCAGTCGTTTAAGATCTTTTTTAACAATACCAAAATCCTGAACCATACTTTCTTCGTTAAGTTCACCGGTTAGGATTACATCGACAATCCAGCTTTCACCTACCATACCGCGCTTAGGGCAAAGGTAAGAAAAGTCCATTACTGTCAAATCGTTTACAAATAGTTGCATGACACCCTTGTATCGTGTTCGTTTTCTGTTGTTAGTATACGTTTTTTACGTGTTAAACGCAGTGATTAGTCCATAGAAGATTGGCGATTAAGCTGATCTTTTAAATTAGGTGGTATACCACGAATCGTTAAGGTATCGGTGGCAGGGTCGTAAAATACCCGATCGCCCATCAATTTGCGCTCGAAGCTTACCGATACACCGCCGCCCTGCCCCGTAAATTTCGCGAGTTGTTTTAGCGCAGCGGGATCTGGCTGAATTTCTTTTTCAAGCGGTACTTCCATAGACTGAGTAAATGAAGAAAAGTTGCTGCTAGTTTCTTCGTTTGAAGGCAGCCTATTCGCCAACTCATCTACCGATAAGCTTTCGCCTGCGTCTATTTTTTCTTTGAAATACGTTTTCACTTCTTCACGGTGCTGGTGTTGCTCTTGCGGGTCTAACGACTCACTGGCCAAATAGGCATCTACCGATGAAATTAGCTGCTTATTTTGCTGCTTTACATCAACCAGCTCTTCGCAGCCAACGAATTGCATAAAGAAGTCAGAAACCTTACGACCCATACGACCTTTTATAAAGCTGACGTAACGTTGCTGTTCTGGTTGTATATCCCATTGGGTTAAGTCGATGCGAACCGCGAGTTGCATGCGCGCCAAATCTAGATGCTCTCGTGCAGACAGATCCAGTGAATTGGTTACTTCAACGTGAGAGCGCGTATTTAGCAATGCAATCATTAAATATTGGGTAGCCAAGAACTCGTATTGGCAAAAAATAAGAAACCCTGTTTCTACTGTGCCCGTATCTATTAACGTTTTCACTAATCGCTTAGTGGCTGATAACGAAAAGCTATGAAATTCTTCTTCTAAATTGTCGCCGCCCGCTTTTTTCTGCGCTAGGTAGTTTTTTAGACCTTCTGAAAATTCTGCTACGTTATCAGTGTTTTCTTCATTGCTTTGCGAAACAAAGTGACCAACCCCTTTGCCTGGCTTGGCATTAAAGCTGTGGTTAATCTGATGTGCGAGAAGCTCAATTTCTGGCGTTACTGCCAAACAATTGTCACGAGGGATAGCTTCTATTTTATCCTCGTTATTAACGACTAAACGGTGTACAACAAAGTGATGAATCAGTGCACTCATAGCGATTAGGGTGTCCTGTTGCTTAAAAAATGTCAGAAAAACTAACGGAATTGCGGGATTTTAGAATGAATGATTGTTATCACTCAAACAACGATTATAATCATTTTACGAGTAAAACCATTCTTTTTATCAAAGAAATCATGAAAAAGAGGCGTAACAGTGCCCCAGAACAGTCGTTATACCAATGCTGAATTTGAAACCTTAATGAATAAAGTCATTCTAACCCTCGAAGAAAACGATGCGGGGAGAGATTTATCGCTAATGGTATTAGGTAATGTGATTACCCATATTTTACAGACTCAGGTTAGTCCTGACAAACGCGAAGCCATGGCAGATCAGTTTGCTAATGTGCTCAAGAAGAGTGTTCAAGGTTAAGTAGGCTTTTTTATGATTTTAGCCGAATCTCCTCGCCGCCAGCGAGTGACGAAACTAGTTAATTGGGGCCATTGGTTCGCGCTAGCGAATATAATAATAGCCATTGTTATTGCATCAATTTTTGTTTTTTCTTCACCCATGCCAGGCACGGGCGTGGGCACGCTTTATTTACTGACCAATTGGTTGGGCCATATTGGCTTCATGACCTTTTTTGGCTTTGTCATTTTTATTTTGCCTTTATGCTATTTAGCCACCAATCCAAGGGCAATTAAAGCCAGTGCGTCTATTATTGCAGCGGTTGGGCTTGCTTTGTTAGCATTCGATGCGTTGTTATTTAATCGCACCGGTTTTCATATCAGCTTTCACGCTGCCGACTTGCTTAAAACCGAAGCACAAACACAAATAAGTGAGTTCTACTGGCAACAGTGGGCCTATTTATTCATGCTGTTTTTAGTGTGGCTAGGCTTTCAGCTTGTGCTTGCCAATGCTATATGGAAAAGAGTTGAGCGCTTTTCACAGCATAAAATTGGCGTACCGGTAGCCAGCTTTTTCGTGGTGTGCTTTGTCACCAGCCATGCGGTGCATGTATGGGCCGATGCCGAACTGTATCAGCCTATCATCAAGCAAGATAATATGTTCCCGCTGTCGTATCCGGCTACCGCTAAAACGACTATGTCCCGTTATGGGTTGCTTGATTTGGCCGCTTATGAAGAGCGTAAACAGCTGCAGTTTAATACTGATATTCATAATATTAACTATCCTGCGGAACCGGTTTATTGCTCTATAGATTCCGGTATGAATATGACAGTGATAGTGCAGATTGATGATGCCCCTATTTCTGGTATCGACACACTTGGGCTTAATGCGTTAGAAAACTATCATTCTACCGCCAGTAGTTTACGAGGGTTGATTACTACCACCTTGTTTGGTGTGCCAGAAATTTATCAAGACTCATTAAGCCAAAAACGCCCTGTGCTGCTTGCCTTGCCAGTTGGCCTAGGAATGCCTGTCTCTACTCATTTTGATGAAAGTTTGCCTGACGATTTGTTTAAAAGTTATCGCCAGCCCCTTTCAAACAATCACAATGGCTTACACATAGCATTTTTACCTGCATCTGTGATTGAGGGCTATGTAACGCAAGATATGCTGCAGTCCAATAAGGTGATGATTGCAACCGGTTACGGCAATGAGAGTTCACAAGGCATGCTGTACAGTAACATGTCGCTAAGTGCTGATATTGCCAGCACTGAAGATCTGGCGCCAACGATTATGAATGCCCTTGGATGCGCAGCTCCTACTACCTTCTACTCTACCGGTCAAAACTTGTTGAACCCTAGTCGTAAATGGCTAGTAAGTACCTCTGGTGAGCGTATTGTGGTGTTCCATAATGGAAAACGTACTGATGTGTTAAGCAACGGCAGTTACGAAATTACTGAGGTTGCTACAGGCAAGCGCAGCAATGCCCCGCTTAATGTTGATTTATTAAGCCAAGCCATCAAACACTTATCTCGGTTTTCTAATCAAAACTAAGATGTTAAAGGCGCCCAATTAGGCGCCTTTTTTGTATCTTTTCAAATTCTTTTTTATTCAACACCCAATGTAAATGCTGATTGAGTACTGCACGGTGTTCTCTTCAATCTAGGTTCCCTCATCATGAACAGTAGTGTTCGCCAGAATGAAGCCAAATGCGACCTATACGCTACTGGGAACAGGTATATGGGGTTCTAGGGATTTTCCCCTCTAAAAAGACATAATCCTCTGTAGACCACACCAATAAATGGCTGCGGAGGTGGTTTACTTTCAGCTTGGAGCCTAATCATCCACTATCGGCCTTGTTATTTCGCCAATATTGGGCAATTTCCCAGTATTAGTGAAGTTATACGTTCCGCTTAAGTTGATATTTTGCCACGCAACGGGCGAAACAGCACGAGTGATACCCGCTTTCTCTTCATCTCCTCTCGCTTCAAAGTGTCCCAGCAGATGACTCAGTATCGCGGAGTTGAAGTAGATGATCGCGTTGGCAAGCAATCTTGCACATTCATTCCAGATAGCGATTTCACTCTCGTTTTTGCCTCGGAACTGATCGCCATTCACCGACGCAATAGCCCGTCTCAGGAAGTGCCACGCTTCTCCCCGGTTAAGGGCACGCTGAACGTACTGCCGCAAACTGGCATTGTCTATGTAATCCAGTAAATATTGCGCTTTGACCAGTCGATTATACTCCGTCAGCGCCTGTAATGTCGGGTGCCCCGAAGGATAACCAGACAACTTTCTTACCAGCATTGCCTGTGTCGTTCGCTTTGTCTGAAGTGACAGAACAATGCGCCTAATATCCTGCCATCCCGTTTCGATGACATTCGTCCTGATGGGCTTTTTCAGGGCAAGGTTGGTGCCGCCGTGTTCATTTTCAGTTACGTCAAACAGATCATTGATGACACTACTGAACTGCGCGTATCGCGGTGCAAAACTGTAACCGCATAGATCCAGTAAGGC
>NZ_JAGGDM010000008.1:0-215530 GCF_017653625.1 Alteromonas sp. K632G
TTTTACTTTTGGCGAAGCAAATTATAACTCTTTACCATGCTGCTCAAAAACCAATCACGAAAGATCAACACGCCTTAGGTACTGGCGTTGAAATTAATTACATCCGCGGAAGCCGAGAAGAAAACTTCTTCATTGAAAAACGCTCCGTGCCTTTAACAAACCAAACAGCAGAGCCCCTTAAGGTTTATTTTGCTTTAGAAGATGCCACGTTTACCTTCAATTTAAAGCCATTAGACACATTGAACACCAATACGCCGTCGGTGTATGAAAGCACTGCGCCTATTTTGGCAATGTCTGACTTAGAAGGGAATTACAAAACCTTCCGTGATTTCCTTATTACCCATAGTGTTATAAATGAAAACCTTGAATGGCAGTTTGGTGAAGGCCATTTAGTGCTAGTGGGCGACATGGTAGACAGAGGATTTTCTACTACCCAATTGCTTTGGTTCATTTATAAGCTAGAACAAGATGCCCAAAAAGCGGGTGGGGTGGTGCATTATATTATTGGCAATCACGAGCTGAAAAACCTTCAAGGCAATTTTAAATCGGCGGCCAATAAGTATATTCCCATTGCGGGCTTAATTGGCAAAAGCCAAGCCGATTTATTCAGTCACAATTCATATATAGGGCGCTGGCTTGCCAGTAAAAATACCATTGAAAAAATTAATGGCCATTTGTTTGTACATGGCGGTATTCATGAAGATATCGCGAACCTTGATTTAAGTTTGCAACAGATAAACAACAAGTCTAAAGCTTATTATCGACAAATGTATTTCCCAGGCGTGGCTGACAAGGTAACAGAATCGTTAATTTCAACCGAGACTGGACTGGCGTGGTATCGTGGGTATTTCAAAGGTGACGCCAGCAATACATCTATAAAGCAAACATTAGATAAATTTGATGCTCGCTCAATAACGGTAGGTCACACCTTGCAGTTTAAGGTAAATAAGCAATTTGATGGCCGGGTGTTCGCGATAGACGTAAAGCACCCTAATGACTATCGAGGAAGTTTTCCAACAAAACATTCTGAGGCGTTATTTATTGAAAGGGAAAACTTTTATCGGCTTACAGAAACCGGCGAAAGAACAGCTTTATAAGTATGTGGGGATAAATAAGGGGGCAGAATACATTTTAAATTCCAAAGTAGTCTGCCCCTTTTTTATATGCCTATTTAATTGTTACCGTTGCGTCACTTACCCATGTTTCGCTGATGGCCTTATCGTCTTTATTTACTAAATATGCCCTTATCGTCACAGGGTTTTCATTAATTTGTTTGTAATCGAACGTTAGGCGCCATTGGTTTGTGCCTAGTACCGGATAAACACCAATAGGTTCAATTATTTCGCCATTGCTCGCTTCAACAATAGGCTTAACGCCGCTATCTCTGTTTAACCCTTCGAATACTGGGCCTTCAAAGTCGATAACCATTTTGTTCACACCTTCGGGAATAGGCTGACCCGGGATTCCGCCCAAACCCTGTCGGGTATTCGTAACTCGGGCTAATTCATTGGATTTTGGATCGAGCTCGCGCCATTCGATATCATAAGAAAAGGTAAACTCATCGCCTTTTTGAGCGGGTTTCTCGGGCACCCAATAGGCAACTATATTGTCAAATGTTTCGTCTTGCGTTGGGATCTCAATTAACTGAACAGCACCTTTGCCCCATTTTCCACGAGGCTTGACCCAAGCTGATGAACGTTTGTTGTAGAATACCCCATCGTCTTGGTAGTTGTTGAAATCACGATCTCTTTGAATTAATCCAAAGCCTTTGGGGTTTTCATCAATAAAGCTATTGGTCGACACCGACTTAGGATTATTGAGAGGGCGCCAAATATGTTGACCAGCGCCAGTGTGAATAGCAACGCCGTCACTATCGTGAATTTCAGGGCGCCAATCTTTAGCAACAGTTTTGTCTTTTTCTGAATACCAAAACATACTGGTTAACGGCGCTATGCCTAAACGTTCCACATCTTCCCGCATGTACAAATTCGCGGTAACAGATGTAACATGACCTTTGGCGTTTTTATTGTCTTTGGTTAGGCCGAATCGGTAGGCGCCCGTGATAGAAGGCCCTTCAAGCAATGCCCATACAGACAGATCTTCGCTGTTGTTTTCTGCCGGACCAACCCAAAATGCTGAAAATCGAGGAAATTCTTCCGGTTCGCTCATTCCAGTATTTATCGCAATACCTCGCGCTGATAACCCATATTGCCCTTGCGGCCCGTCGGTACGAAAATAAGAAGCACCCAGAAAAGATACCCAGTCTGGCTTCATACCTGGTCGCATAACTCTAAAGCCTGCATACCCGAAGCCTTCGGGGAGAGCGTGAGCAGGGCTATCAGCAGGCATATCAAAAAGCGCGTTACTGAAGGGAACCTCTTGAACAATATTTTTACTGTCTCTGATGAAAATTTTGACTGGCTCGGGAAAATATCGTCCAGGGTAGAATAATTGTACCGGTGCTATTTCACCACTCGGGTATAAGGTTTCGTCTTCTTTAAAGCGTATTTTCCAGTGTTGATCGTAAGTGATTTTATTAATTAATTCGGGCGCCGGAACGTCGGGAGGAGTATAGGGTTTACCAGCTGATGTTTTAGCAAGGGTTTTTAAGTCTTCGAAGGTAAATTTTGTCTTGTCTGATGCTTGTGCCGCATGTAACGACATGGAGGCAGAAAAGATAATTGCGATGAATAACATCAACTTCATAAAAATTTTCCAATCTATTGAGTCTAGTAAAATGAATTTGCTGTACGAATTCCAGTGGTAAATTATTCAGCCAGTCCGAAACAGACAACGATAATAAGAAGGAGTTCTTATAATCACCTTTTGCCCTGTCCAGTAAATGCTTGATTGAGTTGAGTGAAACCCGTTCAACACGCACATGTTCCACGAGTCTCAGGTTTTTAGGCGCTAGTGCAAAAGCAATGGTTTCTATTTTATTGATGACTAAGCTGACTGAATAACTACTTCAGCTTCATAATTTAGGATCTTAAATTAAGGGGGCAGCACACATTTTCATTCAAAAATATATTCTTACCTGTTCTATTCCCCATCGTTTACTAACGTAAAGTATTTATAAAGACGATTGTACCTTTGACCTCAGCCCTCATAATCCGTGGTCATGCGTAGCAGGCTAACTGAAAAATTTACGCACATTATCGAACCAGATTTCAAAATTTTTTATTAATACGCACTAACCCGATAAACGGTTAACAAAGGCAGTCGAATGCAATTACAAAAATCTCCTTCTTTTTACTTTTCTATACTGCTCGTTTTGATCACTCTTACCTTATCAGGTTGTAACTCTGACTCGTCTGACAGCACTTCGAGCGAAGAAACGTTAGAAGAAACTTCAACTGACGATACCAGTGATGATACGTCTGACGGTACGACCGACGAGGATGGCTCAGATACTGAAGTAACAGAATACGCGACCTCGAATGCAATTGGCTTGCTGTTGAATTCTGCAGACGCCCAGAATGGCTATACATTGTTTGGCGGGCAGCGCTTCAGTACCACTTACCTAATTGATAACTGTGGTGAAATGGTGCAAAGCTGGTCTTCTGACTACAGCACCATGTCTTCGTACTTACTCGAAAATGGCAACTTACTTCATACAGGGCGTTTGCAAAGCGCTGTGAATTCAGAGTTTTTGAGGGGAGGGGGCGACTCTGGTCGTGTAGAAATTATTAACGAACAAGACGAGCTTCAATGGTATTACGAATTTAACAGTGACACGCAGTTTATGCATCACGATGTCGAATACATTGAAAGTACCGGCACGGTATTGGTTATGGTGTGGAATAAGCATAGCGCTGCAGAAGCTGAAGCAGTTGGCTATTCAAGGAATCATGCGCTGTGGAGTGAGCAGATTATTGAGCTAGATCCAACAGTAGAAGATACCGAAGACGCTATTGTTTGGCAGTGGGATTCATGGGATCACATTGTACAAGATGAAGATTTAACGATTGAGAGTTACGGTGTTATTTCAGAGAACCCACAGTTAATTGACATTAATTTTACCGGCATAGACGTTGAATATGAAGCCGACCCTATTCATATGAACGCTGTTACCTATAACGAGAAGTTCGATCAGATCATGATCAATAGCCGTAACTACAGCGAGTTTTGGATTATTGACCATTCGACCACTACCGCTGAAGCGGCTTCCCATTCAGGTGGAGCTAGAGGCAAAGGTGGAGATATTTTATATCGTTGGGGAAACCCTCAAACTTACGACATGGGCGACGCCGACGACCAAAAGCTGTTTTTACAACATGATGCTTATTGGATAGATGATGACTATACCGAAGGTGGTCAAGTCATGAGCCTCAATAACCAACCAAACTATTACGGTAATAGCAATTATTCCACAATTAACGTGGTGGATACGCAAGTGAGTGATGCCGGCGATTACACCTTAAATGACGATGGAACTTACGGACCTACAGATTTTACTTGGACATATGAAGCTGATAATCCTACCGACTTCTACGCTACCAATATTTCCGGTGCGCAGCGATTAGATAATGGCAACACAATAATAGATGAAGGTACCACAGGCACATTTTTCGAAGTGACTTATGATGGCGAGGTTGTCTGGAAATATGTTACTCCCGTGGATGAGACCGGTGTACTTACGCAAGGCGATACACCAGGAAGTAACTTTGTTTTTCGCATAAATAAGTATCCTACGGACTACATCGGGCTTTCTTACTACAGCTTAAGCCCCAGTGGCGCGATTGAAAATGGCTCTGACTATTCGTGCGAACTGTTTGAATAAAGCGCTGTATTTACACAGATTGGGTCAAAGTACATTGGTAGTTTTTAAAGTACTTTGACCCTTATAGTAGCCCCTTATATTAGCCCCTTTTTTTTAACCTACTCAATCTATACACAGAAGACCTTATTGTAAGGCACGATTACCGTCACCCCTATCATCAAATACCTCATCGAATAGTCTATCCACACGTGATAGATGAAGGCTAGTACGCCGAACAAAGTTTCAAAATTCGATATTTACATAAATCAATGAAGTCAAAAAGACAGCCGCTGCAGAAAGCTAGTAAATAGCTTTAATTCTTCCTATACTCATTTTTTGGGCTTTTTCCGCAGTAGTTTTCAGGGAGCATTACCGCCTAAAAGCGGTAATTTATAATACGGGCCGTCAGATCAAAAGCCTGACGATGCTCTAAAAATCAATCTAATCTCGAAAACGGAGTTTCACCCATGAACAACCCTCGCCATCTGTTTATTGGTACTGCCATAGCAATATCACTCTTACTGGGCGCCTGCGCCCAAAAACAGGAAAATCCGGCTCCACACACCGCTGAACTAAAGGTTACTGACTTAGAAAAGCTAGCGGCCACTGACGCTCTGCGCACCCTAGCCGACGACGTATGGGCCGATTATCTAGAGCAATATACTTACTACCGGTTGCAGGAAGGGTTGCCTATAAGTAGGTTCGAGGACCTGACCTTGCAGGAATACCGCAAGGAATTGCTACAGAGTCAAAAGTACCGTGCAAGATTGGAAGAAATCGACAAACGGGCTTTGTCGGGTGATGATTTGATCACTTACGAAATACTGGCCTTCCAAAATCAAGAAGATGGCGCTAATGACGACGATTACTGGTTGACGTTTGATATAACAGCCTACCAAGCTCCCTATTTGTTTCGAACCGGCCAGCAAGCCTTAGCAGTGCAACCCCTCAACAGCGAATCTGAAGCACAGCATTATCTGAAACTGGTAGGTGAACTCGCCGATATGATTGACCAGCTTGTTGCCAAGGTTGAAGGGCAGGTTGAACGTGGTATTTATTTACCAAAGCCAGCTCTACCTTCCACCCTGCAGATGTGGGAAGGTATGCAGCGTGAGTTACCTGAGACCATCAGAGTTGATGAAGCGCGACTGGGTGGGCTTTCCATGGATGAGAAAGCCCGGTTCAATAAGGCGCTGAAATTGTTAATTGAAACTCGCATCGTGGGCGGTTTCGACAAGCTATTGGCTGCTTTGGGAGAAGAATACGAAGCCAATGCACCTGAAAGTGTAGGCCTCTCTCAATATCCGAATGGTATTGATGTGTACAAAAGGCTGGTGAGACAGATGACAACACTTAATCTTTCTCCAGAAGAAATACATCAACGAGGAAAAGCAGCGGTAGAGGACATCTCGAAACGCATGGAAGCCATTCGAGTGCAGCTTGGATTTGAAGGGACTGCCCAGGAATTCTTGCAGCAACTGAAAACTGACCCCAGATTTATCGCAGCTGATGCCGAAGAAGTTGAACAAAGATACTTAGAGTACATACGCCGGATTGAGCCGATGTTGGGAGAATATTTTAAAACATTACCAAAAGCGCCTTATGGCGTTAAACGACTTCCGCTGGCAGTCGAAGCTGGAATGACCTACGGTTATTACGGTGAACCTAGCGCAGCAGACCCTGTTGGCTACTATTATTACAATGCTTCGAACTTGTCAGAGCGGAGCATGGTATGGGCGGGGGGGCTTATATATCACGAGCTGTTACCCGGTCACCATTTCCATATTGCTACACAGGCAGAAAATAAATCACTGCAGAAATTTCGCCAGAACTCAATAGATAATGCCTATACCGAAGGTTGGGCAGAATACGCAGCCAGTCTGGCAGAAGAAATGGGCCTTTATGCGACACCTGAAGAATTATACGGTCGCTACATCGGGCAAATATTTCTGGCAGCCCGCCTCGTTGTCGACACTGGCATGAATGCGCTTGGCTGGTCATTGGAAGAGGCTCGTGAATACATGGCTCAATACGCTATTCAGTCAAAAACTGAAATTGCTTCTGAGACATTGCGCTATTCAACCGGTATGCCCGCCCAAGCTCTTGGCTATCGTATCGGTTACGAAAAAATTTGGGAGCTTCGTAGACATGCCGAAGCAAGTCTAGGCGACAAGTTTGATATTCGGGAGTTCCACCACATTGTTTTATCGGACGGCTCAAAACCGCTAGCGGTACTAGAAGCCAAAGTAGAGCGCTATATCGCGGCTGCACGATAAATAACGGAGTCTAAATAATTGGGGGGTCGAGTACATTATAAGTTTTTAAAGTACTCGGCCCCTCTTTACGAACCTTTTCTTCGGACTTTACTTTGCTGTTTGCGTCGCTATACCCACTTCACTATTTTCATCGATTTTTCAAAAGATTTAGTCAGCTTCGTACTGCATTGGATTAACTATGATTTGTTGATTGCAAAGGCGTAAAAGGGGGATATCAATTGAACTGTCTGAGTAACCTATAATTGTTTCGTATTCTTCAAGGTTATAGCGCATTTTGATGCGTTCAACTTTATTAGTTTCATAACAATGAAACTTGCTGACCATACCTCCAGCGAGCCGAGTTTCTTCAGAGCAAGCGACCTCCAGCTTTGGGATACAGAGCTTTGCAATAATACGCTTAACCATCCACTCTGATGCACCACTGACAATTACTACTGTGTCATTATGTTGGGTATGTGAAATTAACTTGTCAATCGCGTTTTTATATATGACGGTAGCGTTATTTTCCAAATAACTGTTAATAAAGCGCTTGCGTAATTTAGCTACCTTTTTAGGAGACATGCCACACGTAACTAGCCACAGAAGCACAGAGAAACCAATAAACTTTGTTTTATTCAGTATCAAAAAGGGCAGGGTGTAAGGTAGCGCGAAGAAGCATAATACAAACCGAATAGGATTGCGTTGCACCATGAACTTCATATACTCGGCGCCGGTATCTTTGTTTATTATTGTTTTGTCAAAATCAAACAATATTAAATTCACGGTGCTAAGTATTCCCTTAATTTGACTACATGAGTCTTGGTAGCTATTCCACAAATAACGATATTCCACAGTTTGGACAAGTATAATTTGTGAATGTGAACATGCTCCATAACATTAAACTCAAAACTAATGCGATTATTCCGATACTAAGTCTTATTTCTTTAAGACTAGAAAAGGTAAATAATAAAAGAACAAATACACAGCCTCAGGCAACAAATACTAAGATCCATTTTTTCTTCGTTTTTGAAACTCAATTGCAATTTCAATGGGAGTCAAAACTATATACCTATGACGCTCAAGCTAAACGGAAAATACGACGCGTTTTGGCCGAAGGCCAGCGAGTAATTGCCCTTACTAGCGAAGAGAAGTTTGATGCATCTGCTAGCGGACATTTCTAACATCACCTCTATCTAATTCTTTTTTTTCAACGCGTACCAGTTTTCTTTAAAATATACCAATGAACCCATGGCTACTGCGAAAGGGATGAGCACTGGATTGTTTGATATGTAGCTAAAAGCTAATATAGGGAATGCCGAAGCGATAGCAAAGCCCAAACGTTGGTTCCTTGTATAGCGCACTTTTTTAAACTTATTTGCTTTCAATAGCACCTGCTGAACAAACAGAGCTGAAACGATAACTAGTATTATAATTACTTGAAAAATGCTAATTTCTTCCATGATATCTCCTGTTGATTTGCTTGTTATATGGCAGCTTATTTAAACCACTTTCCTATGTCTTCTTCACTAGCTGATGGATGTGAAAATATACCTTCATCTAGCGCTGCAACAAAAGAGTCAGCATCTTTTGGGGTTAAACCAGTATCTGCATAATTTAACACTTTAATATTGTCGACCAATGCGAAAGGCTGTGTATTATACATTTGGTATAGTTCCATAGGTTCTGACATTCCCTTAGCCCAAGCTTTGATAAAATAAACATCTTGCTTACTGCCGTTTTCTAGGGTTATTAATCCATCTTGAACATATGCCCAGCTATCAGACTTTTGTGACAAAGAATGTAAAAATTCTTGTCCAAGAATAACCGCATTTTGTTGTGTGACAGCTTCAAAGGTTTTAATTTCTCGGTTTTCACCTAGATAGTAAATAACTAAAGGAACTAATAGCTCACCTTCTTGTAAATCACTGCCAATCAAAACACTATGTGCTAATACTAAACCTATAATTTTCCCTACTGCTTCAGATATCAACATGTACCCCTTGCCACATAACAGTTTACTAGACTCCAAACCAGTCTGTTTTAACACACTATTATGGTTTTTTTGATTTTATCTATATTTCCAGATTACCTGCTAACCCCTCAAAACAATAAAGTCGAATGGCGTTTTTTGCTCACGAATTAAAGGTACAAAAACGGTATGTTCGGGGCTGAAGGAGTATTTGACTCATTTACTTTGTATTATGGTGTAGTAAGTTTAATTTAGCTAGAAGACCATAAAAGTACTACAAATTAAGCTCTATAAATAAAAGCGCTTAGGTAAGACAAATGACAAGTGGCATCTATGGCGAAAGGTACGCTAAAACATATTTGTCTAACGCAGAGTGCATAGAACGGTTATATATTCTTCGCGTATGATTGAAGCGTTCCAAAAGGGATAGGGAATCGCTATTAGCAAATAAATAAAGCAGCAAAAAATATAGCTACAATTAACTTACCTGCATCAAATTCACCCAACGCTGTCACCTGCATTATTAACAAGTGCAGCGTTAGGTAAGCCTAAGCAATAAACTTCAGCTAGCTATAAAAACAAAGATAAGCAGTAGGTGTTTCAATTTTTACATCGAAAGAAAGGTTTGCATCAATAGTAAACTCTGTTCCCGTTTTGAACGACTGCCAGTCGCTTGAACCTGGAAGTTTAACGGTCATTTCACCTTCCATTACTTTCATTACTTCGTGCTGACTGGTGTTGAAGGTGTACTCACCTGGCGCCATTACGCCTGAAGTACAGGGGCCATTTGCTGACTCAAATGCAATTGAACGAACCTTGTCATCAAAATAACTGTTTACTGTAAAAGACATATGCGCTTTCCTTTTATTGAAAATAGAAGAGCGAGCATTGTGCAATAATTAAAGCTGAATGGCTAACCTGTGATTTTCTAAGATATTCTCATTCGCAAAATAAGCCGGCATTAAAAAGGCATCCAGTTATATAAAGTGCAAAATTAGTCATTAAAACCACATGAAATATGTGTAATTGGCTAGAGACTCTCAAGCGCTGTGGTTATACTAGCTCACAATCGCATTTCCAGAGGTTTTACAGCAATTGAGCACAATGAGTTTGCCACGTGTGGTGCCCCAGCAGAGTCTTTTAACACATTATCAGACATATCTAGAACAGCTTGCTAGTACCGCTTTTACCGGCGATGTTGAGTACAGCTATGCCAGCCGTCTTGCTGTGGCCACCGATAATTCGGTATATCAAAAACTCCCTCAAGCTGTGGTATTTCCTAAAAGCGTTGCCGATTTGCAAGTATTAGGCAAGCTGGTTAACGACCACCCGCTAGTGAAATTCTCGGCGCGTGGCGGCGGCACAGGCACTAATGGCCAAAGTTTAACCGACGGCATTGTGGTTGACATGTCGCGTTACATGAATCAAATTTTGGAAATCAATGTTGAAGAGCAATGGGTTAAAGTAC
Organism: Alteromonas sp. K632G; assembly: GCF_017653625.1. Lineage (NCBI taxonomy): Bacteria > Pseudomonadati > Pseudomonadota > Gammaproteobacteria > Alteromonadales > Alteromonadaceae > Alteromonas > Alteromonas sp. K632G. The sequence goes on from NZ_JAGGDM010000008.1 coordinate 10,455, forward strand.
AGTCAGGCGTAGTAAAAGATGCACTGAATGACGCCCTTCGCCCCCATGGATTTTTCTTTTCCCCTGATCTTTCTACTAGTAACCGCGCTACGGTAGGTGGGATGATTAGTACCGATGCGTCGGGGCAGGGCTCGTTGGTTTACGGTAAAACCAGCGACCATGTATTGGGCTTAACTTCGGTGCTGGCTAACGGTGAAGTATTAAACACCACACCAATTAGTGTGCAAGAAGCGAAAGAAATAGCTGACACAAACGCAGATAACAGCGCCTATGTGGGTATTTTACGCCAAGTACTTGCTACTTGCGTAGATAAACGCGATGCCATTATTGAAAAATTCCCCCGTTTAAACCGCTTTTTAACCGGTTACGATTTAGAGCACGCCTATAATGAAACCGAGCAGCTTATAGATGTGAGCCGCTTGATTACCGGCGCTGAAGGCTCGTTAGCTATGGTGGCCGAAGCTAAGCTTTCTCTTACGCCCATCGCGAAACATAAAGCCTTAGTTAATATTAAGTACGATACCTTTGAATCGGCGCTTCGCCATGCTCCCGAAATGGTAAAAGCAAATGCCACGTCTGTTGAAACGGTAGACTCAAAAGTATTAAACCTAGCTAAAACCGATATTATCTGGCACTCCATTGCCAATTTAATTACCGACGTTCCACACAAGGAAATGTTGGGCTTAAATATGGTCGAGTACAACAGCAACGATGAAGAAGAAATTCGCACCCGCATTGCCGAGCTAGAAGCCAGGCTTACCGCCGCTGCCGAAACCGGCGAGGGTGGGGTAATTGGTTATCAGGTTACGTTTGATAAAGCGGATATTGGTAAAATATACGCCATGCGTAAAAAGTCAGTTGGCCTGTTGGGTAAAACCAAAGGTGTGCAAAAGCCTATCGCTTTTGCAGAAGATACTGCAGTGCCGCCTGAAAATTTGGCCGATTTCATCATGGAATTTAGGGCTCTGCTAGACAGCCATGGTTTAAAATACGGTATGTTCGGGCACGTTGATGCAGGTGTGTTACACGTACGGCCAGCTCTTGATTTATGCGATGTTGAACAAGAAAAGTTGATGCATCAAATATCAGATGAAGTAGTCGCGTTAGTGGCTAAATATGGCGGCTTAATGTGGGGCGAGCACGGTAAAGGTTATCGCAGCGAGTATGGTCCCGCCTTTTTCGGTGACATGTTATTTACCGAATTGCGTAAAATAAAAAGCGCATTTGACCCGCTTAATAAAATGAACCCAGGCAAGGTGTGTACGCCTTTAGATAGTACTGAGAGCTTGGTAAAGGTTAGCGATACGAAACGCGCAACATTCGATAGAACTATTCCTACTACGTTTAAAGAAGCTTTTGCGCCTGCCATGGAATGTAATGGTAATGGCTTGTGCTTTAACTACGACACTACGTCACCTATGTGCCCATCGAGTAAAGTGACTCGTGATAGACGCCATAGCCCGAAAGGCCGTGCGGGCCTTATTCGTGAATGGATACGTTTGCTCGCGAAAGATGGAGTAGACACTAAAACACTAAGTGCTGAACAATTCGATACGTCTTGGTGGCAGCGCTTTAGTAATAGCCGAAACAAACAAGACGATTTTTCTCACGAAGTGCTAGACGCCATGAATGGTTGCCTAGCCTGTAAGTCGTGTTCAAGCCAATGCCCGGTGAAAGTAGATGTACCTGATTTTAGGTCGAAGTTTTTATCTATTTATTACCAGCGCTACATGCGCCCAATGAAAGACCATCTTGTGGGAAACATTGAACGCATGGCGCCAATTATGGCTAAGTTCTCGCCCGTGGTTAATTTGTTTTTGAAACGAAAGTGGATGCAAAACGGTATTGAGAAAACCATTGGCTATGTAGACACGCCTATTCTATCTGAGCCTACGTTGGCGAATAGAGTAAAAGGGAAAGTGGCTACTTATAACCACGACGCGTTATCTAAGCTAAGTGCCCAAGAAAAGCAAAAGACGGTGTTGATAGTGCAAGACCCTTTCACCAGCTATTACGATGCGAGTGTGGTTGAAGATTTTGTTACCTTAGTGAATGCCCTTGGTTTTACACCGGTAATGTTACCGTTTAAACCGAATGGCAAACCAGAACATGTAAAAGGCTTTTTAGCTAAATTTGCGAAGACCGCAAAAAATACCGCAGGCTTTTTAAATGAAGTGGCGCAGCTAAACATTCCTATGGCAGGTGTAGATGCGTCTTTGGTGTTAGTTTATCGTGACGAGTACACCAAAACCTTGGGTAAAGCCCGTGGTGATTTTCATGTGTTGGCAGTGCATGAATGGCTTGAAACGGTACCCAGTGATGTATGGCAATCGACAAGCAAAAAGATAGGTGTGTCAGAGCCTTCAGCGAAGACTTCGGATCAGAATTCAGCGCAGCCTTCAGCTCAGCCATTAGCACTGCTAAGTCACTGTACAGAAAAAACGGCGTTGCCCGCATCTGAAAAGCAATGGCAGGGTTTGTTTGCTAAAGTGAATCAGCCAGTTGATATTGTGGCGGTAGGCTGTTGCGGCATGGCGGGAACTTACGGCCATGAAGCCGATCAAAAAGAAAAGTCGTTAGCCATTTATGGGTTAAGTTGGGAGCAAGCGGTCAAACGTTATCCAGCAGATGCTATTCTTGCCACTGGCTATTCATGCCGAAGTCAGGTAGCGCGTATAGAGCAGTTTAAGCCGAAGCATCCTTTACAAGGTCTGTTGGCCTGTGTTTCATCATCGCAGTAGCCTAAACTCAACATCAACCGACTACGTAAAAACTAAAAATAAAACGAAATAGATCAGAGAATAATATGACAGACAATACACCACAAAATGAAATGACCGATCAGCAACGCAGTGAATGGGTGCGTGAGCAATTTCAAAAAGCAAACAAACATCTCGCCGAAAATGGTGTGCTATACGAATCAGTGGTGACAAACGAAAGCCGTTATTTAGTACCCTATTTAGCAGTATGGAAAATCAAAGATACTAATAATGCATTTTATTGGGTGATGAGTGGCGATTTGCCTACCGACTTTATTCCTGAGGCTACGGCGGCTAATGCTCGCGAAGCGATTAAACACTTTGCAATGTCGTGGCAGTTGAAGGCGGCAAATTTACGCGAGTCAGACAGTGCTGATGCATCGTCGTTGGAGTATGCGGAATTATTAGAAAGTAGAGCAGAAGGCCTGCACGCCATACAAAACCAAGATGAACTATGGCAAGGCGTTTAAGCTAACCTTTATTGATGCAATGGCTAATGTGATAGTTAATGCATTTGTGAAACATCGGGGAATGGAAAACGCTCTACAGGGCATTGCATGCGCTGACGTGCTACGCCACCGTCCATAAACACTTGCCCTTCGGGCTTAAAGCCTAAGCCTTGATGGTACGACACACTATCAAGGCTGCAGCTTACTTTTAAAATAGTGACGTTATGGCGATTGGCGACTTCTATTAAAGCCGCAAACAGCGCACGATAAACAGACATGTTTCGGTAACCGCGCTTCACTGCGATCCTGCCAATTTCTCCACACTGAGTTAACCGCCCCGTTGCAATGGGTTGGTTAGCTTCTTCACCATCTTCCAAAAGCAGTACATGAAAAGCGCTGGCATCGCGCTCATCAAATTCACTGTCTTGGGGTACTCGCCATTCCAAAACGAATACATCTTCCCTGATTGCTTTAAGTCGATGCTTATCCCTTGCCCAATCGACGTTCTCTATCGTATAAGCCATGTGGTTGCGTTACGCTTCTATCCATTCCCAGTAACCCTTATTTACAAGTGTAGTTAATGTTGCTAAAAACGCAAAAGAGGGTAGATCAGGCAGGATTTCGGCAAAAAGTACGTCGTTGTTCAATAAAAGCTGAACCCATTGCTCATCTTCTTTGTTATAACTGAAACGTTCGCCGTTAACATAAAAGAAGCGACCTTGGTGAGAAGGTGTCGTGTTTTCAGTATCTGTTGCAATGAGCGCACGTACTCCAGGGGCGGCTGCAAACTCCACACCTTCTTCAAACCCTGCGGTAATTTGGCTATCAGTATATAAATACTCAGGTGGATACTCTGGAAGGCCTTGTTCACTTAGTGATTCAAGCAATGCATGGGTGAAGTCATCGGAATTAATCGCTGTGATGAGCTGTTGCTTTAACGCGGCAATATCACTAGATTCAACTACTGCCGAAGGCATTGACAACTTTCTACCTGAATCGGTAAATCGCACATTAATGTCGCTGGTTTCTAACATTAACGAAAGGCTATCGGCGAGCTGACTGGTTTCAGGGGCACGAAAGCCTACAGAGTAGGTTAAGCAGTCTTCCAACGCTTTGCCATCATGAGGCCAACCCGGCGGAATATACAGTACGTCACCTGGGTTTAGTACTTCATCAATAATAGGGTCGAAGCCTTCAATTTGACGAAGTTTAGGGTGTGGGAATACTTCTTTGTATTCTCCAGGCTTACCTACGCGCCAACGACGCTGACCCTTTCCCTGCACTAAAAATACATCGTATTGGTCGATATGCGCGCCAACACCTGCATTTTTAGTGGCAAAACTTACCATTAGGTCGTCTAAACGCCAATTTGGAAGAAAGCGGAAGGGTTCAAGAATGTCAGCTACGTCATGTACGTACCTGTCTACACTTTGTACAAGTAGTGTCCATGCACCTTCGCAAACGGCTTCAAAATCATGAATTGGCCCTTGATGAACTTTCCATTCGCCTGCGCCATCCGCTGGGTTGCCACTGGTATTTTCAAAGCTTAGTAGTCGGCTATCTATTTCTTCTTCTTGGGCTAAGCCGGCCAAATCGTGCTCATCGATAGGATCTTCAAAATCTTGAAAAAAGCCACGTAATACAACAGGCTTTTGTTGCCAATAATGAGATAGAAAATGTTCTATATCGAATTCTTTCATTAAGTAATCTCCACGCATCTATGGGGGTATTATCGTTTATTCTATAAAGGGTTACTAGCTTAGTGTGTATTAGTAAGCCGGTGTTCGAAGGCGGCCAATTCACCAATTTTGCTATCAATTAAAATGGGGCAGAATTTAGCTTGGGTTTCAGCGGTTAAATGAGAAAATGTACTATCGCAAACGGTAACAGCATTCCCTTTGCAATGTTGTTCTAGCATAGACGCCAAATTAACCGTGTTGCCCCACACATCGAAAATGCCGTGCTGTCTTCTAGGCATGCCAGCAGTAACAGGGCCTGCTGCAACGCCGATACGAATTTGGCAAGGCCAACCTTCTTTTAACGCAAAGATTTTAAAGGTGGCGGTAACAGCAAGCGCAAACAACACGCCGTTATTTATATGATGTGCACTTTTTTGTTCGCCTTTTTGTTTGCCATTTGAAGCACTTAAAGGAGGAAACATACACAGTTCGCTAACCGCCATGTATTCATCGCCATTCGTTTTTACTGGGTACATTTTATGGGCAGCGGCTAACACATCAATTTGGCTGTAAAAGGCATCCAATGCCTCTATCACTTTTTGTTCTCCAAACAAGGGGGCCAGTGTTTGATAACCTTTTATATCTGCAAATAACACACAGGCCGAGGAGAAGCTTTGCCGCATTAGCCCGGTCGAAAAGCCTGTTGATGCACTACTTGAAAACCTACTTAAAGGAGTATTCGGAACATGGCTCAAAGGGGGAGTAAAAGCGCTTGTAAGCTTGGCGGCAGGGGTTGCTTTTATCAACAATTGCCGTGTATGACGGTAGTTCACAGCAAGGTGATGAAGGTGGCGCCGGCTATGAGCATGCAAGGTCAGTATAAGTCCCACGCTGGCTAGAGTTAGGGTAATACTATTGCTACGACGAATAGCGCCTTGCCAACCGTGAAGTGAGTAGCTAAATAGGCCATCAATAGCACAGAATGTTAGGGCGAAAAGCAACCCCCAGTAAAGTCGTGGACGTTGCTCATGCTGGCTAAATACCCCCACACAGCATAAGCAGCCAATCAATAAAAAGTGCTGAATGTACATGTCGCCACGCCATAGGAATGTCGCTAGCACAATATAGCTGTAATAGCTGGTTAACAGCAGTGTACGGGCCCGCGTTGGCAGGCCTTTGTTGCACAAATATAGCGTGGTAAATGCACAAAGAATATGAAAGGTCAGATTCCACCACAGTGCAATATGGTGTGCGCTGTAGTGAGCATACGCCATCAATAGCGGTGTTTGTAACAACAAGCACAGGGCAAAAAAGCGTGCAGTTGCGTGAATTATTGCCGCTTTTGAATGAAATGTTTTGTGTGTAAGCATGCCTAAATCCCAACCATAAAAAAACGCGGACTGGCCGCGTTTTTAAGTGTATGGAAAAGGCGATGCCTTTATAACTGATCTACTAGCCTGATTGCATCACCAATGTAGCTTGCAGGTGTTAATGCTTTAAGGTCAGCTTTTGCTGCTTCTGGCATGTCTAAGTTATCAATAAACTCAGCCACGATTTCAGCGTTAACCTTTTTACCACGGGTCAACTCTTTCAATTTCTCGTAAGGCTTTTCAATACCGTAACGACGCATTACCGTTTGAATTGGCTCAGCTAGTAATTCCCAGTTGTTATCAAGTTCATTCAACAAGCTTTGCTCGTTAACTTCTAACTTGCTAATACCTTTAAGGGTAGCTTGATAAGCGATTACCGCATAACCTACACCCACACCCAAGTTACGAAGTACGGTGGAGTCGGTTAAATCACGCTGCCAGCGAGAAATAGGAAGCTTCGCGGCCAAGTGATTAAAGATAGCGTTAGCTAGGCCTAAGTTACCTTCCGAGTTTTCAAAATCGATAGGGTTAACTTTATGCGGCATGGTTGAAGAGCCAATTTCACCGGCAATGGTTTTTTGCTTAAAGTGACCTAGAGCAATATAACCCCACACATCACGATCGAAATCGATAAGAATGGTATTAAAGCGGGCTACTGCATCAAACAACTCGGCAATATAATCATGCGGTTCAATTTGCGTGGTATATGGGTTCCACGATAAGCCTAGCGATGTGACAAACTTTTCAGACTCGCTGTGCCAGTCTACATCAGCGTAAGCAGATAAATGGGCATTGTAGTTACCTACGGCGCCATTAATTTTGCCTAAAATTTCAACCTTAGCAATTTGTGCGCGTTGACGCTTCAAACGCATTGCCACGTTAGCCATTTCCTTACCCATGGTAGAAGGAGAGGCGGGTTGGCCGTGAGTACGTGCCATCATTGGAATATGTTGGTATTCCTTGGCAAGTGCTATTAAGGCATCGATAAGTTTGTCACAGTAAGGTAGCAACACGGTATCACGGGCTTCGGTAAGCATTAGGCCGTGAGAAAGGTTGTTAATATCTTCAGAGGTACATGCAAAGTGAATAAACTCGTTCACAGCAGATAATTCGCTGTTGCTAGCCACTTGCTCTTTTAGAAAGTATTCAACCGCTTTAACATCGTGGTTGGTGGTGCGCTCAATATCTTTAATGCGCATAGCATCATCAACACTAAAGTTAGCCACAATAGCATCTAATAATGCGTTTGAGGTATCAGAAAACGCAGGAACTTCTTCAATTTTAGTGTTCGCCGATAGCATTTGCAGCCAACGTACTTCCACTTCAACACGGTATTTCAGTAAGCCGTATTCGGAAAAAATACTACGTAATTCTACGCTTTTTCCAGCATATCGACCATCGACAGGGGAAATTGCAGTTAACTGACTCAGTTCCACCTTCAGCTCCTTAACTAGTTTATCAGCCTGAGCGCCTTTACAGCGCTATTTAAAATTTGTTTTCTGCGAAACAAAATGTTCCGACGTTTACCACCCATTTGACGCCACATTACCGCGGCGCGCACGCCTGCAAGTAATATAGCGCGAACTTTGTGCTGCGTAGCCGGTTGGCCAAGATGATCCGGATTACCCGCAATTTGAATACGCGGTGCTAATGGACTAATAATATCGCTATATATACTGGCCAACGACGACACAATTTGCGGGTTTTGAAAGTCTACATGCGCCAATTGACGCTGCACGTGAGAAATACGCTCTGCCAGTTCTTTCATGGCGGCAGGTTTACGTGCAAGTTTTCTTTCAAGACCAAGAATGCTGGCAATATAACGGGTCAGCTCGGTGTCTTTGCTCTGTTGTTTATCTGATAACTGTGCGAATAAGGTTTTATATCCTACTTCAAGGTTACTTAACTTGCCGAACACTTGCTGTGGATTTTCAGGATCGGTAACCAATATACTGGAAAGACTCGCTTCCACCGCTTCGTCGTTTGCGGTGCCTTTTCTTGCAAGGCTTTGCACAAGCGCCGCCGATTGGCAAACGCCAGCCAAAGCTAAATTATTTTCTACGTCGGTATCTAACATTAACGGATATAGCTCTCAATAATTCCGCCGCCTAAACACACTTCATCTAGGTAGAAAACGGCAGATTGACCAGGTGTAACCGCTTTTTGCGGCTCATCAAAAATAACTTCAATCATATCATCATTGATTGGCGCGATTGCGCAGGGGATATCAGTTTGACGATAACGAGTTTTTACCACTGCTCGCATAGGTTCTGTAATAGTAGTACGGTCTACCCAATGCAGTTGTTTTGCCACCAAGCCTTTAGAGTATAGGCGAGGGTGGTCGGCACCTTGGCCTACAATTAATACGTTGCGTGCTACGTCTTTATCTACCACATACCAAGGCTCTTCACCGTATTTAGCATGGCCACCAATGTGCAGCCCTTTGCGTTGTCCTAGGGTGTGATACATCAAGCCTTCATGTTTACCAATTTCTTCCCCTTCCGCGGTTTCAATAATGCCGGGTTGGGCAGGTAAGTAGCGGCCTAAAAAGTCTTTGAATTTACGCTCACCAATAAAACATATGCCGGTAGAATCTTTTTTATCGTGGGTGATTAGCCCTTGTTCTTCTGCAATTTTACGTACCAGTGGCTTTTCAATATCGCCCACAGGGAACAAGGTTTTCGCTACGTGTTCTTCACCTAGGGTATAGAGGAAGTAGCTTTGATCTTTGTTTTCATCCAACCCGCGCAATAGCTGCCACTTGCCATCTTGATGGCGGCGACGCACGTAATGACCGGTAGCAATATAATCTGCACCTAAGTCTTCGGCAGCAAATTCAAGGAACGCTTTAAACTTAATTTCCTTGTTGCACATGATATCGGGGTTAGGCGTTCTGCCTGCTTTATATTCTTCTAGGAAATACTCAAATACGTTGTCCCAGTATTCAGCGGCAAAATTGATGGTGTGAAGCTCAATACCTAGTTTGTCAGCGACGGCTTGTGCATCTTTTAAATCTTCGGCGGCTAAGCAATATTCATCATTATCATCTTCTTCCCAGTTCTTCATGAACAGGCCTTCCACCTGATAGCCTTGCTGTAACAACAAGTAGGCAGAAACGGAAGAGTCGACGCCGCCGGACATTCCGACGATTACTTTTTTGCTCGCGTTTGATTCAATATCAGTCACAACGTAGATAACACTCATTTAGGTTGATTTCAGGGTGGCGGATTTTACCAGATAAAGCCCACCAATTCACATAATAAAGCGATTGTGTTCAATCGTTTTGCTTTACCGACAGATTTTAGTGTCGGGAAGCGTAAATTGGTCGTTTAAAAGCGTATTTCAAGCGCCGAGTTTAAAAATTCAATAAACCAAAAAGCTATAACTAATAATGAACGTAATCATAGTGAGGTCTCATCGTTATATTGGTCTATTAAATAGCGAAACACACAATTGGGCGTTTGAATAAGCGTTTGAAGAAATCGGCATTGTTTTAGCGTCAATGTTAGAAACACACGTATTTGCCATTATCGATGCCATCAATGGTCCAATTGCCCACGCGATGGCGCACTAAACGCAATGTAGGAAAACCAATGTGGGCGGTCATACGCCTAACTTGGCGGTTCCTGCCTTCACTGATTGTGATAGATAACCAGCTAGTCGGGATAGCTTGACGAAAACGAACTGGCGGGTTTCTGTCCCATAATTCAGGAGGATCTATAGCTACAACTTTGGCTGGTTTGGTCATGCCGTCTTTAAGCTCTACCCCGTTACGCAAGGCGTCTAGCGCAGCCTCGTTAGGAATGCCTTCCACTTGCACCCAATAGGTTTTGCTGGTTTTGGCCTCGGGGTGTGCCAATTTATGTTGTAGCTTTCCGTCGTTAGTCAGCACCAATAACCCTTCGGAATCTCTGTCTAGTCGACCGGCAGCATATACCCCTGGTACATCAATATAATCCTTAAGGGTTTCTCGGCCGTCTGCATCAGTAAATTGAGACAGTACTTGAAAAGGTTTGTTGAAAAGTACGATTTTGCTTTCGTTTGCCATGGTGTGAATAATTACTCTTATTCTTAGGATGCCTTCTATCGCTAAAGCCTACCACAATGCGCGAAAAACTGCCCGAGTAAGACAAAGCTAAAACAATAAAGGGCATAAAAATGTGCGGGAAATTCGGCGAAATTCAGGCAAGTCGTCGGTTAAGACAATGGTATGACTTGTAACTAAAAGTTTCGACCTTATACTAATGTTCGCAGTTATAAAAATAACAGACTGCCCATTCGTGTTGAGTGCATGAAGGTTGCGTTAATCTCAGCACGAGGACGAAAACAACAAGTGGTTCTGTTGTTAAGTGCAACAGAACATAAAACATCAATTACGTATCGTAGTGACCGAAGGCTTTCCACATGCTTTGTGTTAGTGCGACTAATGGACTAAAACGGTAGTACGCTACCGACAACATTGAGGTACATAATGACCAAGTCTAAGATCATCTATACTAAAACAGATGAAGCGCCAATGCTGGCGACGTACTCGTTGCTTCCTATTATTAAGAAGTTTGCTAGTGCTGCTGATGTTGAAGTAGAGCTAAGCGATATTTCTCTTGCGGCCCGTGTGTTGGCTACTTTTCCCGAGTTTCTTTCTGAAGAGCAACGTGTAACCGATACGTTATCTGAACTTGGTGAAATGACGCAAGATCCTGAAGCTAACATCATTAAGCTACCAAATGTAAGTGCGTCTATTCCTCAGTTGCGCGCCACTATCGCTGAGCTAAACGAAAAAGGCTTTAACGTACCGGCTTTCCCAGATTCGCCTAAAACTGACGAAGACCAAGAGATTCGTGAGCGTTACGGCAAGGTTCTAGGTAGTGCAGTAAACCCTGTATTACGTGAAGGTAACTCAGACCGCCGCGCACCTACTGCGGTTAAGAATTTTGCGCGCAAGCACCCGCATTCAATGGGCGAGTGGTCACAAGCATCACGTACTCACGTAGCGCACATGCGCGGTGGCGATTTCTATTCAGGTGAAAAATCAGTAACTGTAGAAAAAGAAGGTTACGTAAGCATTGAGTTCACCGGAAAAGACGGCAGCAAGAAAACGCTTAAGCCTAAAGTAAGCTTGCTTGCTGGTGAAGTTATTGACGCTATGTACATGAGCAAAAAAGCCTTGTGTGAATTCTTCGAAGAACAAATTGAAGATGCGAAAAACACAGGCGTTTTATTCTCGCTACACGTTAAAGCAACAATGATGAAGGTGTCTCACCCCATCGTATTCGGTCACTGCGTTAAAGTATTCTACAAAGACTTGTTCGAAAAATGGGGCGACTTGTTTGAAGAGCTAGGCGTTAACGCTAATAACGGTCTTGGTAGCGTATACGATAAAATTGCTAGCCTTCCTGAGTCTCAGCGTTCTGAAATTCAAAAAGACATCAATGCTTGTTATGCCGACCGCCCACCTATCGCAATGGTAAACTCAGACAAAGGTATTTCTAACCTACACGTACCAAGTGACGTAATTGTAGATGCTTCAATGCCTGCAATGATCCGTAACTCAGGTCAAATGTGGGGACCGGATGGAAAGTCGCACGATACTAAAGCGGTTATTCCTGAAAGTACTTATGCCACTATTTACCAAGAAGTGATTAACTTCTGTAAAACTCACGGTGCATTCGATCCAACTACAATGGGTACAGTACCTAACGTTGGTTTGATGGCGCAGAAAGCTGAAGAGTACGGTTCACACGATAAAACGTTTGAAATGGAAGCTGACGGTACAGTACAAGTTGTCGATCAAGACGGTAACGTATTGATGGAGCATGCTGTTGAAGAAGATGATATCTGGCGTATGTGTCAGGTGAAAGACGCACCTATTCAAGACTGGGTTAAGCTAGCAGTTACCCGTGCACGTCAATCTGGTATGCCAGCTGTATTTTGGTTAGATGATGAGCGTGCTCACGATGCACAGCTGATCACGAAAGTAGAAACCTACTTGAAAGACCACGATACGTCAGGTTTAGACATTTCAATTATGGCACCTGTTCGCGCGATTCGTTTCAGCATGGAACGTGCAATTCGCGGACTAGATACTATTTCAGTAACTGGTAACGTACTGCGTGATTACCTCACTGACTTGTTCCCAATTCTTGAGCTCGGCACCAGTGCTAAAATGCTTTCAATTGTGCCTCTAATGGCAGGTGGCGGTTTGTATGAAACTGGCGCAGGTGGTAGTGCACCTAAGCACGTTCAACAATTCGTTGAAGAAGGTCACCTTCGTTGGGATTCATTAGGTGAATTCTTGGCGTTAGCGGTTTCACTTGAAGACGTGGCAATTAAGCACGACAACAAGAAAGCTAAGATTATCGCTACAGCGTTAGACAAAGCGACAGAGACACTGCTAAACAATGGTAAGTCACCAATGCGTAAAGCTGGCCAATTAGATAACCGTGGTAGCCACGTTTATCTTGGTTTGTACTGGGCAGAAGAAGTGGCTAACCAAACTGAAGACGCTGACTTAGCGGCGCAGTTTAAAGCGGTATATGACGAACTATCGGCTAAAATCGATACAATCATTACTGAGATTGATGAATCTCAAGGTAAGCCTCAGGATATCGGTGGTTACTACTACCCTGATTCAGAGAAACTAGAGGCCACTATGTCGCCTAGTGAAACCTTGAAAGCGATTCTAAACGCTTAATAAAACTAAATAGGTTACTGATTTTTTAGTCACCTGTTTTAAAAGCGCCCCTGACCAAATAGTCAGGGGCGCTTTTTTTATATTTATTAACATTTAAAACAATCCTATCGGAGTAAATTTTTAAAAAATTTACTTATCTTTATGCTAATTAATTTTGGTTTTTTGCTGGTTAGTGCAATTTAATCTAACAATGTGAGTGAGCAGAAAGGCAATTTATCTGAATTAAACTCAGAATATTTAAAAATAAGTAATAATTAAAAGAAGCGTTGCGAGGAAATAAAGAAAATTTAATAAAAAGAGTAGAGCAGACTCATCTATGAGAGTGAACGATTGTCGACTCCCTAAGAAAAAACCCACTGCTGCCTAAGTAGGCAACAACAGGCTTCTGTAGAATTTGTTTGGTGTTACTTAACGCTCTGGTTCTTCTTTGAAGCCTATGTTTTCAGCGTGCAGGCCTTTAGGGCCCTGTTGCACGTCATAAGTGACTTCCTGACCAGCTTTGAGTGAGCGATATCCTTCCATTTGGATAGTAGAATAGTGAGCAAAAATATCTTCGCCACCATCTTCAGGTACAATAAAACCAAATCCTTTCGCGTTGTTAAACCATTTAACTTTGCCAATCGCCATACTACGACTTCCTCTTAATCCTTGAACTAACACGATTATGCCCCCACAATATAATTGAAGGCAGAGTGACTTGTTTTCAATGCAACAATGTCACCTCTAAAATGTAGATTTTTTAACCATATTATGTCAAGAGCAAATGTAAATTAATTTTATCCTAAAGTTAGTGAGACATCTGCCAACAAAGCACTATTATTAATTATGAGTAGAGACAACGCCATTAGCATCGAACGGGAAAAACTGAAAGACGCGCAGCGCCAAAAAACGCAGCCGCCGCCAATGTATAAAGTGTTGTTGAACAACGACGATTACACGCCAATGGATTTTGTAATTGAAGTGCTCATGCAATTTTTCAATATGGATGCTGAGAAAGCGCATCAAATTATGCTAACAGTACACTACCAAGGTAAGGCAGTTTGTGGCATTTTTACTGCTGAGATAGCAGAGACCAAGGTGATGCAGGTAAATCAGTATGCACGTAAGCACAGTCATCCGCTTATGTGTACTATGGAACAGGCGTAAGTCAATTTGTAGAGGGCGAGCGATATGTTAAATAAAGAATTAGAACAGACGTTGAATGATGCGTTTGTATTTGCCAGAGAACATCGCCATGAGTTTATGACGGTCGAGCATTTATTGCTGGCGCTACTTGATAACTCGGCAGCCCGTGAAGCACTGCATGCCTGCGGTGCGGATATTGAAGCAATTAAAAGTGAGCTGATTTCTTTCGTTAAAGACACTACCCCGTTGATTCTTGACGAGCAAATGAACGAACGAGAGACACAGCCTACCTTAGGTTTTCAGCGCGTGCTCCAACGTGCAGTTTTCCATGTGCAATCATCTGGTAAAGAAGAAGTCACTGGTGCCAACGTACTCGTGGCTATTTTCAGTGAGCAAGAGTCTCAAGCCGTTTTCATTCTCAAAAAGTCTGATGTAACCCGCTTAGATATTGTTAACTTCATTAGTCACGGTGTGAGTAAAGCCGAAGATGATGCGCCACTTAACCCAGAAACGGGTGAAGAGGGTGAAGGCGGTGAAGAAAGCGGGTCGGCACTAAGTAAATACGCGACAGATTTAAATCGCCACGCCAAAGAAGGCAAGGTAGACCCATTGATTGGGCGCGATAAAGAAGTCGAGCGCACGATTCAGATTTTGTGTCGCCGTAGAAAAAATAACCCGCTGCTTGTGGGTGAAGCTGGCGTAGGTAAAACCGCTATTGCTGAAGGGTTAGCCTATCGAATTGTAAACGAAGACGTGCCTGAAGTTATCAGCAACAGTACCGTTTACTCGCTAGACTTAGGTGGCCTACTAGCCGGCACTAAATATCGTGGTGATTTCGAGAAACGCTTAAAAGCGATATTGAAAGAATTGTCGAAAGACGAAGACGCCATTTTGTTTATTGATGAAATTCATACCATCATTGGTGCTGGTGCGGCATCTGGCGGTGTTATGGATGCATCTAACTTGCTGAAGCCTAAGCTTTCAAGCGGTGAACTTCGTTGTATTGGCTCAACAACTTATCAGGAATACCAAGGTATTTTTGAAAAAGACAGAGCCTTGGCCCGTCGTTTCCAAAAAGTGGATGTGACTGAGCCAAGCGTAAGCGACACTACCAAAATTCTACTTGGCCTTAAAAGCCGATATGAAGATCATCACAACGTACGCTATACACAAAAAGCTATTCAGGCTGCAGCTGAGCTTTCGGCTAAGTACATAAACGAACGTCACTTGCCTGATAAGGCTATTGACGTGATGGACGAAGCCGGAGCAAGCCAGCGCTTGTTGCCGCAATCGAAGCGTAAGAAGACGATTGGGGTAGGGGATATTGAGCAGATTATTGCGAAGATGGCTCGAATCCCTGAAAAGTCTGTCTCCGCGTCTGACAAAGAAGTACTTAAGAACCTTGGCCGCAACCTTAAAATGATGGTGTTTGGCCAAGACAAAGCCATAGAGACGCTTAACGACGCTATTTTGCTATCGCGTTCAGGGTTGGGTGCGGAAGAAAAACCAATTGGTAGTTTCTTGTTTGCAGGGCCTACCGGTGTGGGTAAAACCGAAGTCACGCAGCAACTTGCTAAAATAATGGGCGTTGAGTTGGTTCGTTTCGATATGTCTGAGTACATGGAACGCCATGCGGTTAGCCGTTTGATTGGTGCGCCTCCAGGTTATGTAGGTTTTGAGCAAGGTGGATTGTTAACCGATGCGGTTATTAAAAACCCATACTCAGTGGTACTGCTAGATGAAATCGAGAAAGCGCACAGTGATATCTACAACATTCTGTTGCAGGTCATGGATCACGGTACGCTTACCGACAACAATGGCCGGAAGGTAGACTTCAGAAATGTAGTATTGGTAATGACGACCAATGCGGGTGTACAAGAAACTGTGCGCAAGTCTATTGGCTTTAAACAGCAAGATCATAGCCACGATGCGCTATCTGAAATCAACAAGGTGTTTACCCCTGAATTCAGAAACCGCTTAGACGGCATTATCTGGTTTAATCACCTTGATGCCGAGGTTATCTTGCAGGTTGTTGATAAGTTCATTATCGAGCTTCAGGCGCAGCTGGACGTTAAAGGAGTATCTTTAGAGGTTACCCCTGCAGCACGTGCTTATTTAGCCGAGAAGGGCTACGACAAGTCCATGGGTGCCCGTCCTATGTCTCGCTTAATCAAAGAAGAGATTAAGAAAGAACTGGCGAATGAATTGCTGTTTGGTGAATTAACGAAAGGCGGCGACGTTAAAGTAGATTTGAACGACGATAAGTTGGAGTTTGAATATTCGGGCGTTGATGCAGTTAAAGAAGAAACAGAGTCTAGCTAACACCTAGTGATCTTGTTGCACTAGACGTGTAATGTTGAATAAAAAATGCTGCGCCTGAAAGGGGGTGGCATTTTTTTTGTTTTTAAAACCTTGAGCCTCTAACGCGATAAACGCGATAAACGTGAAAGGGCTAGGCAGTTTGATTGCCTGTTGATGCAAAGTGCCAAATTCTAAGTGTCAAATACTAAGCGCTAAACCCAAACCCCAAATGCAAACCCAAACACTTTAATGCTAAACCCCAAGCGTTAGGGTACTGCCAAATGCCTTCGCGGGGCTTAACTCTACACATACAAAAAAGCCCAATGATTTACATTGGGCTTTTTTTTGGAATGCGTTGACCGCTAAATGGCTCATTATCTGGCGCGATAAATGATACGACCTTTTGTTAGGTCATAAGGAGTCATCTCAACAGTGACCTTATCGCCAGTAAGAATTCGGATATAGTTTTTACGCATCTTACCAGAAATATGTGCTGTCACTACGTGACCATTCTCTAGTTCAACACGGAACATAGTATTAGGTAGGGTGTCTTGAACCGTACCTTCCATTTCAATACAATCTTCTTTTGCCATGTAAAGCAGTTACCTCAGTAATTCAAATTTTTTGCCGCGCAGACATTAACCAATCTTGCGTTGCGTGTAAAGCGATTAAGCAGGTTTTTTATCAAAACGGTGCCATTTGTTGCCAGAAAATTGCTCATAAGGGAAAAATTTATGCTTATAAGACATTTTTTGGCATTCTTCTACGTAATATCCCAAGTAGACAAAATCTCGTTCTTGTTGCTTTGCCTGCTCGATTTGCATCATGATCATCCACGTCCCAAGAGACGATGAGTGATAATCAGGATCGTAAAAAGTATAAAGTGCCGATAAGGCTTGATGCTCTTCGCCATTGTCGATGGTGTCTGTCACTGCTACTGCAATCAACGTATCGCCATCGTAGGCTTCAATAAATTGGGGGCGTTTCCACTCGCACAAAATAAAGTTTTCAAACTGTTCGCTAGAAGGCGGATACATACTACCATCGGTGTGCCGGGCGCAAATATATTTCTCGTACAATGGGTAATATAAATGATTGGCGCTCTTGGCGCTGGTTACTACAAAATGTTGGTTGCGATTGAGTATACGCTTTTGACTTTTAGAAGGACAAAAAGTAGCCACCGGTATTCTTACCGATTCACAGGCATGACAGTCTGGACAGTGTGGGCGGTAGATTTGCTCACCGCTGCGTCTAAACCCTACTTGAATAAGTTGACCGTAACGCCACGCAAGCTGGTTATCTGATTCGGCATAAACCAGTAATTGTTCTTGTTGATTGGGCAAATAGCTACAATCAAAAGATTGCGTAATTCCAAATCTCACGGTGTGATAACCTGCGGATGCCACTGATGCATGTAGTCGGTAGTTAAAGAGCCTTCATCGGTTAGAGTGTGGTTGCTAGTTTGCAGTTTTTCAATAAATTCGTTACGGAAAATTGTTTTCGCACCCAGTGAGGCAAGATGATCCGTTGGCAGCTGACAATCAATGAATGCCATCTCGTTACGCTTCATGTGCTCAACTAACGCTAGCATAGCCAATTTAGAGGTGTTGCTTTGTTTGTGAAACATAGACTCACCGCAATACACTTTCCCTACACCTACGCCGTATAAGCCTCCAACAAGCGCATCACCGTCCCACACTTCTACCGAATGCGCTAAACCAAGCTGATGCAAATAACTGTAAGCTTTTTGCATATCTTCTGTTATCCAGGTGTCTTGACTGGGCGCTTGTGAATTCGGATTCTTACGTGGAATATTGGCACAGGCATTAATCACAGAATCGAAGGCGTGATTTAACGTCACCTTGTAGCGCTTTTGTCGAGCCAGTTTGCGTAAACTTTTCGAACACACAAAATCATCTAACTCGATAATAGAACGTGGATTGGGCGACCACCACAACAAGGGTTCATCATCGCTAAACCAAGGAAATATTCCGCTAGAATAGGCAGAAAAAAGACGCTGGGCGCTAAGATCTGCGCCAAAGGCTAGTAGGCCGTTTGGATCGTCAAGTGCTTCAGATACAGGAGGAAAGGGTGTATCAATGTCTAAATAAGGCAGCGCTATCATAAAAGGAAAGACATCAAGCCCTGAAAATGGCAGGGCTTGAAATCGAACAAGGCTTAGCCTTGCTCAGGCATAAAGCCATCTAAGTATTTTTCTGCATCTAACGCAGCCATACAGCCTGTTCCCGCAGACGTTATTGCTTGACGGTAGATATGGTCGCTCACATCACCGGCAGCAAATACACCTTCAACACTGGTTTGCGTTGCATTGCCATGCAAGCCGCTATTTACCACAATGTAGCCGTCTTTCATTTCAAGCTGTTCAGCGAAAATGTCAGTATTAGGCTTGTGGCCGATAGCCACGAAAAGACCCATTACATCAATTTCTTCGGTGGCTTCACCATCGGTTTCTTTAATACGAATTTTCGTTACACCCATTTCGTCACCCATGACTTCATCAAGGGTATGGTCTAAGTGTAATACCACATTGCCATTTTCCGCTTTGTCGCGAAGACGCTGTTCAAGAATTTTTTCACTACGGAAAGTATCACGGCGATGCACAACGTGAACTTCAGACGCAATGTTAGATAAATACAAGGCTTCTTCCACTGCGGTATTACCACCGCCAATGACCGCTACTTTTTGGTTACGATAGAAAAAGCCGTCACAGGTAGCACAGGCCGAAACCCCTTTACCCATAAACGCTTGTTCAGATTCCATACCAAGATATTTAGCAGATGCACCTGTGGCAATAATTAAGGCGTCACACGTGTATGTGCCACTGTCACCATAAAGAGTGAAAGGACGCTTGGTTAAGTCTGTTTTATTAATATGGTCGAAGATAATTTCAGTATCGAACTTCTCTGCATGCTTTTGCATACGAACCATAAGGTCAGGACCGGTTAGTCCTTCAGGATCGCCTGGCCAGTTTTCTACTTCTGTGGTCGTAGTAAGCTGTCCGCCTTGCTGGATCCCCGTCAAAAGCACAGGTTCTAGGTTTGCTCTAGCTGCATAAACTGCCGCTGAGTAGCCTGCTGGGCCCGATCCTAAAATAAGTAGGCGAACATGTCTGTTATCTGCCATTTGTATCTCCAACTAATGCCCATTTATCCGGGCTGAATTCTGCTATAATTTTGAAGCGAAGCTTGCCAACTGTCTGTCGCGCTGTCACTACGCTATAGGTAGCTAGGTAAGGACTGTACCTTGCTTTTTCAACTGCTAATCGGCCAATACCTTTGAAAAACACGATACCTTCGCACAATAGCACTGAAAGAAGGGCATTATGATGCCTTCATGATGATGAAAAGTCACCCATCTGATGTACTTGGTGATAATTAATTATGCAATTAAGTCTGTTTTTAAATTATTTATAATAAAAGGCGGCGATATTGCGACGAACTTGCGTTGTATTAGGCGAAATTCGTATTACAATTCATGTTGTAGCAATACGTTAAATCTGTGCTTTAGAAATCATGTTTAGACACCATATTAACCTTGAGCGCTGGGGTAATAATTAAGTGTTTGTATTATCACTGAGCTTTATGGCAAAAACAGCGTTTAAATATGCATAGCGTTTTAATTTGCGATAGTCACGAGCCAATACGGCGTTAAAGCGGCGCCAACTGGCTATTAGTGAATAAGAACAAGTATCCAGAGTGCGCTACTTACTGAAGCGAAATGAGGTGGTTTATGTCACAGTCTGTGATAACAATGCTAAAAGATGGCCAGCACTACATGAAAACCTGGCCCGTCAAAAAAGAACTGTATGCCTACTTCCCTGAATGTAGGGTGGTTGCAGCCACGCGTTTTGCTATAAAGACCATGCCACCTGCGGCGATACTCTCTTGCGCACTGTTACTTCAGAACATGGGCACAGACTATTTCCCCCAAACTATCACTATAGGTGCATTCTTTCTCAGTATTCCGCTTCAGGGATTATTGTGGTTGGGTCATCGTTCAAACCAATACTTACCACCGCAGTTAAATAGCTGGTATCTAGATATTCACAGCAAGATGCGCTCTGAAGGTTGTAATGTATCGTCGGTCAAATCGAAACCGAAATATAAAGAATTGGCAGCGTTGCTCAAAACTGCTTTTAATGATTTAGATAATGTATTTACTAAACATTGGTTCCGCTAAAATACGGTTGCTTGTTACTTTGTCGAAGCACGTTCGCGAGCTAGCGAATTAACCAACTAATTAACTAACTTTTCTTCTACAAGTACGCCATTGCATTTTCGGCACTTGTACTGCGCCCCTTTTAAAATTTTGTTGTGTCGTCTTATTGTCAGTTGGTGTGAACTGCAAAGGCAGGCATAGTTGAACAACTTACCAATCACGCCTTTTACATCAAAACTGTGGGTAGCGTTAGCCGGACGCTTAAACACATCAACCATAATCGCCTGCCATTCCACACCGTGGGGTTTTACCTTTTTGAATAATTGCCAAGTAAGTAAATGGCTCACTTCATGGGGAATGACATCTTCGATAAATTCGTGTTCATTCTGTTTGAATAGTTCGGGGTGTAAGTTAATGCGATTTTGTTGAAGAAACGCAGTGCCTGCATTTTTACCAGAGCGTCTAAAGGTAAGCGCAGGGCGGGGGAATGTGCGCTTAAAATATTCATCAGCGCGTTGGTAGCAGCCTTCTACAGCATCAGCAATGTGCTGACGCTGTAGAGAGGTTAAATCATGGTTTGCTATAGTAGTACCTTACCTACGTGACTAATTATTCTACTTGGCACTGCAGGCAAAGAATATAGGTACCCATCGGGTCGTTCAGTTCGTTGAAAATACTGAACTCGCCTAATACACGTTTAAATTCATTAATTAGCGCAGAGTCTGAGTTAGCAAACTGCCACTTTCCAACAAACGTAAAGGCTTGACCGAAGAACTCTTTCCAAAACAGTTCTTGTGCTGAAAGTGTACGTTGAACATAGAATGTATCGTAGTTTTCTAGTGCAGCGAATTCTGCCGCGGCATTAACAGCGTCTTCTAGCGTGCCCAGTTCATCAACTAGTCCAAGTTCTAAGGCGTCGGTACCAATCCATACACGGCCTTGTGCAACGTCATCTACTTCATCTACCGTCATATCTCGAGCGTTCGATACCAAAGATAAGAAGTTACCGTAGCTAGTTTCAACATTACGTTGCAAAATTTGACCAAATTCTGGTGCTAAAGGGCGTACTGCTGAGAAACCCGCTAGCTCATTCGAGCCAACACCATCACTATGAATGCCTAAGTAATCAAGTGAGTTTTCGTATGTCATAAACATGCCGAATACGCCGATAGAGCCAGTAATAGTGCTTGGGCTGGCAAAAATGCGATCGGCGTTTGCTGCAATCCAATAACCGCCTGATGCAGCGTAAGTACTCATAGAAACCACCACCGGTTTACCTGCGTTTTTCAACTCAAGTACTTCTTGGCGGATAATCTCTGAACCTAACGTACTGCCCCCTGGGGAATCTATTTGCAGTACTACTGCTTTAACGTTTTCATCTAGACGTGCTTTACGCAATAACCGTGCAGTACTGTCGCCGCCAATGGTGCCCGCTTTTTGATTGCCATTTAAAATAGTGCCCTTCGCTACCACAATAGCCACCTTATCGATGTCACTATTGATAGACGGTAGGGGAGGATTAACGACTTTCAAGTAGGTGTTAAAGTTAGTCACGTTAACACCGTGATTGTCTTCGTTTTCGCCCACAAGACCGGTAAGTTCAACGCGAACCTCTTCTCGGGTTTTTAGTGCATCTACCCAATTATTTTGTAATGCGTAATTTGCAAAATCCCCACCAGCTTGTTCAAACTTAGCCAGTAAGCCTTCCAAGGTTTCATCAAAGTTGGAAAGTGGGATGCCACGGGCCGCAGCAACGTCTTCTTTATATTGCTGCCAGTAACCGTCTAACCATTTACGCTCAGCTTCTTTGGCCGCTTCAGACATATCGTTGCGAATAAGTGGTTCTACGGCAGATTTATAAGTACCCACGCGGAAAATATGTGTAGTAACTTTAAGTTTTTCCAGGAAATCTTTGAAATACATGCCATAACGACCATAGCCATCTAGCAGTAATGAACCCATAGGATTGAGATAAACGTGATTCGCATGAGACGCAAGGTAGTACTGCTCTTTAGTGTAGTAGTCACCAATAGCGTAAACAGGCTTTTCAGAGGTTTTGAAATCGTTGATGGCGCGCGCAACTGTGCGAAGTTTGTCTAAACCGCCGCCAGATAAACCTTGAAGGTCTAAAACTAACGCTTTAATCCGTCTGTCTTGCTTAGCGTTTTCGATAACCTTTACGACATCACGCACTAGCACTTCTGGGTTATCAGGCTCTGACCCCATGGCATCTTGTAAAAACTGTTCAAAGGGATCGACAGACTCTTTTTCAATAACAAGTTGTCCGTTCAACGTAAGTAAAAGCGCACTATTCGCTTTAACCGTAAGTTGGTCGTCTTCTTGAGAGGTAATCGCAATGATTATGCCAACAAAAATCACCAGAAAAATGACATTGAAAAAAAGCTTACGGGTGAAGTTTAAAACCGTCCACAGGCCAATAAATAAGGATTTAGTCCAGTTTCCTTTGGCAGCCATAAATTACATTACCTTCTGTTTGTTTAACTCTATTATGTTACCGAATCGAAACTAGATCGCTAACTTATTTGTAATTGTTTGTGATTGTACCGCAAAGTCACTCACTTATGGGCATTCTCGTCATCTGTTAGCCATTGCGCAATCACTTCAGCGATGTGCTTATGATCATTCGCGCTTAGTTGCATCATTAAGTCGCCAGTGGTCTTTTTATAGCCTACTTTTTTGTGGCCACGCACAAACAACCGCTTAAGCGGTGATGTTTTTTGCGTATCCCGTGGTTGTTTTCTATTGTTAAGTGAAAGTTTATTCACTTCATCACGTTCCTATAACAATACGTTAAAAACCAAACTCCATTAACAAGGCGCTTGATAATGATAAAGCAATTATACGCGAACCTCTTTAAAAAACTAAGTGTGGCAGATGGAATACCATTACTGTTGTTAAGGCTTTATTTAGCCCCTGTCATGATTCAAGCTGGTTGGAATAAGGCGAGCAGCTTTTCGTCCATTGTTGACTGGTTTGGTAATGAAGACTATGGATTGGGATTGCCATTTCCGCTCGTGCTTGCTTTTCTAGCCACTGCTGCTGAGTTAGTAGGCGGTATATTCTTATTACTCGGTTTACTTACTAGGTTGGTGGCTATTCCGTTGATGGTAACCATGTTAGTGGCCATATTCACCGTGCACATCGACAACGGGTGGTTAGCCATTGCCGATGCATCATCTTGGCTAGCCGATGGCACTATTTTGATGAACGACAGTGTCATGGCGGCACCTGAGAAATTAAGTGCTGCTAAATCTTTACTGCAAACGTATGGCAACTACGATTGGCTTACTTCCAGTGGTAGTTTAGTGGTGCTAAATAATGGTATTGAATTCGGTGCTACCTATTTTGTGATGCTGCTGGTGCTATTTTTCTATGGGGGTGGTCGCTATGTAAGTATTGATTACTTCTTTCGCCCTAAGTTGCGAGATAACAACTTTAGGTAGCCTGCCCCTAAAATAGACCCGCTATGCTGGTCTTTTCTCATAATAGAACGTAGGATCTTCATAACGCTTTGTTCGATAATAGGATACTGAAATGGATGCACTTACGTTACTGCTTAACAGAAGCTCTCAACCTAGACTTACTGCGCCTGCTCCGTCAGGTGATGCGCTTGAAAACATTATGCAAGCTGCACTTCGTGCCCCTGATCATGCGTGTTTAACGCCGTGGCGTTTTATCGTTTGTGAGGGTAAAGGGCTAGATAAACTAGGCAGTTTATATGAGCAATCTGCTATCGATAACGATAAGTCTGAGAAAGAAATTGAGCGGGCAGTGCAGTTACCTCGTCGAGCACCTATGATTGTGGTGGCGATTGCTAAGCATGTTGAACATGAAAAAGTCCCCCGTGTAGAGCAAATTGCTTCTGCATCGTGTGGGGTGATGGCTATGCAAATGGCTGCAGTAGCCCAGGGGTTTAATGGCATGTGGAGAACGGGAAGTTATGCCCATTGCGATACGGTAAAGCGTGGTTTTGATTTAAACG
The DNA here is from genome assembly GCF_017653625.1 of Alteromonas sp. K632G. NCBI lineage: Bacteria > Pseudomonadati > Pseudomonadota > Gammaproteobacteria > Alteromonadales > Alteromonadaceae > Alteromonas > Alteromonas sp. K632G. The sequence continues at coordinate 35,011 of NZ_JAGGDM010000008.1, forward strand.
ATGACGACGAGATAGTTGGGTTTTTATATTTAGGTACGCCAGCGTTTGAACCTGCGGCGAAACCCGAACGTGATACTTCTGACTACTTTGAATATTGGCGCTAACCCCCTAGCTTTTTGAATGCTGGACGGCAGTTTCACGCTTTATGCTATAGGGTTGGTGCTAAGAGGTTTATGTGACGAGCTTTGCATTACAAGGTTATTGCTAAGAGATTAACGCTACGAGATTAGCGCTACGAGATTAACGTTACGAGCTTTGCGTTACAAACTTTATGTTACACGCTTAGGCAGAAAGCTAACCGTGCAGACAAAGTATAGGACAACATTATCTGCACGGATTGCGCGGGAAGGGGCGGTGTTACAATTTGAGCCACCTCTTATCCCAAACTTTATCCTACATGCAGATTTACATTGTATCCGGCGTATTTACGGATATTGATAACACGGTCGCCATCCAGCATCCAATACTGGCCTTTAATTCCAGTGAGTACGCCTTCAAATTCTGGGGTTTTATCTAAGTTAATCGATTTGATTTTTTCAGGATAAGTATCAACAGGGTAGTGAATGTTATGCACTTCACCATCGGCTTCAGACACCGCTTGTATCCCTTTTGTCTGCTGAATTTGAGCTAATCCATCAGCAATTTTCGACAATATAGTGGCTTTTACCTCAAGTAAATCAACCTGTTCTGGTGCACTTTTCAACATAGTGCGCCAATTGGTTTTATCGCCAATATGCTCTTTGCAAAGCATTTCCACTAGGCCGCTGGTGAGCCTGTCTGTTACGCGTAACATGACCGTGGCTTGGGTCGCACCCTGATCCATCCAGCGGGACGATACCCCATCAGTAACGTGGCGAGTGATGCCGACTTTTACATTGCCGGTGTTAGCTAAGTACACAAAGTGCTCGCTAAAGCAGTGTTCTTCGCCCCATTGCGGTTCTCGACATGTTCCTTCGTGGTAGTGACATTTTTCAGGTTTAATAATACAGCTATCGCATTGGGCTAATGAAATTAAGCAAGGGTAGCAATAGCCTTGGCTAAAGCTTTTTTTGGTCTTTCTATTGCAATGTACGCAGTTAATGTCGCCCGTAAAATCTAGGGAAACCTTTTGGCCGATAACTGGGTTTATATCTACCTTGTGTTCTCCAATAGGAAGCTGGTAGTTTACCGTGTTGTTGTCGTCAGCATGAGTGCGCATTTTTCTAAGCGCACCGCTATAAGATGTGGTCATGGTGTATTCCTATTCGCTTAGCTCGCCGCAGAGGTTTTGGGTAAGCTTGGCTTTAATGGTTTCAAACGGCAGATTCTTACTTAATAAATAATGTAATTTTGCCAATGCTGCTTCGGGGGTCATATCGCTGCCAGATAACACGCCCACTTCTTGTAAACCATGCCCAGTGGCATACCCGCCCATGTTGACGCGACCGCGCATACACTGGGTGCAATTAAGCACCGGTATTTGCCTGTCCCTTGCATATTCTAATTGAGCAATTAGGGCTGGGCTTTGGGGGGCATTTCCCACGCCGTAACTTAATAAAATGAGTGCATTTACCGGTTGTTGTAAGGTATTTTTAAGCACTTCTGAAGAAATGCCAGGGTACAAACTTACCATACCAATGGGCTGAGCTTTTACACTCGAAACCTTCAGGGGTTTATCTGACTTAGTGGCAAGTTCACCGGCTTTAAGGCGGATGTTAATACCTGCTTCAAGAAGTGGTGGGAAGTTAGGTGAATCGAAGGCACTGAATCCATCGGCATCTACCTTACGACTGCGATTTCCCCGTAATAAGCGGTTATTGAAAAACAAACCGACTTCTGCAATGGGGAAATTAGCCGCAACGTAAAGCGCGTTTAGCAGGTTAACTTGACCGTCAGAACGCAGCTCTGCAAGAGGAATTTGTGAACCAGTAACTATCACAGGCTTGGTTAAGTCTTCCAGCATAAAGCTCAATGCCGAGGCTGTATACGCCATGGTATCTGTGCCATGCAAGATGATGAATCCGTCGTATTTATCATAGTTTTCTGCAATATCATCGGCAATGCGCTGCCAATCAGAAGGGTCCATATCCGATGAATCAATCAGGTTATCGTACTCATGCAGTGTGAATAATGGCATTTCACTACGATGAAACTCAGGCATGTCATTCAATGTATCACCAAGGAACCCAGCTGCAGGAATATAACCATGATCTGATGGTTTCATCCCGATGGTGCCGCCTGTGTAGGCAATATAGATATGTTTACGCATTGCGTAACCTCACTTCTTTTGTGGGTTTAGGCAGAATGACGGCATTCTAACAGCACATAAAGTAAAGTCATCCTGTTCGCGCAAAAACCTTGTAATCAATAGGCGGTAACAGGCAATATTAGGCCGTAAATCAATAATAAATATACGACAGGTTATTTTTATAATGAAAACAATGAAGATAAGTTTACTTAGTGCTGCCATAGTGAGCGGCTTAATGGCTGCATCCGCATTAGGGCATCAGCAAGACAATGACAATACAGCGGTTTCTACACAACTGCAGTCTGCGGTTAGTGAAACTAAAGACATCATGGAAGTGGATGCAAATAAAACCGAGGCAGAAAAATTAGCCGCCTTAACGCTTAAATATTTCAACGAGTCGTTGGAACAAAACCCAGTAATGGCGACATTTTATGGCGTGAGCGATTATAACGATAAGTTTAACGAGCCTTTAAGCGAGGCGTCTATCGCAAAATCAAAGGCGCACGAGCAAACGTATTTAGCAGCCATTAATGCTATTGATGCGTCTAAACTTTCTGGGCAAGACTGGATCAGCTACCATATTTTCAAAAACGACAGAGAACACCGCATTGCGGGATACGAGTTTGGTAGCCAGTACATGCCAATTAATCAAATGTATGGTGTGCATACTTTTTTCCCCATGCTGGGCTCGGGTCAATCTGCCCAGCCGTTTGTTACGGTAAAAGACTACGAAAGCTTTATTTCACGTACTAAAGGCTACGTAGCGTTTATCGATAGCGTAATCCAGTATATGAAAAAAGGCATTGAGGAAGGCGTGGTTTTACCGACTGCTATCACCGAAAAAATGGTGCCGCAGTTAAGTGCTCACGTTGTTAAAAAGGCCTCTGAGAGTGTGTTTTACGGTCCAGTAAAACAGCTTGAAACAAATGAAAACATTAGCGACGATGAAAAAGCGCGTTTAGCCGCAGCCTATGAAGGAATGATCACTGAAATGATTGTACCTTCGTATCAAAAATTGCACGACTTCGTAGTAGAAGAATATTTGCCCCACACTCGCGCTACCGTAGGTTACTCAGATTTACCGAACGGAAAGGCGTGGTACGAGTACAAAATTAAAGACAATACTACCTTACCGCTGAGTGCTGACGAAGTGCACGAGTTTGGGTTATCTGAAGTGTCGCGCATATTAGGTGAAATGATAGCGGTTAAAGAAACCGTGGGCTTTGAAGGAGACCTAGCGGCGTTTTTCGATCATCTTCGTACTGACGATAAATTCTACTTCGAGTCTGATGAAGCTTTGATTAAAGCGTACACCGATGTGAAAAAGGATATAGACGCCCGTTTGCCCAAGCTTTTCAGCGTATTTCCGAAAGCTGATTATATTGTAAAAGCGGTAGAACCTTATCGTGAAGCGTCATCGGCAGCAGCTAGCTACATGTCTCCTGCCCCTGATGGCAGTAGACCCGGCATTTTCTATATCAACACTCGTGATTTAAAAGCGCAGCCAAAGTTTAGTTTGGAAACCCTTAGTATTCACGAAGCGGCGCCTGGTCATCACTTCCAAATAGCTATTCAGCAAGAAGTGGAAGGTTTACCTTTGTTTAGAAAATTCAACGGCTATACCGTGTTCAGTGAAGGCTGGGCCTTGTATGCGGAAAGCTTAGGAAAAGAGCTTGGCATGTTTACCGACCCCTACATGTGGTACGGACGACTAAACGACGAACAGCTTCGTGCTATGCGCCTGGTGGTTGATACAGGGCTGCATGCTAAGGGGTGGAGCCGCGAAAAGGCCATTGCGTATATGCTTGATAACTCATCAATGGCTGAGTCTGATGCGGTGGCAGAAGTAGAACGTTATATTTCTATTCCTGGTCAAGCGTTAGCGTATAAAGTGGGAGAACGTCATATCAGACATTTACGTAATCAAGCCACAGAAGCCTTAGGTGACGACTTCGATATTAAAGCGTTCCACAGCAATATACTGACCGATGGGGCAATGCCAATGCCTATCTTGAGTGACAAGATGTCGATGTGGATAGACGAAGTAAAATCTAAAATCTAAATTCTAAAAGCTAAGGCGAGTAAGTTGATAGCTTAGCTTAGCGAAAAGAAAGGCAAATAAAAAAGCGGCTGTGAAAAGCCGCTTTTTTTATATTTATTTTACTTCTTTACCCGCTGCCTGTTGGTCGGCATGGTAACTAGAGCGAACCATTGGGCCACTAGCTGCATGAGTAAAGCCAATGTCTTTGGCGTAAGCGCCTAGCGCATCAAATTCATCAGGGTGAACATAACGCTTAACAGGGAAGTGATGGCGACTTGGCTGTAAATATTGGCCAAGTGTTAACATGTCCACATCGTGAGCACGTAAATCGCGAAGTACGCCTTCAATTTCCACATTTTCTTCGCCCATACCCATCATTAAGCCAGACTTGGTCTTAACATCTGGATGCTGCGCTTTAAATTTCTTGAGCAAGTCTAGTGACCACTGATAGTTAGCACCAGGGCGACACTCGCGGTATAAGCGCGGAATAGTTTCCAAGTTGTGATTGAACACATCAGGAACACCATTTTTGAAAATTTCTAATGCGCGATCCATACGGCCACGGAAGTCCGGTACTAGCACTTCAATTGTGGTCGTCGGGCTGTGCTCGCGAATCGCGTTGATACAATCAACGAAATGCTGTGCACCACCGTCACGCAAGTCATCGCGGTCTACCGAGGTAATTACCACGTAACGAAGATTCATTTCAGCAATGGTTTTCGCTAGCTTTTCTGGTTCTTCTGCACTTGGCGGTAGTGGTTTACCGTGGGCAACATCACAGAACGGACAACGACGGGTGCAAATGTCACCCAAAATCATAAAGGTTGCCGTACCATGGTTGAAGCACTCAGCTAAGTTAGGGCAGCTGGCTTCTTCGCACACAGAATGCAGTTTATTCTTTCTTAAGGTCTTCTTAATATGGTCAATTTTATCGGTGCTGCGTGGCAGCTTAATTTTGATCCACGAAGGCTTGCGCAGCATTTCTTCCTTTTCAGTAGGAATAATGGTGACAGGAATGTGTTTTACTTTTTCGTCGTCGCGGAGTTTAACTCCAGCTACAGGTCGTGCGTTACTCATCAAAACCTTCTTTATGTCGTTTTTCCGTAATGGAAAGCGCTTCAAGTAGTAAGTCGGTGAGAACTTCACCGGCAACACTTATCGAATCTGGGCCATTCAGACTGGCGGTATCAATCATTTCCATACCTGCATAACCGCATGGGTTAATGCGCTGAAACGGTGACAAATCCATACTAACATTTAATGCCAATCCATGAAATGAGCAACCGTGACGAATTCTTAACCCTAGTGAGCAAATTTTTTTCTCATCTACATAAACCCCTGGTGCATCGGGTTTAGGGTAGGCGGTAACACCGTATTTGGCCATTAAGCCTACCACAGCATCTTCCATCGCAGTCACTAAGTGACGTACACCTAGCTTGCGTCTTCGAATATTAATAAGAAGATAGATAACCTGTTGGCCTGGGCCGTGATAGGTTACCTGACCGCCTCTGTCGACTTGCACCACGGGAATGTCACCGGGCATCAAAATGTGTTCAGCTTTGCCTGCTTGACCTTGTGTGAATACAGGGTCGTGCTCAACCAGCCAAATTTCATCTTCAGTCGTATCATCACGTTCATCCGTGAACGCTTTCATGGCAGCCCATATGGGCTCGTAGCTTTGTCTGCCAAGTTGCCGAATAATGACAGAGTCGGTTAGGGTGCTCACTTATAGTACGACTCTTACAAGTTCTAACTTAGCAAGTTCAGTGTAAATAGTTTCCATGTGCTCTTTGCTGGTCACTCGTACACTTACCGATACAGAATGGTAATTACCTTTGCTGCTTGGCTTCACTGCGGGTGAATAATCACCTGGCGCGTGCTGCTGTAAGCACTCAATTACGTGATTAGGTAAATCGTCATGGGCGATGCCCATTACTTTAAATGTTTGATTTGTCGGAAAATCTAGAAGTTCATCGAAACGGGTATCCATGCGATATCCTTTTTATACAGTCATTAAATACAAAAACGGCCCGATTATATCAATCAGGCCGCCCTTGAACTAGTGTAGCGAGGCGTAATGTTACGCTTCGTCGAAACCCAGTTGCAGCATAATGTAATCTTTAATGCGATTAAACATGCTGCCTTCTTTCACTTCTTGTAAAGTGACAAGGGGGTAGCTGGCTACATCTTCGCCTTCAAGTTGAAGGAAAAGTGTGCCTACAACTTGGCCTTTAGCCAGTGGCGCTTCTAGTTTTTTGTCTAGTTCAAAATTGGCTTCCAAGTTAGCCGCTTGGCCGCGTGGAATGGTAATGGGGGTAGATTGGTTAATACCAAGGTCTACGGTTTCTCTATCGCCCATATAAATGCGGTGTGCAACAAAACTGTCGCCAGCTTGGTATGGGGTTAGCGTTTCATAAAAACGGAAACCATATTTAAGCAGCTTCTTGTTTTCTACTTTACGGGCTCTTTCACTGTCGGTACCCATGACCACAGAAATCAAGCGCATGTCGCCTTGAGAGGCTGAAGTAATAAGGCTGTATCCAGCATCTGACGTATGACCCGTTTTAATACCGTCAACGTTTAAGCTTTTGTCCCATAACAGGCTGTTACGGTTATATTGCTTGATGCCGTTAAACGTGAATTCTTTTTCGCTGTAAATTTTGTACATTTCAGGGGTTTCAGCAATAAGTGCGCGAGACACTATCGACATATCACGAGGTGTCGTGTAATGGTCAGGATCGTGAAGCCCATGTGCATTTACAAAATGCGAGCCAGTCATACCAAGTGCTTGGGCGTGGGCGTTCATCATGCTAGCAAATGCCGCTTGTGAGCCAGCTACGTGCTCGGCCATGGCAACACAGGCATCGTTACCTGATTGCACTACAATACCGCGTAATAAATCGCTTACCGATACTTGCGTACCCACTTCGATAAACATCTTTGATGAATCTGGGAATTTTTTGGCCCATGCATTTTCAGAAATGGTTACTTCGTCAGAAAGGCTAATGTTACCAGCTTGCAGTTCTTTACCAATCACATAAATGGTCATGATTTTAGTCAAGCTGGCTGGTGCCAATTGCATATCTGCGTTTTTCGACGCGATAACGTGTCCGGTTTCAAAGTCGGTTAAAAGAAAGCCTCCCGCTGCTACTGATGGAGCCGGTGGGGTAACCACTGCTGCATTTGCTGACAGCGCTAGTGCACTGAAAAGCATAAAAGCGAAGGAGAGAAAAGACGGTTTAGCGCGTTGAATTATTCTGAGCATGATTTTATTTTCTTTGACCGTTTATTATCCGTTTAAAACTGAACAGCAGGCACGCTACACAGTTAATACTACTACTTGGTTTAGAATTCTAACGTAAGGCGCATAGTTCGACTAGGGTTAAACCGAAAAGTTTAGCTGTTAATGGAGATTAGGCTACGAAACAACGAAAAAGCACCATAAATGACAGATTTGAAACGCGTTTCGCCACATTATTGCCATAGTTGTGACGGTTTTTTGAGCGAGTCGTTAGAGGGTTTGTTTTATCTTATAAGCTTGGGGGTAGCCGTTTTGTTTTAACTGCTCTAACAATTCGTGAGCAAGCGCTTCATCTTCAATCGGACCAAGTTGAAGTTTATATACATTGCCTACTACAGGCATGTGTGTTGGCACCTGATAAAGCGCAGAAAGTACATTTGAAATAGACTCTGCTTTCTTCTGATTTGATAGTGCTGCCACCTGAATAAAATAACCGTCCAGAGAGATTGAGGTTTGCTGAAGACTATCGCTTTGCGCTGAGGTGCTCTCGGCGACCTCAGATGATGGTGTCACTGGTGATGTTGATGCTAGTGCTGAGGGAAGGGGAGCAATACCAATGTATTCGTCGTAACTAACGGTCGGGTTAATACCAACTGTTACATTGTTTTCGGGGTCGAAGTGAATGACTTCAATTTTTACCTTTGCCGTACCTTTGTTGTGATAACCCAACTTTACCGCCGCAGCGTACGACAAATCGATGATACGGTTATCGTGAAAAGGGCCACGATCATTCACTCGCACAATCGCTTGTTTATCGTTGTCTAAATTAGTCACGCGCACGTAAGAAGGAAGCGGTAAGGTTTTGTGGGCAGCCGACATAGCAAACATATTGTAGGTTTCACCATTTGACGTTAAATGGCCATGAAACTTCTGACCATACCAACTGGCGTAACCTACTTCTTCAAACCCTTTACCTGATGTAAGCGGTGTATAATGTTTGCCTAGCACCTTGTAAGGGCGGCTGTTAAACATTCTATATGCTTCATATTTAGGAACGGCATCCAAAGTCTCAGGCACTTTCGCTACATGATTCGGGGCAGTGTCTTGATGCTGAGTATAGCGTCCACTAGGCGCTGACTTACACGCGGCGAGTATAAATGAAGCAAGCAGTATTAACAGTAGTGTGCGCATGTTATCGAGACATTAATCGTTTTTGAGTGGCAATAGACATTAGCATGCCAAAGCCTGCCATTAATGTCACCATAGAAGTGCCTCCATAACTGACTAAAGGCAGTGGCACTCCTACCACAGGCAGTAATCCAGATACCATCCCCATGTTTACAAACACGTAAACGAAGAAGGTTAACGTAATACTGCCTGCCAGTAACTTAGAGTAGGCGTCTTGAGCTCGACTCGCAATAATAAGCCCACGTAAAATAACGCAAAGGTAAATAATCAGCAGAACAATAACCCCAGTAAGGCCAAATTCTTCACTGAAAACCGAAAAAATAAAGTCGGTGTGTCGTTCAGGTAAAAATTCTAATTGTGATTGGGTACCTTGCAACCAGCCTTTTCCATCTACACCACCTGAACCTATCGCAATTTTCGACTGAATAATATGGTAACCCGAACCGAGTGGATCGCTCTCTGGGTTTAAAAACGTCAACACCCGTTGCTTTTGATATTCCGCCATCAAAAAGAACCACATAATAGGCGCGAAACCACCGAGTAACAGCGCAACAAATCCGATAAGCCGCCAACTCATACCGGCGAGGAATATCGCGAAGATGCCGGAGCTGGCAATAAGCAGCGATGTCCCTAAATCGGGTTGTTTAGCAATAAGTACCGTTGGGATAGCCACCATTAGAAAGCCAACCACAATATTCATGGTGCGAGGAGGTAGCGTAAACTTGCTAATATACCAGGCGACCATCATAGGCACCGCGAGCTTCATTAACTCTGACGGTTGAAAGCGAATAAACTTTAAGTCGAGCCAACGCTGAGCGCCTTTACCCATGTCGCCAAATAACAATACCGCGATAAGCATTAGCAGCCCGGCAATATAAGCGTAAGTCGACAGGCGACGAAATGCGCCTGGGGGAATTTGTGCGATACCAAACATGACCGCTATACTCAGCGCTAGGCGCGTAACTTGACGTTCTACTTGACCGCTGTCTTGTCCTGATGCTGAATACAGCGTTACTAGTCCCACTGACATAAGCACTAAAAGGCTTAAAAACAGCCAACCATCAATATGAATACGCTGTAAAAAACTGGTTTTATTTGGGTTGAGCGTGTTCTTTTTCATTATTCGTCAACCTTGCTAATTTCGGTGTCGAAAACCCGATCACGAAAATAGAAATCCATGATTTTCTTGGCCACAGGAGCGGCATTTTTACTACCGCCACCGGCGTTCTCAAGCACGACGGTTACTGAAATTTCTGGGTTTTCAAAGGGGGCAAAGCCTACATACATGGCATTGTCTCGCAAACGCTCATCTATTTTTTCAGCATCGTATTTTTCATCTTGCCCCACGGAAAATAGCTGTGCAGTACCGGTTTTGCCCGCAGACTGATAGGAGGCGTCAGCAAACGTATGGCGAGCACCACCTTCTTTACCATGCACTACGTCGTGCATCGCATTCAGTACAATATCGACATTATGCTGGTTTTTAATCTCGATAGGTCGAAGGGTTTTAAGTGGAATAATTTCTACCGAGCTATCTTCATGCATAAACCCGCGAATAATTTGCGGAATTATACGTTCGCCACGATTAACCAATGTGTTCACTGATTGCGATAACTGAATAGGGGTGGTAGACCAGAATCCTTGACCAATACCGACAGGAATGGTGTCACCGATATACCAAGGCTGGTTGAATCGTGCACGCTTCCAGCCTCTGCTAGGCATATTCGCATCAGATTCTTCGTATAAATCGATACCGGTAAAATCACCAAATCCAAATTCGTACATGGCTTCACTGATTTTATCTATCCCCAACTTATAAGCTAAATCGTAGTAATAAATGTCGCAGGAGACTTCTATTGCTTTTGCGATATCTACCTCGCCGTGGCCCCACTTTCGCCAGTCCCGCCATGTATGCGATACGTTGGGTAACTGATAGCGACCATTATCTTGAATCGTATACTCTTCGGTGACTATCCCCTCTTCAAGTCCAATTAAGCCAAGGTGAGGTTTAATGGTAGATGCAGGTGGATACTGGCCTTGAGTGGCGCGGTTTATTAGGGGGCGATCGGGGGAATTTAACAGGGCAGAGTAATTCTTTCTGCTGATACCGTGAACAAACAAGTTCGGGTCGTAACTGGGGTTTGAAAATAACGCCAATACCCCTCCCGTTTTTACATCACTCACGATCACCGCGCCGCGCTGACCTTCCAGTGCTTGCTGGGTGGCAATTTGTAGGGAAAGGTCGATGTTTAATACAATGTCTTTACCGGGCACGGGTGGGTCGACGTTTAACACACGAATTATCCGGCCCTGGTTATTCACTTCCACTTGTTGGTAACCCACTGAACCGTGCAATAGCTCTTCGTGGTATTTCTCTACCCCCAATTTGCCGATGTCGTGGGTGGCAGCATAGTCATCTTCTTGCCCTGCTTCTACCAGCTTTTGGAGGTCTTTCTTATTAATACGCGCCACATAACCTAATACATGGGTAAGGGCTTCTTTATAAGGGTAATGACGAGCTAGTCGCGCTTCAATTTGTACCCCGGGGTACAAATGTTTGCTGGCAGAAAATAATGCAACATCCTCTTCGGATAATTTAGTCCGCAGGGCAATAGGTTTAAAACGTCGTTGGCCTTTTAAGCTGCCATTAAAGCTTTCACGTTCTTCTGGGGTAATGCCCATCAATTGGGTTAAGCCATCTAAGGTGGCGTCTAAATCGTTAGTTTGCTCAGGTGTGATCTCTAAGCTAAATACAGGGCGGTTTTCCGCAAGCAATATGCCGTTTCTGTCATAAATTAACCCACGGTTTGGCGCAACAGGTAATACCTTAATGCGATTCCCGTTTGAGCGAGTTTGGTAAACGTCGTGTTGTTCAACTTGCAGGGAATAAAGGTTATTCAGCACCACGCCTAGCATCATAACAACAATAATAAAGGCGATAGACGCACGTCTGGCAAATAAGTTTGCTTCAGCCGAGTGGTCTCGAATTGCTTGGCGCTTGCGATGCATAAAAGGCTATTCTCTCACTCGCGATGATACGGGTGGTTCTGAGTAACAGACCAAGCGCGGTATAGACTTTCAGAAAGAATAATTCTTACAAGCGGATGAGGAAGCGTAAGTGCAGACAGTGACCATTTTTGTTCAGACACGGCAATACATTCAGGTGCTAAACCTTCAGGTCCGCCAATCAAAAGACTGACATCACGGCCATCCATTTTCCAATTATCTAACTGTTTAGCTAATGTGGGGGTGTCCCAAGGCTTACCAGTGACTTCTAATGTCACTACGCGGTTACCTTTAGGAATAGCGGCGAGCATTTGTTCGCCTTCTTTTTCTAAAATGCGTTTAATATCAGCATTTTTGCCGCGTTTACCAGCGGGAATTTCGGTGAAACTCACCGGTAAATCGGCGGGGAAACGGCGAAGGAATTCATCTACCCCAGTGGTGACCCAGGCGGGCATTTTTGTACCTACGGCGACAATTTGTATACGCACAGTGGGTAAATCCTTTAGAACATCAAACTACCAACAAAGTTAACCGCAGCCCTTTTTATAAGTCTGCGGTTGGCTTTGTTATGACCACAGCTTCTCTAACTGATAGAAATCGCGGGTTTCGTCTTGCATTACGTGCAAAATAACGTCGCCAAAATCTACTAATACCCATTCGCCAGTTTCTTTGCCTTCCACGCTTGTTGGTGCTTCGTCTGCGCTTTTAGCTTCTACTATTACATTCTCAGCAATAGCAACAACATGGCGCTTAGAGTTACCAGAGCAAATAATCATGGTGTCGGTAATGGTTGATTTGCCACGAACATCCAGTTCTATAATATCGCGGCCTTTCATGTCGTCTACTTTATCTTTTACGAACTGCTTGAGTTGTTGACTCTCCAAGTGTTTCCTCACTTATTTGATAATTCTTGGTATAACCGATGTGTATAAATATAGTCTGAGACTGCCTGAGGCAGCCACTTTGCTATTAATGTCGTGGCTTGAAACTTTGCGTCATGCAATGCTGTTTCGTTCATATATGTTTCTTGCAATGTCGATGATGCATCCGTTTGAACGGCGCTGCGCAATTGCGTTGATGAAACAGGGTGTAATGGGGTATCTGCAAGAAATACTAAGCCATTAGGCTGAGCATGTAGTTGCAGAACGTCCTCTGTTTTGTTGGCTTTTAACCACTCAACCAAGTCATCAGGTGGTGTAAATGTATCGCTGTCGCGACGCATTACCACTAGGTGACAGAAATCAAGCAAACGCTCCCACTCAAACCAAGACTTAAGATTATACAGGGAATCGGCGCCAATGAAAAAACAGATTGTCTTATTGTCTCTTTCTTTTAATGCCCGAAGGGTTTTTACCGTGTAAGAAGGTGAAGGTAACGAGAGTTCGATTAGCTCGGGGTACAAGCGTTTATCTTGCTCACAACACAGCTTCACCATGTTGACCCGGTGTTCTTCGCTAACGGCCACTGATTTGTGCGGCGGTAATTTACAAGGCATTAAACCGAGGGCGTCGATATTCAGCGCAGACAATAAATGGAGCGCAGGTGATACATGACCTAAATGGGGCGGGTTAAACGTCCCCCCTAAAATGGCGCGAATAGCCAAAATGTTAGGCTTCCATCAAAGGAAGGTGAAAAATACCCATCGCCATAAACATCATGCATAAGTGGCAAAGCTTCACGAAGGGGCGAGAAATAACGTTTTGTTTAAACGCTAAATCAGCTTGGGTGAGGGCATCCTGAATTTGTAGCAGCTGTTCTATGCTAAGGCGATTTAACGCACTTTGATAGAAGCCCTGCCTGTTGCGCCAAATACCAAACTTTTGCCATTGAATGGCTTCACCATTAGCGGTAGCACTTTTCAATTTCCATAAGACTTCCCATTCACGAATCAGGGCCCAAATAATAATATTTGGCTCTAAGCCTTCACTTTCTAATCGGTAAAGCATTTTCACGCAGCGATTGGCATCGCCGCTTAGCATGACATCTACTAACTGAAACACGTTGTAGCGAGATTGATCTACCATCGCCCGTTCAATCTGTGCTTCAGACACGGACTGTTGAGGGTAAAGTAGGGCAAGCTTATCTATTTCTTGTTTTGCTGCTAGTAAATTACCTTCGCAAAAATCGGCAATCATTTTCATTCCAGCTGCATTAATAGTCAGCTGATGTTGTTTTACTTGATTGCTGATCCATGCACTAAGTTGCCTGCCTTCTAAAGGGTAGCAGAGTACAGAAACGCCCATGTCATCGAGTACTTTGAACCACTTCCCACGCTGTACGTCTTTGCCAATTTTAGGACCATGCACTAGAAGAAGAGTATCTTGAGTTAACCCTTTAGCCACTTCTTGCAGCATTTTGCTGCCTTCTGCGCCGGGTTTTCCTGTAGGAAGTTCTAATTCAATAAACTGTTGGTTTGAAAACAACGACATGCTTTGGGTTGCTTCAAGCAGCTGATTCCATGAAAAGCCAGTGTCGGCCACAAGCACTGTGCGCTCATCAAAACCGTTGGCTTTTGCCGTGGTGCGGATTTGCTCTATCACCTCAAACTTCTGCTGAGGCTCATCACCAAACACCAAGTAACAGGATGCTAATCCTTTACCTATCTCACTGGAAAATTGGTTTGGGTAGACTTGCATGCTTAATTAATCAGCTTAGCAGCAGAGGCTTGGCTTGAAAGCCTACGGATAATAATGTCCGCTGCCTCGGCACGCATTTCATCGAGTACTAATTCGAGTTCTCTTGATTTCGCCAATACTTGATCGGGATCATCTTGATAATCACGCATTACATCGAAGGTAGCCATAATGGCTTCCTCGTCAGGGAATTGAACCCGATAACGCACGGTATAAATCAGTTCGTATTCAGCAACTTGACCCGAAGCGTAAACCGAAAGCAGTCTGCGCTCTAATTTTTCAGGCAGTAAATACAAAGATACGCCGTCGTTAGACGACGTACTATCTTGTTGGTAGACGCCATTTAACCCGTACACAGTAAGGCGGTTGTGAAGCGCTCTTGCAAGAGGTGCATGAGCGCGAGCACTGGTGATAAGCACTGATTTTACATTTTCAGGAAGGCTAGGGGCACTTCTTAAATGAAATCCACAACCGCCAAGTGCAAAAAGTGCACTCAATACCACTGTGTAACGAAGTAAACGGCGCATATTAGTTAGCCACTATGTTGACAAGTTTTCCTGGTACCACAATAACTTTACGTATTGTTTTACCTTCAATAAACGGTTGCACGTTATCTTGTGCTTTGGCCGCTTCTTCAATGGCGTCTTTGCTGGCATCAGCAGCTACGGTCATCTTAGCGCGAACCTTACCGTTAACTTGCACGATAATAAGCTTTTCGTCTTCAACCAAGGCTGCTTTATCGGCGACAGGCCAAGGGGCATGATCGATATCGCTTGTCTGGCCCAATACTTTCCACAATTCATGAGAAATGTGAGGGGTAATAGGGTTAAGTAGCAAGACTAATGACTCTGCAGCTTCACGCATAATGGCAATATCTTGCGCATCTTCTTGTGGTGCTTTTTGAAGATGGTTCAATAACTCCATAATAGCGGCGATAGCGGTATTGAACGTTTGGCGACGACCTAAGTCATCAGAGACTTTTTCAATAGTCTTGTGCACTTCGCGGCGTAATGCTTGTTGGTTCTTATTCAGCGCTTTTGCGTTAAGGGCAACAGGCGTACCTTTTTCAACGTGCTCGGTTACCAGCTTCCAAATACGACGTAAGAAACGGTTAGCACCTTCTACGCCCGAATCTACCCACTCTAGTGTTTGCTCAGGAGGCGCAGCGAACATCGTAAATAAACGCACCGTATCGGCACCATATAGGTCGATAACTTCTTGTGGATCAATACCGTTGTTTTTCGACTTCGACATTTTAGTCATGCCGCCATGAATAACCGGTTCACCATCGGCGGTTAGCCATGCTTTTACAATACGGCCTTTCTCGTCTTTTTCGGTAGACACTTCAGTGGGTGAGTACCAAGTTTTCTTGCCAGCATCATCTTCGCGGTAGTAAGAATCTGCTAGCACCATGCCCTGACACAACAAACGCTTAAACGGTTCATCAGAATTTACCAAGCCTTCATCACGCAATAGTTTGTGGAAGAAGCGAGAGTATAATAAGTGCAGGATGGCATGTTCGATACCACCGATATACTGATCGACAGGCAGCCAGTAGTTCGATGAAGTAGGGTCAAGCATTGCATCGTGATTTGTAGCGCTTGCATAGCGAGCGTAGTACCACGACGATTCCATAAAGGTATCGAAGGTGTCAGTTTCGCGAAGTGCAGGTTCACCGTTGTAGGTGGTTTTCGCCCATTCAGGATCGGCTTTAATCGGCGATGTAACACCGTTCATTTCCACATCTTCAGGAAGTACTACCGGCAATTCGCTTTCTGGGACAGGAACCGATTCACCATTTTCCAAGTTAAGCATGGGAATAGGTGAACCCCAGTAACGCTGACGGCTTACACCCCAATCTCGTAAACGGTAGTTTACTTTGCGTTTACCAAAGCCTTTTTCTTCCAGTGCGGTTGCGATGTTATTAAACGCATCGTCAAACGCTAGGCCATCGAATTTTTCAGAATTTATTAAGGTGCCTTTTTCGGTATACGCAGAGACGGTTAAATCACATTCTTCTTTTGCATCTGCATTTGGCGCGATAACTTGCTTAATGGTTAAGCCATATTTGGTCGCAAATTCCCAATCACGTTGATCGTGACCTGGTACAGCCATTACTGCGCCTGAACCGTAATCCATCAATACAAAGTTCGCCACCCAAACAGGTAACAATTCACCCGTTAAAGGATGTACTGCTTGAATGCCCGTATCACAGCCTTTTTTCTCCATGGTAGCCAATTCTGCTTCGGCTACTTTGGTATTTTTGCACTCGTCAATAAAGGTAGCAAGTTCAGCATTCGTCTTTGCTGCAAATTCAGCTAATGGATGCTGAGCAGCGACTGCCACGTAGGTTACGCCGTAGAATGTATCAGGGCGAGTGGTGTAAACGGTTAAATCGTTTATGTCGCTGCCGTTTTTACCTAAGTTAAAGGTAATGTCTACCCCTTCAGAGCGACCAATCCAGTTCGCCTGCATGGCGCGCACTTGATCAGGCCATTCTTCAAGCTGTTCTAAGTCAGCCAACAACTCTTCGGCGTAGTCGGTAATTTTAATGAACCATTGTGGAATCTCTTTTTGTTCCACTAATGCGCCAGAGCGCCAACCGCGACCGTCAATAACTTGTTCATTAGCCAAAACGGTTTGGTCTACCGGATCCCAGTTAACGGTTGAGTTCTTTTTATAAACCAAGCCTTTTTCGTAAAGACGAGTGAAGAACCATTGTTCCCAGCGGTAGTAGTCTGGCTTACAGGTTGTTACTTCGCGATCCCAGTCGTAACCAAAACCCAAAGAGCGAAGCTGAGTTTTCATGTAATCAATATTGGAATAGGTCCAATTGGCAGGCGCAGTATTATTATTAATCGCGGCGTTTTCTGCTGGAAGACCGAAAGCATCCCAACCCATTGGTTGGAGAACGTTTTTACCCTGCATGCGCTGATAACGGCTAATAACATCACCAATGGTGTAGTTACGCACGTGACCCATATGCAAGCGACCACTTGGGTAAGGGAACATAGAGAGGCAGTAGAACTTCTCTTTTTCTACATCATCATTTGCTTGAAATGAGTTGTTTTCTTCCCAGTATTGCTGAACACGTTGTTCTATATCTTTCGGGTTGTACTGATTTTCGGCCATGAAACTTAGGCTTCCGCATTATTAGAGTTAAAACGTTCATGAAACCTGCTCCCCCAAATTTCATCGTGGGGTGTGAGTCGTCGTTGGACAGAATCACAATATTGCAGGTTTAACTTGCATGTAGCCGCATAGAATAACCCAGCGCTACACTTAGCCTCAATAGCTAGTGCTAGGTTAGCACGACTTTTTTGTGACTACTTGTTGAAAAAGTAAGCGTATTGGCAAAGGTTTCACTTGATAGCGGTTTCGTACATAAAAATTAATAGCCGCGATTGTTCGTTAATTCATCGATTAGAGGCCCGAAACAGTGCTTTACGGCATAAGGGTTTGACACACTACTTAAATAGGGTTTCACTTACCCTAAAGCCCAATAAATAGAACACTATGCCAGGCGAAAGCACCACTATGGCCCTAGATCCAGTTGACCTAACCCCAACCATCAATCGAAAAGCAGTGAATGCTGCCTTAAAAGACGATGAAGCCCTAAATGCCACATTTATAGGGCAGGAGCGCGCGCGAGAAGCGTTAACCTTCGGTCTTGGCATTAACGCGAAAGGTTATAACCTTTATGTGATGGGTGAACCGGCTACGGGTCGCTTTACCTTGGTAAAAGATTACATTGAACGCCAAGTAGCCGTGCTGCCTGCACCAGATGATTGGTGTTATATCAATAACTTTGATGAAGAGCGCGAGCCAGTTGCTCTTCGTTTTCCGCCTGGTGGCGGCAAAGCATTTCAAAAAGACATCACTAGTTTAATTGATGATGTGCTAGATACCTTTCCGGTGGCATTTGATAACCCGGGTTATCAGCGCCGTAGAACCAGCATTTCTCGTGAGTTCGATCAAAAATATGATAGCGCCATTGATGCGGTAGAACGTTTTGCAAAAGCTAATGAAGTGGCAATGAGCGAAGATGGAGGCACTATCACGTTTTCACCTATTGTTGATGGTAAACCCATTAGCGATGCTGAATTTGCGACCGCTAGCGACGAAAAGCGCCAATTCTTTTATAACTTGATAGACGAGCTAGAAAATAGACTAAGTGAAAGTTTATTAAGTTTGCCTTCGTGGAAACGTGAAAATTCAGAGCGCTTGCGTGAGCTAGATAAGCAAACTGCCGAGCAAGGCATTAAGCCACTTTTAAAGGTACTAGAGCACAAATACGCGTCAGATTTAGGCATTTTAAAATACTTAAAGCAGCTTAAAACTGCACTTGTGAATGCTATTTTACTTATTTTGGCTGAAGAGCAAAAAGACGAAAAAAGTGATGAATTCGATAAACGCTTATTCTTAGAAGAGCAATTTCTGCCTAATGTATTGGTTGCGAATCGTCTAGATGACTCCGCGCCAGTAATCTATGAGCCAAACCCAACGTATCAAAACCTGTTCGGGAAAATTGAATACACTAATATTCATGGCAGTGTTTACACTAATTACCGAATGATTCGCCCTGGCGCATTACATCGTGCCAATGGCGGTTATTTGCTGCTTGATGTCGACCAGTTAATAGAACAGCCCTATGTGTGGGATACCCTTAAGCTGGCGGCGAAATCGGGTAGTTTGAAAATGGATTTACCCCAGCAAGATGTCGGTATGGTAAATGCGATTACCCTAAACCCTCAACCTATCGATTTGAACGTAAAGATAGTGCTGCTAGGGTCGCGAGAATTGTATTACACCTTGCAAGATTACGATGATGAATTTGATGAGCTGTTTCGTGTGCTGGTCGATTTCGATTTAGAAATTCAGGTGACTCGACAAGCTTTGTTCGATTTTGTGGGCAAAGTGCGCAAACACATTTTAGCGCTTAACTTAACCGGTATTACCGCCAATGCTATGTGCCGCTTAGTCGAATATTCATTGCGCATGGCTGAACACCAAGAAAAGCTTTCAGCACATTTTGCTGAAGTGATTGAGTTGGTGAATGAAGCCCATTATTTTTGCGTAAAGTCAGGTAGTGAAACCCTAGAGCTTGACCATTTGCGCACCGCACTTAGTGCTAAAAAACGCAGAACCGGGCGAGTAAGCCAAACTCTACTTAATGATATTAAAGAAGGGCATGTACTTATTGCTACCGATGGCAAAGCCATAGGTAAAGTGAATGGACTTACGGTGCTAGATATTGGTGACACTGCTTTTGGTACGCCTGCGCGCATTACCTCTACGGTATTTGCTGGCGCAAGTGGCGTGGTTGATATTGAACGTGAAGTAGAGCTAGGCCAACCGATTCACTCAAAAGGCGTGATGCTATTAACAGGGTATTTAGGTTATAAATACGCTCAGCACTTCCCGCTAACCTTGTCGGCTAATATTGCGTTGGAGCAGTCGTACGGGCACATCGATGGTGATAGTGCGTCATTAGGAGAATTGGTGGCGTTAATTTCTGCGTTAACCGAAATTCCATGCGTACAAACCCTCGCTATTACAGGCTCAATTAACCAGTATGGCGAAGTGCAAGCGGTGGGTGGGGTGAATGAAAAAATTGAAGGCTTCTTCGACTTATGTCAGCACCGCGGCTTAACGGGTACACAAGGTGTGGTCATTCCTAAATCGAATGCAATCAACTTGGTATTAGATGCCACTGTCATTGATGCGGTGAAAAAAGGCTTGTTCCACATTCATACTGTAGAAACGGTAGATGATGCCTTGACCGTATTGATGGGGCAAGATGCCGGTACATTAAGTAGCCGAGGTCGTTACCCCAAAAACACCATTAACTATCATGCAGTGAATCGTTTATACAATATTGCACTCATGGTTAACGGTGGCGACGGCGAATAAGCGCTTTCATTCGCCGGTCGCTCAATGCTGCACCCGTTCAGGCTGCTCGGTCTTTGCATAAGAAAATTCGAGCATCAATTTGATGCTCTTTGTTGATATAGCAATACAGCCAATTATTTTGGCGGCATTCTTAAGCCGCCGTCTAAGCGAATAGTCTCACCATTTAAATAGTTATTTTCGGCAATATGCAGCACCAATTTACCGAACTCTTCAGGCAAACCTAAGCGTTTAGGAAATTGAACGTTACTAGAAAGAGCGTCTTGTACTTTCTCTGGCATGGCAAGCAGCATAGGTGTTCCCATTACCCCTGGCGCGATAGTGTTAACCCGAATACCTAGCGGGGCAAGATCTCTCGCCATAGGTAGGGTCAGCGCAATAATGCCGCCTTTGCTTGCTGCGTAAGCGGTTTGTCCTATTTGCCCTTCATAGCCTGCTACAGAGGCTGTATTAATGATAACGCCTCGCTCGCCTTCCTCATTCAATGCGGCTTGTTCCGCCATGGCTGCCGCCACAAGACGCGCCACATTAAAGCTACCTACTAAATTAATATCAATCGTGTTTTGAAAGTCACCTAAGGGGGCTGGATTACCATCTCGGTCCAGTAAACGCTTTGCAGGGGCAATACCGGCGCAGTTTACGCACAGAGAAAGCGTGGAAAAACGAGAAAGGCATTTATCTATCGCATGGGTAATGTCGTCTTCGCTTCTTACGTCAACCTTAACAAACAAGGTATGTTCAGCACCGAGTTCTTCTACACGTTGCTTACCCATGTCTTCATTTAAATCGAGCAAACACACATTGGCACCAGCAGCACGAAGGGCAATGGCAGTAGCATGACCAAGACCGGAGCACCCACCAGTAACTATGGCAGTTCGGTTTTCAAGTGACTTTTGTTGCAAATAGGGAGTTTTAAGCGAGTCGGGAATAGGCTTGGTTTCTGTCATAGGGCTTCCGTGTAGATTCCGTATTATTGTTTGTTAATTTATGTACACAACGACATTATCATGTTTGTTAACATAATATTAACGGCAATACGGTACGAAAACTATGGTGCCAGCAAAAACCGGCACCACGGCATGACTTATTTTGGCAACTGAATTTTACGCTCTTCACTCGGACGGTAAAGAATAAGCGTGTGACCAATTACTTGTAGCTTTTCTGATTTCGTTTCGCGAACAATCGCATCCATGATGAGCGATTTTTCTTCACGATCATCAGTGGGAACTTTAACTTTAATCAGTTCATGGAAATTTAATGCGTTGTCGATTTCCGCAACAACACCCTCAGTAAGGCCGTTTGAACCTAGCTGTACGATAGGCTTTAGCGGGTGCGCTAGGCCTTTTAAAAATTGTTTCTGTTTATTTGAAAGTTTCATGTAGTCAATTTTCTTACAATTAATCTATAAATTTAAGCTTGAATTAACGTATTCTAACGCCATCTTCTCTACAATCCTAATGACAATGTATTGGAATGACAAAAAAGAAGCACTCTGCCAGCAGTAAACGCTGGTTAACAGAACATTTTAACGACCATTATGTGCAAAAAGCGCAGAAGCAGGGTAAGCGATCGCGTGCCTTCTTCAAATTGGAAGAAATTCAGCAAAAAGACAAACTTATCAGCAAAGGTAACACAGTAGTGGACCTTGGGGCTGCGCCAGGAGGCTGGTCACAACTCGCTTCTGAACTGGTAGGAGACAACGGGCAAGTTATCGCATGCGATATTTTACCGATGGATTCTATTGTTGGCGTTGATTTTTTGCAGGGTGACTTCAGAGATGAAGCTGTTTTAAATGCGTTATTGAACAGAATTGGCGGGAACACCGTAGATATAGTGTTGTCTGATATGGCACCGAACTTGTCTGGAAATGCAGCGGTAGATCAAGCTGGCTCGATGTACTTGTGTGAATTGGCGCTGGATATGTGTCATCAAGTACTGAAACCAGGTGGAGGTTTTATGATTAAAGTCTTCCAAGGAGAAGGCTTTGATACCTTTCTACGTGCATTACGTGACTCGTTCACAACCATAAAAACACGTAAGCCCGATTCATCACGATCACGGTCTCGTGAGGTGTATTTGGTGGCTCTTGGGTACAAAGTGTAGTACGCTTTGAGTAAGCGATTTTCGTTGCGAAAGTTTATGTGTGTAAGGGAAGCACTCGTGGTTTTATCTTTCACAAGTATATTCTTTCGGATTTTTAGAGGTTAGTAGCATTGAGCGATATGGCAAAAAATTTAATCTTATGGTTGGTTATCGCCGTTGTGTTGATGTCTGTATTTCAGAGCTTTTCACCTGGTGAATCGTCGAAAACACAGACCGATTACACAACTTTTTTAAGAGAAGCTGAGCAGGGTAACATCCGTGAAGTTCGCATTGATAATAGCGGCGAAATTCGTGGTACCCGACGTTCAGGCGAAACATTTCAAACGTACGTACCGTATTTTGATGACAAGTTAGTATCTGACTTGGTTAAAAACGATGTGCGCGTTTACGGTGAGCCGCCAGAAGAACAATCATTTCTCACATCTATTTTCATTTCTTGGTTCCCAATGCTTCTGCTTATTGGTGTATGGATTTTCTTCATGCGTCAAATGCAAGGTGGCGGTGGTCGCGGCGCTATGTCTTTCGGCAAAAGCAAAGCTCGCCTTTTAGGTGAAGACCAAATTAAAACCACATTTGCTGATGTTGCAGGTTGTGACGAAGCAAAAGAAGATGTGACTGAACTGGTAGACTTCTTACGCGACCCATCTAAGTTCCAAAAATTAGGCGGTAAAATTCCTAAAGGCGTCCTGATGGTTGGTCCTCCTGGAACGGGTAAAACCTTGCTTGCAAAAGCAATTGCTGGTGAAGCCAAAGTACCGTTCTTTACCATTTCAGGTTCAGATTTCGTGGAAATGTTTGTGGGGGTTGGTGCATCGCGTGTTCGTGACATGTTCGAGCAAGCGAAAAAAGCAGCGCCTTGTATCATTTTCATCGATGAAATTGATGCGGTAGGTCGTCAGCGTGGCGCAGGTTTAGGTGGTGGTCATGATGAACGTGAACAAACGCTAAACCAGATGCTTGTTGAGATGGATGGTTTTGAAGGTCATGAAGGCATTATTGTTATTGCCGCGACTAACCGTCCTGATGTGTTAGACCCTGCATTGTTACGTCCAGGTCGTTTTGACCGTCAAGTGGTTGTTGGTTTACCTGACATCCGTGGTCGTGAACAGATTCTTAAAGTTCATATGCGCAAAGTACCTGTGTCCGATAACGTTGAACCAAGTGTTATTGCTCGTGGTACGCCAGGTTTCTCTGGTGCTGACTTAGCTAACTTGGTTAACGAAGCTGCTTTATTCGCTGCACGTGGTAATAAACGTCTAGTGGCGATGGAAGAGTTTGAGAAAGCGAAAGATAAGATCATGATGGGCTCTGAGCGTAAGTCTATGGTGATGACTGAGGAAGAAAAGACCAACACGGCTTACCACGAAGCAGGGCATGCAATTGTTGGTCGCTTGGTTCCAGAACACGATCCTGTTTACAAGGTTTCTATTATTCCTCGTGGTCGTGCGCTGGGTGTCACTATGTATCTTCCAGAACAAGACAAGTACAGCCACAGTAAACAGCATTTAGAAAGTATGATTTCTAGTTTGTATGGTGGACGTATTGCTGAAGAAATGACCCTTGGCGAAGCAGGCGTAACTACTGGCGCTTCAAACGATATTGAGCGCGCCTCTGATATTGCGCGAAAAATGGTGACGCAATGGGGCTTGTCAAGCAAGATGGGGCCATTGCTTTACGCAGAAGAAGAAGGCGAGGTGTTCTTAGGTCGTTCTTCATCTGGTTCAATCAGGATGTCAAACCAAACTGCTTTAGCAATTGATGAAGAAGTTAAAGACATCATTAATCGCAACTACGCACGAGCTGAAAAGATCCTAAAAGATAACGCGGATATTCTGGAAGCCATGAAAGATGCGTTAATGAAGTACGAGACTATCGACGCGAAGCAAGTTGATGATTTGATGGAACGTCGCGAGGTTCGTCCTCCTGCAGATTGGGACGACCGTCGTCCTTCTGATGGTGACAAGCCAAGCGGCGGTAAACCTACTCGCGAAGGCGAAATTACTAACGATGGTGTTGAAAAGCCGTCTGTTGGTAAACCAGGTGACTTACCTAGCTAGAAATTGATATAAAGTTAATAAAACGCCAGTATTTCTGGCGTTTTTTATTTGTGCAGTGATAATTTTTTTAATGATCGATACCACGCCGAGTTGGCTGATTGATTTTAAGAGTAAGTAAATGCAGTTTTCTTCCCACACACTAGATTTATCCCGCCCACAGGTGATGGGTATTTTAAATGTCACACCCGACTCCTTTTCTGACGGTGGCAAACACGCGCTTCTTGAGAATGCGGTAAGACATGCTGAAAAGATGCTAGCTCAAGGTGCTACGTTAATAGATGTTGGCGGTGAGTCGACTCGACCAGGTGCTGCAGCCGTTTCACTAGATGAAGAACTAGACCGTGTTATTCCGGTAATTGAAGCGTTGCGTGCCAATACCGATTGCATTATTTCAGTAGATACCAGTAAAGCTGAGGTCATGACGCAAGCGGTTAACGCTGGAGCAGGGCTAATTAATGATGTAAGAGCTTTGCAAGAACCCGGTGCACTATCGGCAGCGGCAAATGCCAATGTGCCAGTGTGTTTAATGCATATGCAAGGCCAGCCTAAAGATATGCAGCAGCAGCCTCATTACAAAGACGTGGTCGCTGACGTTGAACAATTTTTATTAGCAAGAGCATCAGATTGCATTGCAGCTGGCATTAAAAAAGAGCAAATTTTGTTCGACCCAGGCTATGGATTTGGTAAAACCCTGGAACATAATTACGCATTAGTAAAACACCTCCCAAGCATAATAGCGCTGGGCTATCCTGTGCTAGTAGGTATGTCACGTAAATCAATGATTGGCAATTTGTTAAATAGAAATGTAGATGAACGCTTGGCGGGAAGTATTACCCTCGCTACAATTGCAGCACAGCAAGGTGCGCATATTATTCGCGTTCACGATGTACAAGAAACAGCGGACGCAGTTAACATTGTTAATATGCTAACAACAATAGAATAAGGAACCTTCATGGGGCAGCGCAAATATTTCGGCACTGATGGCATACGCGGTAAAGTGGGCGAAAGTAATATTAATCCCGAATTTGTTATTAAGCTTGGTTGGGCAGCAGGGAAAGTACTTGCCGGACGAGGCACCAATAAAGTACTTATTGGCAAAGACACTCGTATATCTGGCTACATGCTAGAGTCTTCATTAGAAGCAGGCTTATCAGCAGCGGGTATTGATAGTGGGTTACTAGGCCCCATGCCCACGCCTGCTATCGCTTACTTAACGAAAACATTCCGCTCTGAAGCCGGTATTGTGATTAGTGCTTCACATAATCCTTATTACGATAATGGAATTAAGTTCTTCTCAGCAGACGGATTCAAGCTAGACGATGATATTGAGCTGGCGATAGAAGACATGCTTGATAAACCAATGACATGCGTTGCTTCGGATAAGTTGGGAAAGGCGACCAGAATTAACGATGCTGCTGGCCGTTATATAGAATTTTGTAAAGGTAGCTTCCCGTCTGATTTATCTCTTACCGGTTTAAAAATAGTCGTAGATTGCGCCCACGGTGCTACTTACCACATTGCGCCTAATGTACTGCGTGAACTTGGCGCTACGGTTGTTGAAATAGGTACCGCGCCAAATGGTTTAAATATCAATGAAGGTGTTGGCGCCACATCGATGGACGCGATAGTTGAGAAAGTAAAAGAAACGAACGCGCATCTTGGGTTTGCCTTAGATGGTGACGGCGACCGTATTATGATGGTTGATCATTTAGGCAATGTGATAGATGGCGACCAAATTGTTTATATGATTGCCCGCGATGCACTTAAAAATGGTCGTATGCAAGGCGGTGTCGTAGGCACCTTAATGAGTAACCTTGGATTAGAAATCGCCTTTAGTAAGTTAGGTGTTCCTTTTGCACGAAGCAAAGTAGGGGATCGCTATGTAATGGAAATGCTTCAGCAAAAAGGCTGGGCAATTGGTGGCGAGAACTCGGGTCATATTTTGAATTTAGCAACGTCTTCTACCGGTGACGGCATTATTGCTGGCTTACAAGTTCTTGCTGCAATGTTACGCTCAGACTTAGATTTACATGATTTAAGTAGTGGCTTTGATATGTATCCTCAGTGCTTAGTCAACGTGCGTTATCAAGATGCTAGTCAAGATTATCTAGCCCACGCTGATGTGCAAGGCGCTAAACAGGAAGCAGAGGCAGCATTAGGTAAGAAAGGCCGCGTACTACTACGTAAAAGCGGAACTGAACCTCTTATTCGCGTTATGGTAGAGTCTGATAATGAAGGGCATTCTTCCAAGTGGGCAGAGCATATTGCTGAAACTGTTCGTAAAGTCGCCAATTAGTTGGCAGAACTGGAAATTTCGCGTTTTATACTTGTATATTTTTACTGGAATCGTTAATATCACGCCCGCTTTAAGACAGGGCTAAGGTCTGCATTGTGAATAACAATAAAAGAAAGCCGCTGGTAGCGGGCAATTGGAAAATGAACGGTAATCGTTCTCTCGTCACTACGTTCAACGATGCATTTGAGAATAATGCGCTTGAAAATGTTGATGTAGTTATTTGTCCTCCTGCTTTATATCTTTCAGCATTTTCTACTCAAGCTTTTGCGCTGGGTGGACAGGATGTTAGTAATCTTGATAATGGCGCTCACACGGGTGACCTTTCTGCTGACATGCTGTGTGAACTTGGTTGTAAGTACGCCATAGTTGGGCACTCAGAGAGAAGAGACGACCACGGTGAAAGTAATAGCTTAGTGGCCGAAAAAGCAAAGAAATCAATTGCGAGTGGATTAACCCCAATTATTTGTGTGGGTGAGTCGCTTGATATTAGAGAAAGTGGTCAGGTTGAGTCTTTCATTGGCGAACAACTTGATGCATTAGTTGACGGTTTAACCGTTGAAGAGCTTTCTAAATCGGTACTTGCTTACGAGCCTGTTTGGGCCATAGGTACTGGAAAGACTGCTTCACCTGAACAAGCGCAAGATGTACATGAATTTATTCGTGGATACTTTGCAAAAGTAGACGCAGAGCTTGCTCAAGGGTTACGAATTTTATATGGCGGCAGTGTTAAAGCAGATAATGCTAAAACATTGTTTGCACAACAAGACGTAGATGGTGGCCTCATTGGTGGCGCCAGCTTAAAGACAGAAGATTTTATTTCAATTTGCCAAGCGGCAAACTGACGAGGTAATTATGGTTTACGAAGTGCTACTGGTAGCATATTTAATTGTTGCATTGCTGTTGATTGGTTTTGTTCTTATTCAACAGGGTAAAGGTGCAGATATGGGCGCTTCTTTTGGTAGCGGCGGCTCAAACACGGTTTTCGGTTCAGGTGGTTCTGGTAACTTCATGACTCGCACTACCGCTATTCTTGCTGGTTTGTTTTTCTTCATCAGCCTTACCTTAGGCGCGATGACAGCAAACCGCGAAAGTGCAGAAGACGAGTGGGATAATTTAGAAGTACCAGCGGCTGTTGAAGCACCAATACAAGCGCCAGCTGATATGGACGTTCCTGTTATGGATTCGCCTGCAGAAGATGCAGCAACGGAGAATGACATTCCAATGGGTGACGCTTCTAATGCTGAAGTCACCGAAGGTGATGTACCTAAGGCTAACGCTGACGATTCAGACGTACCTAACTAAGATTTTTGCGGAAGTGGTGGAATTGGTAGACACGCCATCTTGAGGGGGTGGTGAGCATAGCTCGTGCGGGTTCAAGTCCCGCTTTCCGCACCAACTTTAAAAACCGGCTTTTAGCCGGTTTTTTTGTTTCTAATTTTTTTCATAAAATGAAGAATTACGCCAACCTCGCGACTATTAGTATTGTGGTAATTGGGCTATGCTACTAACTCAATTAGAAAAAGTGAATGTACGTATTATGTATAGATCGGCGCGCTGGGAGCGGTAAGTTGCAAATATCACTTCGACAAAGTCTTTTTAGAACGCTTCTTGGCGGGATTTTTATAGCCTCACTCCTGATTGTTGCAGGGGTGTGGAAGTCAGCCAACAACCTGGTCAAACAAAATATTAGTCAAGATATTGCTGTTACTGAAAAGGTGCTGCATAGGCTAATTGAAGATCGCCAAGCCATCATTAAAAGCGTCTCTAACGTACTCCTTCGTTCTTACGATTTTCGACAAGCAGTGGGGACTTCAGACTTACCCTCTATTCAAACTGCATTAGAAAGTTATGCTTCGCGCATTAATTCCGATGTGATCGCATTAGTGAATTTAGATCACACCATAGTTGCATCTCATAGTGCTTTGTTTAAACCGGGTGAAACCTTAAATGCCAGCACCGCTTTGGTTGCAAAAGGCTACGAAAACGGTTTTTTCCTTATTGATGACTCATTAATTCAGTTAAACCTCTATAAAGTAGAAATTCCGACATTACGTTATTACATGATCATTGGTGTGGAGTTTGATGAAGCATTGTTGCAAGAACTAAAAAATCTTGTTGATGCTGAAATTATCATCACCGATATGAGTGACAATACGCCTATTTCATCAACGCTCTCGCCAGAGCAAGTAGGATCAGTATTAACAAGTGACCCCACGCCTTCTTGGGTCGATGTAACTTTCAAGCAGAAAAACACCTACATAAGCCGTGAAGTTAGCTTGGTGTCGATGTCAGAACTTCCGGTACGCATTACTATAGCTGTAGATGTCTCAGAGGCCTATCAGGCGTTTACCAATATCCAACTAAGTATTTTGGTGTTAACCCTAATTGCAGTTTTGGTGGCGTTGGGGTTCTCAATGCTACTGGCTAGAAATGTGAGTAGTTCTGTTTCTAATCTTGTGGAAGCCGTTAACCGCGTAGCTGGAGGAGAATATGGCGCTACACTAAATGAACCCGCTAAACTTCGAGAAATTAGTGAGCTGGCTTCGGCAGTGGATAGCATGCAAGAGAGCATTCAGCACCGAGAAAATCACATTCGGTATCAAGCGCAACATGATGTGCTAACCGGTTTGTTTAATCGAAATTACGTGGAAGGGTATTTTGATGGAAAAATGTCTGAAAACGTAACCTTGCAGGTTGTTGCTATTACGATTATTGGCTTTAGAACCACTAACGACCTTTATGGGTATTCCAACGGTGACAACACGCTCAAGGCACTCGCTACGCGCTTGCTTCGCTGGCCTGGCACGTCTGCACGTTTAGCGGGGGGAGAAATTCTCTATATTACCGATACGGCGTTAGACGAAAACCAAATAGAAACACTGAAATACATTTTAGAGCAGCCCGTCGAAAGTAACTTAATTTCGATCCCAGTTAA
The DNA here is from genome assembly GCF_017653625.1 of Alteromonas sp. K632G. Classification (NCBI taxonomy): domain Bacteria; kingdom Pseudomonadati; phylum Pseudomonadota; class Gammaproteobacteria; order Alteromonadales; family Alteromonadaceae; genus Alteromonas; species Alteromonas sp. K632G. The sequence continues at coordinate 64,648 of NZ_JAGGDM010000008.1, forward strand.
GGTAGCGATGGCCGTGGTGTCTTGTCCTCAGGATGCTACCAACTCAGAAGAGCTATTTCGTAAAGTTAATATTGTTACAGACGAAGCTATTCATTCTAATGCATGGTGTGTTCACTATCGGCCCGAACTTGAGGCTAAGTACGTTAGGCGTTTGACCATTACTACCGAGCTTAAGCGGGCGCTTTCTAGCAATCAAAGCGAGCTTTCAATGGTGTATCAACCTAAAATTGATCTCAGCACGATGAAAGTATGCAGCATGGAAGCGCTAATAAGGTGGAACAACGAAACACTTGGCTTCGTACCACCAGATGAGTTTATTACTATTGCTGAACAGGCAGGCCTAATTGAACAAGTCACGACATGGGTTATGCAACGAACCATTGCTGATTTGTCGTACTTTAGGCAGAAAGGTTATGGCTTTACGGTTGCAATGAATTTATCCACTCAAGATATTCAAAATAAACCGTTACTCGATAAATTGGTTTCTATACTTACCGACGCAGCACTTTCTCCAGATGCCCTAGAGCTAGAAATCACAGAGAGTGATTTGGTGGCCGATGCGTCGCTTGCTATTGAAAACTTAAACGCGTTGACGAGCAGGGGGTTTCACTTTGCCATTGACGACTTTGGCACTGGTTACTCTTCGCTTGCCTATTTGAAGAACCTGCCTGTCGATACAATTAAAATTGATAAAAGCTTCATATTGTCGTTAGCGACCGATGATAACGATAAACAAATAGTGCATACCGTGCTGGGATTAGCCACTGCTTTCGACTTAAAAGTGGTCGCAGAAGGGGTAGAAGACGAGATGTCGCTCAATATTTTGAAAGAATGGGGCTGTGATATTGCGCAAGGTTACTTCATTAGCCGACCATTAGCGAAGGATGCGCTAGAAGAGTGGTTAGAAAATTCACCTTTAGGCGAATAGACGGGAACCGGTAAATTCCTTATTGTTGGCAGTATATATGCATTATAAAAATAAAGCCTGCTCAAAACCGTAAGATATTGCCGTTTGAGTGGGTAAACTGTGAAATTACTTCAAAAACAAGGATATTATTATGGACATTATTCGCATTATACTTTCAATTTTACTGCCTCCTCTAGGTGTGTTCTTACAAGTTGGTATTGGCGCTCAGTTTTGGATAAACATCCTTCTAACATTGTTTGGCTATTTCCCTGGTGTTATCCACGCCGTGTACATTATTGCTAAACGATAGTTAATTTTACTAAGTTTTAGTAAACCAAGTACTAAAAGAAAGGCCAGTCTATGACTGGCTTTTTTGTATCAGTAAGATTTATGTAAAACGCACGCCTAGTGAGGCGCGAGTTCTTTTGCCATTTCTTCTTGGTAAGCGTCGGCAAGTTTATTCTTTTGAGAATCGTTAAGAAGTCGGCCAGCAACTTGAAAAAATTCTTGCTCTTCGTCAGCAAGGTGATGCTCAACTTTTTCTTGGAGAGATTTTAAGTGACGTAGCCACCCGGGTGAGTCCATTTTGGTATCATCCAATTTTTCGATAAGCTCATCAATCTCGTGATGCTCTGCAATACCATGGCGGGTTAAATCTACCGCTTCATCTTTTTTAAGCAGCGGAGAATAAAAATGACGTTCCTCAGCCACTGCATGACTTTCAAGCTGATCCTTCAACTCTTGGTAGTATTCACGGCGAGCAGCGGTGTCTCCGCTGGTCTCAGCGAGTATTTTAAGTAACAATCGTTGCTTCTCATGATCTTGGCGTAGTGCTTCAAAAATTTTCATCGGTAATCCCTCAACTAGTTGTACTGAATATGTGGCGTTAAAAGCACCTTAACTAATGCCAGAAGTGTTCCACTATATTGAGTTCACTAAGTCATTGTAAATGCAGCTTTTAGCGGTTATTTATTATTTCAATACATAAGGAACCGCTTAAATAATGCATTTCTTACATAGGGTTTACAGTAATCTTTACCTAACGCTATTGCGCTATGGATTAACTATTATTTTGCGTGTGGTCGATGCCAGTTAATACTCGTAAACTTGCAGGGTGTGTAGTGATACTAATTTCACTTGCACTGAAAATCTCACCATCGACCGCATAAGATACTTCTTCGTCAAAATAAAGAGATATCGATGGGGTTTGTTTGTGCCTAATACTGTCTGAGCTGGTTTTATATTCTTCAGGCCCAAAGACTAGCTCTGCCAAAGAGAGTAATTGTCGGTCGGATGAATCTTGTGGGGTTAGCCAGGTGATATCTAATTTACCATCAGTCACATCGGGTAAATTTCCGCCTTGCGCAAGTGCAGTGGTAATTGGCGCGGCATTAGCGATGACTAAGCTTGGCGTTTCCAAGTGCTGAGATTCTTCATTATCAAATTTCACCTGAAAACTAAGGTTGTCATTTTTTCCTATGGCTTCCCACAGTCCCTTAAGGTAGGCAAACTGTCCGCCTGAGTCTTTCTCACCTCGTCCCGCGGCAGATATCATATGTTCTTCAAAGCCCACTGCAGCAACCAGCAACATCATTCGGCCATTACACCGGGCAGTATCGATATCTGCCGTTTTACCGTCAATAATGACGTCACACGCGGTACTAATAGGAACAATTTTACTGGCATAACCATGGAGTACCTGACAAAGGGCATTGGCCGTACCTAGGGGAATAACCCCTAAAGTGACATTCTTATCGGTAAGGGCATTGGCCACCTCCGTAATGGTACCGTCGCCACCACAAGCTACGATAATTTGTGCCCCATCGGCTAAGGCTTCTTTAGCCAAGACTTCACCGTTTATTTCTTCGGTTGTTTCTTTAACGGTAACTTTGAATTTTTCGTTTAGTCTTGCCAGAATATCCGCTTTTTCAACTTCCCATTTACCTCCGCCGGCAACAGGGTTGGCAATAAGGGTAAGACGCTTAGTTAATGACAAGCTTCCGCCATTCTTTATTTTTTCAAGTGCTGCTAACTGATGTTTATTTAGCCTGGCTGTCGAACGAACCGATTGAATTTTATCCATTGCATCTAGAATGGATAGGGAAGGATCCCTGGCCAGTAGGTAGGCGGCTAGCACTAATACAGATCGGCCTCTACCCAGTGCACAATGCACAACTACATTCTTACCTTCAACGAGTTGTTGATCTAACCAGTTAATCGCAAGGGTTAGTTGTTCTTGAGTGGGGCTGGTATGGTCAAGAACAGGGATGTTCAAATAATCAAAATCTAATTGATAGGCGGTCCAGTCTAAGCCATCGAATTCGGCAGTAACGTCTAAAATAGCGTTAATATTGTTGTTTTTCAGCATAACAACATGCTGTGAAGACATGCGACAACCTAAATAAAGTTGATCATCAATTTTTTGAAAAGGGGGAACCTTGTCGGTACGTCTTGCATACTCATTGTATAACCAGCTCCCCATTAAGAATGGAACGAAGACCCACCGAATATAAATAGGGATCGAACCATCTTCACGTTTTCTGAACAATGCAGGATAGTTAAGCAAGTAGGCGCTACTAACTGCAATCAGTGAGAAACTGATCCAAGCAAAGATGACAGAGAGCCATAGTGTTGGGCTAAACCACGTTAGCACTAATGCTAAAATTGCGCCGAGTACATAATATTTAACCATCTTCATACTGTTCACATTTCCTTTGTTCAAACATTCAGTTTATTTATACAGTGGTTCCGCCAATTTTGTTTATTACTAATAAGCATCTATGAAGGTAGAATGAAAATAATAATCAAAAATTACATTTTGTTTAAACTTTATAAGTGAACTGGGTGATAGATAGCGCCGTACAGGTTCCATCAGATTTTCCACAGCATTCAGTATTTACATGAACGGGCGAATTCAATGTCGAACAGTTTCATTATCAAATTGGTAAACTTTTTATGGTTTCAAACCATTTGGTGGTTAGTGGTTTTATACCAAAACACGTTCTTGGTTTTGGGTTTACTGATCGCGTGGCTTATTTATTCACCGTTGCGAAAGTCAGATAGTAAAATAATGATAGCGGTGCTTTTGCTAGGTACTGTGGTGGACTCACTTTTGATGGTGACAGGGGTATTTGGCTTTGAGCGTGGTGCTTGGTTCAGCGGTGGCGCATCTCATTTGATAATACCTATTTGGCTAGTGTGTCTGTGGGCCGCATTAGGAGGGTCGATTCAGCATAGCCTAAGTGCGTTTGCTGATAAGCCATTACTTGCAATGTTTGGCGGTGCAGTCTTCGCCCCGCTCAGTTATTTCGGTGGGCAAAAGTTTGGTGCTGTCACCTTTGGATATTCACCCCTAGTTACGGGGTTAATTTTAGCAATGGTATGGGGGGTAGTATTTCCGGCGTGCTTTTTACTGGCGAAAAAGTTAACGGCTCACCACGAATTGAGCCAAGACCATTAAGCCTAGCCACTCCCTTAATCTGTGATTAAAGGGAGTTAGCGGTTGATTTCGGTTTTAGCAGTTCTTAAACAGGTCTCAAGCAATCCTTAAGGGGCTTTAAAGCGGTATTAGCGTATCGCTTCTACCACATTCTTGCTTCGCGAATGTAAAAACGATGCAATGTCAGACGCCGATTGGCTCTTTTTCAAGTTAATAACCACGGCCACATGGTTTCTTCTAATAGCATGTCTTACCGCTTGCACTATCTCTGAACGGTCTGGGCGCAGGCCAACTAAGCCTGCTACGAACAAACCAGTAAAGATGCCTGGGCTTATCAGCGCGATATATGTAAATAGTGGGTTTTGTTTCGTTAGCTCAGGGCCAAACGAAACCAAAAGAAATGCTGCTAGTATGCCTACAAGAAAACCTACACCACCAAGCAATAAGTGAGAGTGCCACAAATTTTTGCCTATGCTTCTACTCTCTCGTTCTAGCTTCTCACTCGCTTCAGTATCGCTTGCGTCGATAAAGGCAACTTGATCAGTACTGACGTCAGTTGAATTTGCCAGTTGTTGAATGGTTTTTTTTGCCATTAATTTGTTTTCAAATATGGCAGCAACTTGAATTTGGTCTTTTGGCGCTAGAGATGCGCGAAGATTTTCATGATTAGCGGTTTGCATAACTTCTCCGATAAACCCGGTCAATTTATACCTATGCGGTACCCTTCAGCGTTTTTGCCAAAGGCGGGTAAATTCATAACTATTAAACGAATTTACAAATATTCATTCATAACCATTCAAAATGCGTTCCGCTGGCGGGCAATACTTTGGTCTACATGCTTTCGAAGCGCTCTGTTTTAACCTAACGTATTGAATTGTAATGTTAATATTGCTTTTTTAATAAGGTTAACTTAACTTCATGTCGATAAAACATACCCTAGGTCTAAAGATAACATTTTCACTATGTTTCATATTTACTCACAGTATGAAAATTTGTCTCAGTCTGTAAATCTGTTTTTATCAAAACGTTTTACTGCCTAGCATTTTGAAGACGGCAAATGATTTGTCCAAAGTAAAATCTAATCGCTAACTTAATGAAAGTGTTAGAAAATATTTTTTAATCGAATCAGTTTCCTTGCAATAAGTCATAGTTTTTGGCTGGCACGTCAACATGCACGTAACTTGCATCTTCCTTCAGCATTTAAAATGGCATTAATAAGTTGCCATACTACCAAGCAGCCTTGATGTAAGTTTGCGGTACACATAATTCTAAAAGGGAGTTCACGTGACTATAGGGCAAGTCGTTGAAAGGGATATGCCTCATCCACACCTCACCATTAAGCGGATCCCTTGTGGTAAAGGTGTCTATTATCGTTATACCAGCGGTCGAAAAGTAGAAGGGCAGCGCGTGCTGCACAGAATCAAATCCCTTGCCATCCCCCCTAACTGGAAAAGTGTCACTATTAGTCGCGACCCTAAAGCAAGTATTCAGGCTATTGGCTTAGATGCTAAAGGGCGAAAACAATATCTCTACCATCCCGATTGGCATAAACAGCAACAAGCAGAAAAATTCAAACGCTTGGCGGTTTTCGGTCAAAAGGTACCCGAGTTTCGAGAATATTGCAGGACACTCGTTAATGGCGAGCAGTGGACAATAGAGCGAGCATCAGCCTTGGTGTGTCTGTTGTTAGACTATACCGGCGTAAGAATAGGTAACGCTCAATACAGTAAAGAAAATAACACCTATGGTTTAACTACACTTCGTCGTAAGCATGTCCAAGAAGCAACACTAGAAAAGGTGTCTCTTGAATATTCTGGTAAGCACAGCAAGCGACGCACCATTACTATAGACGATCCTTTGCTAGCCTCGCTAGTGTGCGAATGTACTCAGCTTCAGGGTTACAGCTTATTTCGATATCAGTTAGCTGACGGCTCGTGGTGTGATATCCATAGTGAAGACGTCAATGCATTTATTCACGAACACTTAGGCGACAATTTCAGCTGCAAAGATTTTCGAACTTGGGCAGCGAGTCGGTTTGCACTGCAGAGCTTCCCTGATGTTGATAGATACTTGCGAGAAGGGCGTAACCGCAAATGGCCTAATTCACTCAGTTCACATGTGTCAAAAATGCTAGGAAATACGCCTTCTGTTTGTAGACAGTATTACATTCACCCGAAGTTATATTCTGTGTTTAATGAGAAAAATACGTTTGAAAACTTGTTGAAGATACTCCAGCAGGGCAGTGAGGAACTTTGCGATCCTATCGAACGAGATTTAAGCACTGAAAAGCTTTTGTTGTCGATTATTTCATCTGAGTGACAACTTGAATAACTTTTAATAATAAATGCTTCTATTGATATCAATAGTATAATGCTTGTACGAGTTTTGAGACAAATTATTGCGTTTCACGCAGTTTGGGTTTTGGGTTAAAGTGACTATAAATCAAGTGTTTGTGGTTTTTTATTACCATGGTGATGTGTGTGAAACCTTTTTGCTCATATTGACACAGCAAATAGACCTCATACTAAATTGTCTACTATTTAAACTTGAAATCACAGCGGTGATGCTTATATAATTAGAGATCTAATCATTATTGTTCAATTTAAATGTTTGATTCTGAGTTTGGCTTAAGGCTAAGTTCGGAAACAAATGATGCGTGTTATTCAAGCTTTCAAACCTTGTATAGCATTTCGATGGAATGCAATGTCCTTCGAACATCTGAATGATGTAATTTTAACTAACATAGGAGAGCAATCTCACATTATGCCAATTGAAAGTTATATATCGCTGGCAATCTATTTTCTAGCGATGTTAGGTATAGGTCTTTTTGCATATCGTCAATCTACTAGTGACATTTCAGGTTACATTCTAGGTGGTAGAAAGGTTAGTCCCCAAGTTACCGCACTCTCAGCGGGCGCTTCTGACATGTCAGGTTGGATGTTAATGGGATTGCCAGGGGCAATGTTCTTAACCGGGTTCGACGCAGTTTATATTGCTATTGGTCTTGTCGCAGGGGCATTAGCAAACTATATATTGGTTGCTCCCAAACTTCGTGTTTACACCGAAGTTGCCGATGATTCGTTAACCGTGCCGGAGTTCTTCGCAAAGCGCTTCGACAACCCTAAAGCAAATGTACGCATTGTTTCAGCTGTCATCATTGTCTTATTCTTTACTTTATATACTTCTGCAGGGCTGGTGGCAGGCGGAAAGCTTTTTGAAAGCGCGTTCTCAGTTGATTATCAGCTTGGGCTGTTTATCACATTGGGCGTTGTTGTCTCGTATACCTTATTGGGTGGGTTCTTAGCGGTTAGTCTTACCGATTTTGTGCAAGGTTGTATTATGTTTATTGCCCTTGTACTTGTGCCGGTTGTGGCCTTTACCGAGTTCGATGGTGTAAACCAAATGACGGCTGCCGCGTATGAATCAGTACCGAATTTTTCTGATTCATGGGGCGCTCTCACGCTCGTGGGCTTGCTTTCAAGTCTTGGGTGGGGACTTGGCTATTTTGGTCAGCCTCACATCATTGTGCGCTTCATGGCAATTCGCGATGTTAAATCGGTAAGTACCGCACGAAATATTGGTATGTCTTGGATGCTAGTTACTATACTTGGAGCATTAGCAACAGGTTTTGTAGGGATAGCCTATGCAAATCAATTCAATTTGAGAGTGGACGACGCTGAGACTATTTTCATCGTTTTTTCTCAGTTGCTATTTCATCCTCTTATTAGTGGCTTTTTAATGGCTGCTATTTTAGCTGCCATCATGAGTACTATTTCGTCTCAATTGTTGGTATCGGCTAGCTCGCTAACCGAAGATATTTACCGTGTTGTAGCGAAAAAAGACATTAGCGAAAAAGAAACAGTGACCATCGGAAGAGTTGGCGTAGCGGGCGTAGCCGTTGTGGCCTTGCTATTGGCAATGGATTCATCGAACTCCATTCTTTCGTTAGTGAGCAATGCTTGGGCCGGTTTTGGTGCCGCATTTGGCCCATTGGTACTGTTTAGCTTGTACAAAAAGGATTTAACACAAAATGCGGCATTGGCCGGCATAATCAGTGGTGCAGTCACTGTCCTGTTTTGGATATACGCACCCGTATTGGCTGACGGTAAAACGTTAAGCAGTGTTATTTATGAAATTATTCCTGGTTTTGCGGTAAGTACCGCAACCCTTTGGTTGGTATCGCGCGCAGGTGCTGCGCCGTCTGAAAATGTTCAGCGCTTATTTAGAGCAACTAACCAACAATTAGCAGATCAACAATCTTAAGGTGAATGAAATATTATGAGTCATCCCAATTGGAAACGCGTGGTCATCAAAGTAGGCAGTGCACTAATCTCGCCGAATAAGCAAGGGTGCAGCAGCCACTACTTGCTAAGTATTGCCCAGTTCATCGTGCGTTGTCGGGCAAATGGAACACAGGTAGTGTTAGTGTCTTCAGGTTCAGTCGCCGCTGGGGCACACTTGTTCCCTGACCATGAAAAATCGAACATTGCTGTGAAAAAGGCAATGGCTGCAGCAGGGCAAACAGAAATGATTGCGACCTGGGACAGGTTATTCGACTTCCCATCAGCGCAAATGCTGTTAACCCATGCTGACCTGCGTGATAGAGAGCGCTACGTTAGTATTCGTGAAACTATTTTTAGTTTGTTAGAACATAATGTGCTGCCTATCGTTAACGAAAACGATACGGTAACCACCGACAAGCTAAAAGTAGGCGATAACGATAACTTATCCGCTATGGTGGCAGCTGCGGCTGACGCAGATGCACTTATTATCTGTTCGGACATTGATGGTTTGTATAATAAAAACCCTCATGATCACGATGATGCTGAGTTGCTCAAACGAGTAGATACCATAGACGCCAGCATTTATGCCATGGCTGGTGGTGCAGCAGAAGGCGGTGTTGGCACCGGTGGTATGCGCACAAAAATTGAAGCGGCTGAAAAAGCAGTTTCGCATGGTATAGATACATATATTATTAACGGCTTTACCGAGCTGTCATTTAATATGTTGCTTGCGGGTAAAAACCCAGGCACGCACTTTAGCCCTTACGACAAACCAATGCTAGAAAACGTGCATTGGATGCGCCACACCTCGAACGCGCAGGGCGAAGTGATAGTTGAGGGAGATTTTGATTCTTCACTGGAAAACGACAGTGAACAACTGACTAGCAGCGAAATAGTTGATGTAAAGGGCGAGTTCTCAGTAGGCGATACCATTTTGGTACGCAAATCTGATGGAACTAAGCTCGTTAAAGCGAAATCAAACTACAGTAGCTGTTTACTGAATTTTATCGCGAATCAGGAAAATGATGACTTCGCCAGTGAATTTGAAGATAAGACTGGCCCTATTATTTCTGATCAGCATGTAGCAAATTTGGAGAAAGAATGAGCATTATTACAGAATTAGCAAAACAAGCGAAACAAGCAGCACAAACACTTGCCATCTTAGATGAAGCTGAGAAAAATGCGGTGTTGAAAGACATGGCTGCCGCTATTCGTGGAAATAAAGACACCATTAAAGCGGTTAACGAGAAAGAAGTGGCGCGCGCTAAGGAAAATAACTTAGATGACGCCATGATTGACCGTTTAATTCTAGACGATGCCCGCATAGAATCTATGGCTGAAGGCATTGAGGTTATTATTAGCCTAGACGATCCTGTTGGTCGTGAGCGCGTGATTGGCACCCGTCCAAACGGTATCGAAATTAAAAAGATGCGTATTCCATTGGGCGTAGTATGCATGATTTATGAAGCACGCCCTAACGTAACAGCTGATGCCGGCGCACTCTGTTTCAAATCAGGTAACGGTGTTATTTTGCGTGGCGGTAAAGAAGCGCTAGATACCAGTTTAGCCATCGCTGGTCTAATGCAAGACGTGCTTGAAAAGCACAATTTGCCGAGAGCACTCGTTACGGTAGTGCCAAACCCAGACCGTGCCCTTATGCAAGAGCTTATGGAACAACGTGACTACATTGACGTTATTATTCCACGTGGCGGTGAAGGGCTGATTAACTACGTGACCGAACACTCTAAAGTGCCTGTTATTCAGCATTTTAAAGGTGTGTGCCATTTATACGTAGATAAAGACGCTGATTTAGACAAAGCATTGGCTATCCTGCTTAATGGTAAAACCCAACGTACCGGCGTATGTAATGCGCTTGAAGGCTTAGTGGTGCATCAGGCTATTGCCGGCGACTTCCTACCTCGTGTTGCAGAAGCGTTTGAGCAACACAAGGTAACAGTGCATGTGAATGAAAAAGGCGCTCAGTACTTTAACAACGCTGATGTTATTAGCGAAGACGCTTACGGCGAAGAGTATTTAGGTTTAGAAATTGCTATTCGTGTTGTAGATGACTTTGCGGGTGCTATTTCTCATATTGCCGACTTTGGTAGTAACCATACTGAAGTTATCTGTACAGAAAACGAAGATAGCGCGAAGAAATTCCAGCGTGCTGTCGATGCCAGTGTAGTGATGGTGAATGCATCTTCACGCTTCTCTGATGGTAGCCAACTTGGTTTAGGTGCTGAAATTGGTATCGCGACGACTAAGCTTCATGCTTATGGGCCAATGGGGTTAGAGTCGCTAACGTCTGAAAAGTACCTGGTGAACGGTGTTGGTCAGATTCGCGAATAAGCGACTAGAGAACTAATATGAAGTAAATTCATACAAGAGGCACTAAGTTTCGGTCATTGGATGGGAATAATCCCACTGGTCGGCATTGTGCCCATCATTGGCATGCTTCATAATAAAGGCGCTGAATTTTCAGCGCTTTTTTATTTTCTATCAAACGGTTATCTGGAGCACCTACATGGAAATAGTGATTGACCCATTACAAATGTGGCACAACTTTGTTGAATTTGTATTGGATTACAAACTATTAGCTTCACTTTTTTTAGTCGTGATACTGCACTTCTTTAAAAAGGGCACCCTTAGGTTAATTAAGCGCCGCAGTTCTCGCAAAGGGGAAGACCGACGTAACCAAATTAATATTTTGGAGCAGTTAGGCAATGCATTTATTATTGTATTGCTGATGATGGTGTGGTCGTCTGAAATTCAAAATCTTGCCATTTCAATTGCCGCTTTCATGGTAGCCATTGTGTTAGCTACCCGCGAATTCATTCAATGTTTTATGGGCTTTATTTACTACCTAGGCGCACGGCCATTTAGGGTAGGGGATTGGATCCAAATGAATAACGTAATCGGTGAAGTAGTGGAAATGGATTGGGCTAAAACCGCCTTGTTAGAGGTTGACCCAGAAACCTTTAATTACACGGGTAAGCACGTTTACGTACCAAACAGCCAGTTAGTTACCCAGACAGTGCGTAATTTAAACTTCTTACGCCGTTATAAATTGCACTCGTTTAATATTGTTAATGAACCTACCGTAAATGCCTACAGCCTACTACCGGCATTTAGAGCCAGTGCCCATGCCCACTGTGAATACTTTCGTGATGTAGCAGAGCGCTACAAAGGTCTTATTGAACGTCACTTAGAACAAGACTTTATTCAAATAGACCCTGAAGTTGAAATCAAAACCAATGAACTGGCTAAAGTCGTTGTAAAAGTCAGTTTGTTTTGCCCGACAGCTGAGGCACACGAACTTGAACACAAAATGTGTTCAGACTGGTTAAGCCTATGGTTTGAGGCATTAGAAAAATCTGCCTGTCCGCCGAATACGTCGTCTAGCTCTCAATCGCTAGGGGAAACCGTTTAAGTGCCAATCTCGTTTATCGGTAAAGTGGCCTTTTAAAAATTCCATTTGATCGGCCAGTATTCGACGGTTAACCAAATAGAACCTTTCATAAACGTTTGGCCTGAAGGGGACAGCAAGCAAAGGCATTCCGGCTTCTTCTGGGGTTTTGGCCGCTTTTGCATGGTTACAGCGCTGACAAGACGTCGCCACGTTAGTCCAGCTATCTTTGCCACCCCGTGAGCGTGGAATAATATGGTCACGGGTTAACAGGCTTGGTGAGAAACGTTGGCCGCAGTAAAGGCACAAATAATTATCACGCCTAAACAGATACCGATTGGTTAATGCTATCTTGCCACTTAAATCCGTTACCTTGCCATCGCAAGCAATGATACTCGACAAGGTTAACTGACTTTGATGGCCATCATGATCCCAGCCACCTTTAAGCGTAATAGCATCACTGCCTAATTCGAATAATACCTTTTCCTGACAATAGAGTTTTGCAGCTTGCTCAACATGGATCCATTCCTGTGGCATGCCAGCTTTATTGAGTCTAAGTACTAGCATTACATTCCCCTTAGCGCACCGTGTAGGTTTAGTTATAGCATACGAGGTTTTATGTCATTATGATGAAAATACATACAATTTGAGCGTATTCATACAAATTTCATCTGGATATGGTGATATTTACGAAGCGGTGAGTATTTGTGCGCTTATTTGGTCAATGTGAACTACATTGAGTAGTGGGTTAATCACAGTGAAAACGTGATGTGTGCGAAATAGCCACAAACCGCAACGAATTCTACGAATAGAAAATTTGTTAATGGTATTAGCGTTAGTTCATCGCTATACTATGCACCGCGATTATAAGCGATAAATAAGATTGAAATTAAAGGACAAATAGTGACTCCTATTACTAAATCATTTCAGTATGGACAGCATACTGTAACACTAGAAACGGGCGTTATCGCTCGTCAGGCCACAGCAGCCGTCATGGCAAGTATGGATGACACCGCTGTATTAGTTACGGTTGTGGGTAAGAAAGAAGCGAAAGCAGATCAAGATTTCTTCCCATTAACAGTAAACTATCAAGAAAAAACATATGCTGCGGGTAAAATCCCTGGTGGTTTCTTCAAGCGTGAAGGTCGTCCTTCTGAAGGCGAAACCCTTACAGCTCGTTTGATTGACCGTCCAATCCGTCCATTATTCCCTGAAGGGTTTAAAAACGAAGTACAAGTTGTTATCACGGTAATGTCTGCTAACCCAGATATCCCAACTGATATCATCTCTATGATTGGTACTTCAGCAGCACTAGCCATTTCTGGTATTCCATTTAATGGTCCAATTGGTGCAGCGCGCGTTGGTTACACTGACGGCGAATACATTCTAAATACCCGTGTTGAAGAACAAGCTGACAGCGATCTAGATCTTGTTGTTGCTGGTACTGAAGGCGCGGTATTAATGGTTGAATCAGAAGCCGATGTGCTTTCTGAAGACGTTATGCTTGGTGCAGTTATGTTCGGTCACGAACAACTACAAACGGTAGTATCAGCAGTTAAAGAATTTGCTGCTAACGTTAGTATCGACAAGTGGGACTGGAAACCAGAAGCAGAAAATACAACCCTTAAAGATAAAGTGAAAGCACTAGCTGAAGCTGAAATGGTTGCTGCTTACCAAATCTCTGACAAGCTTGCTCGTAAAGATGCAGTAACTGCTGCAACTGAAAAAGCGCGTGATGCTATCCTTGCTGAAGACGAAACCCAAGATAAGAAAGAAGTATCTAACCTTCTTCATGATCTTGAGTCTGACGTAGTTCGTTCACGCATCCTTGCTGGCGAGCCTCGCATTGACGGTCGTGATCCTAAGATGATTCGTGCACTAGACGTTGCAACGGGCATTTTACCACGTACTCACGGTTCTGCTGTTTTCACTCGTGGTGAAACGCAAGCAATCGTAGCTGCTACTTTAGGTACAGAACGTGACGCGCAAATGATTGACGAGCTTCAAGGCCGTCGTGACAGCCGCTTCATGCTTCATTATAACTTCCCTCCATACTGTGTTGGTGAAACCGGTATGATTGGTTCTCCTAAGCGTCGTGAAATTGGTCACGGTCGTTTGGCGAAGCGTGGTATTCAAGCTGTAATGCCAAGCGAAGAAGAATTCCCGTACGTAGTACGTATTGTTTCTGAAATTACAGAATCAAACGGTTCATCTTCAATGGCTTCTGTATGTGGTACTTCACTTGCGCTTATGGATGCAGGTGTACCAATTAAAGCTTCAGTTGCTGGTATTGCAATGGGTCTAGTGAAAAGCGACGAAAACTTCGTTGTACTTTCAGACATCCTTGGTGATGAAGATCACCTTGGTGACATGGACTTTAAAGTTGCTGGTACTACTGGCGGTATCACTGCATTGCAGATGGATATCAAAATTGAAGGTATCACTAAAGAAATCATGCAAATTGCCCTTAAACAGGCAAAAGAAGCACGTTTGCATATTCTTAACGTAATGGACGAAGCTATTGGCGGTCACCGCGAAGAGCTTAGCGAATTCGCTCCACGCATTTACACGGTTAAAATCGATCAGGATAAGATCCGCGATGTTATCGGTAAAGGCGGCGCGATGATTCGTTCAATTACTGAAGAATCTGATACCAACATCGAAATTGAAGACGATGGTACTATCAAAATCTTCGCAACTGAGCGTGCTAAAGCCGATATTGCTATCAGCAAGATTGAGCAAGTTACCGCTGAAATCGAAGTGGGCAAAACTTACCACGGTAAGATTACCCGAATCGTAGATTTCGGTGCGTTTGTTGAAGTATTACCAGGCAAAGAAGGCCTAGTACATATTTCTCAAATCGCTCACGAGCGTGTTAACAAAGTAACTGACTACCTTACTGAAGGTGCGATGATTGACGTGAAAGTGATGGAAATTGACCGTCAAAACCGCGTACGTCTAAGCATTAAAGAGTTACTTGAAAAGCCTGCTCCTAAGTCTGACGACGCAGAGTAAGGTTTTTATTTGCTACCTTGCTGTGGCTTAGGTTTTAGCCAAAGCACCATAGCAAGAAGCAGATTTAAGACAGATATAGAAAATTAGAAAAGGGAGCTTAGCTCCCTTTTTTGTTTTTAAAGAAAGGAGCAACATGGAAAAGCAAATGCAAACTGAAATAGAAGCCGCCGTGTTTCGCCGTTTGGTTGATCATTTAGACGCGAACAAAGATGCACAAAATATCGACCTGATGATTCTGGCCGATTTTTGTCGTAACTGTCTTGCGAAGTGGTATTCATCTGCCGCTGCAGAGCAGGGTGAAGACATCGATTATGATGCTGCACGCGAAGTCGTGTATAAAATGCCGTATTCCGAGTGGAAAGAAAACCACCAACTACCGGCAAGTGATGAACAGCTAGAAAAACTAGCAGCACGTCAAAAGAAGTAAATAAAAAACCCAGCTAAAAGCTGGGTTTTCTTTTACAAACGGGCAAATGATTTACACGGAAGCCGTTTCACAGGGTTCTTGTACTTGAAAGCCGAATTCGCGCAATCTATTTTAACAAAAGCCAAACTCACAAAAAGCATATAAACAAAAGCCAACTAGCCTTGGTAATCTCGCATATCAAGGAAGTTATCAATGCCCTCAATTGCCTCATCTGCTATGTGAGTAACATAAAGCAAGGTGGTATGAGTAGAAACAGCTAATAGCTTAATTAGGGCCAGCACATTGGTGCGATTAATATCATCTAGCCCATTGCAGGGTTCATCAAGTATTAATACCGCAGGGTGCTTCACCATGGCGCGCACAATAAGTAACAAGCGCTGTTCACCAAACGAGAAGTTATTAAAAGGTGTGTGTTTGTTATCGGTAAAACCAATAACATCAAGCCATGCATCGGCAATCGTGTTTTCAGCATTGGTAGGCGTGGTATAAAGGCCGATGCTGTCGTAAAAACCAGAGAGCACCACATGGTGAGCGCTGCAATTTACCCGGTACTGCATGTGCAGTGCGTTCGACATTATGCCAATGTGTTGCTTGATATCCCATATACTTTCCCCAGTGCCTCGCTTTATTCCAAACAAGGTTAAATCATTGGTATAGCAGTGAGGGTTATCACCCGTGATCATAGTCAGTAGGCATGTTTTGCCCGAGCCATTGGGCCCAGATATTTGCCAATGCTGGGCTGGGTAGACCACAAAATCTAAATCTTTAAATACGGTATTGTCATCGTACTTAACAAACCCATTTCGAAGTGCAATAAGCGGCTCATCTTTGGGAAAGACTTTAGGCGTTTCAGTGCTAGGCGGCAATGTTGGGTTAGCCGTGCTTAAGCTAAACCAAGAGGATAAATGATTAACCAAGGCTTCAGGTGCCATGCTGTCGTCGCTAGACGATACAATAGTTAGCGAATCAACTAAGGCTAACTTACAAGCCACATTCGGCACATCACGCACTGTGTTTGCCGTTACCACTAAGGTGGACTGAGTTTGTTGACTCAAGAAGGTGTTAAAACGCGCCCGTGCTTCTTTATCTAGCCCTTCAAAAGGCTCATCAATTAAAATAACGTCAGCATTGCTCACCCATGCAAGCAACAAAAGTACTTTACGTGTTTCACCCGTAGACAGTGAAAGAAAGGCGGTATTGAGTAAATGCGCAACTTGCAGCGCTGTAGATAAAGCTTCGTATGCGCCGTGTTGTATATAGTCAGAATTCGCTTGAGTTAAAAGCTCGTGTACTAGGGTAGGCTCGGCCACAATATCAAGCAGATCGGCACTGTCTTTCTGTTTCTCTTCAAGGATGAGCGCTTGTTGAACGGCTACGCTCACTTCAGCAACTGACCTTTTGCAAGTGCGTGAACCTGCTAGCGGCTTACCACGACCGGCTAGTGCCGCCATAAGCAAGGATTTACCTGCACGGTTTCGCCCAGCAATGAGTACATGCTCACCTTGATTAACGGTAAAAGTAAATGCAGGAGTGGTGAAGTTGTTTTCTAGCTTTACTTGATAGTTGTGTAGCGATAGGGTGGTCAAAATGCAGACGTTTCAGTTAGCCAGTATTGAAGCATTTTGGCGGGGGTGACGGGGATATGTCAATGTTAACTAACGGTTTGGTCATAAAATGGCTATTGGGATCAGGCTGATAACTGCCAAAAGGCTCGCAGTCTTCAAAACCGTTTTTGGTATACAACTGCCGAGCGGCTTTGAAATAGCCTTGTGTGCCAGTCTCCAAGCTTAACGCGCGGTAACCGTTTGCTAGAACGAATTCAATCACAAAGGTTAGCAACTGTGTTGCTACGCCTTTATTACGAAAAGCTGCAACAGTTCGCATAGATTTCAATTCAGCTTCAGTGTTGCTTAATTTTCTTATAGCGACACAGCCAGCTAGAACGTCGCCTTGCCATGCGCTAAAGAAGGTAATGTTAGGTGACTTTAACGCCTTAACATCTAAGGCATGCACGCTTTCTGGGGGAGAAGTGGCGTACATATCTTTTAGGTGTTCTTCTAGCAGGGCGATAACATCGCCGCTGCTAAGGTCGTCATGTTTAATTTTCATATTTACACTTATGACAGTTACTTATAAATTTTCGAAAGAAATATCAACATACTCTGATGAAATAACAAAATCAACCTGCTAGTAAGGTGTGTAATCTTGATATCCACTTGTTTTTAATAGAAATTATCAATAGGAATAAAAAGTAGCCAAACCATCCACAACAAGAGCTCACCCTGAACTAAGTCCGCCATTTTCATATGAAATTAGGCGTAATGCTCAAGATACAAATAGCTAGAAGGATATCCATAATAGACCTACTTGACTTTACGCTTTCCTTGAAAAATTTCTGAAAACTGACACTCATGAAAATTTGTACAACATTTACTTACATCAGGAATCGTCAACCATAAGTATAAAAAAATTAGCATGTTTTCTATGGATCTTGTTCATTTTTGCATTTCATCTCTGAATTAGGGTTGTTCAGCGACGAAATTGAACTTTACGTTGTTTTTACACATTGGCTTGCTTAACATCTTTTCGAGCTTTAAATCACTAAGCTGACAACATAAATAAACAATAAAATTACTGACTATAATAGGTCAATCAGGGAAACGATCATGACTAGAAAGAGTTTAATCGCGTTAACGATAGGTGCCACACTTGGCTTATCGAGTCCAGTGTTTGCAGCTGGAAGCACTTCAAGTATTACTGGTGTTGTTGAATCGAATAACAGTACAGACTTAACTGTAACTGCTGTAAATCCAGAAACAGGTTTTTCACGCACGGTTTCTGTAGCAAATGATGGAAGCTATCGCTTCGCAAAAATGGAAACGGGTACTTACACCATCACTATCAAACGTGGTGATTCAGTGCTAGCCGAAGATTCACTTAGAGTAACACTAGGCTCTAATAAACAAGCAGACTTTAACCTTGGCGCTATGAATGCAGAGCGCATCGAAGTTACTGGTGCACGTATTTCAGTAATCGACCTTTCTTCAACCGACTCTGGTTTGGTATTAGGTGAAGCTGAAATTGATCGCATGCCGATAGCAAGAAATATTACTGCGGTAGCATTATTGGCACCAGGCGTTGTACAAGGCGATTCAGGCTTCGGCAACGTAGCTTCTTTTGGCGGTGCTTCTGTAGCTGAAAATGCTTGTTATATTAATGGTCTAGAAGTAACTGATACTCGTCAAGGTTTAGGCTGTGGTGCTGTTCCATTTGAAATGTATAAAGAATTTCAAGTTAAGACAGGTGGATTTTCGTCGGAATTTGGTCGTGCTACGGGCGGCCTAATCAATGCAGTTACCAAGAGCGGAACTAATGACTGGCAGTTTGACTTTACAGCTAACTGGTCACCGTCTTCGCTACAAGAAGAAGGTTCAGTATCTAGGGGTCTAGGTGGTACGGGAGATATATTCCGAGATACACGCAATGACGAAGATGAAGAGTGGGATTACAGTATTTCTGCTGCAGGTCCAATCATTAAAGATAAGCTATTCATATATGCATTGGTTAATCCACGTTCTGTATCAAAAGATTTCACCTATGGTGCTGTTTATGATGAATATGCAGGCGTTGATCAGATGCGGTACCGCGAGTCTGATGGTACTGACAACTTATTCTGGGGAACAAAAATTGATTGGGATATCGTTGAAGGTCACCGTTTAAGTTACTTCGCATACTCTGATCAAAATGACGCAATCGAAGACGTATATGGCTACGATGCAGAAAATGAAACAGTAGGTGAGTACCAAGGTTCATACCTTAGAAAGCGTGGTGGTGAAGCACAGAGCCTTACTTACACAGGTTATATCACTGACGATCTATCGGTTTCTGCTATGTGGGGTGAAATTGAAACCCAATATGAAACAACGCCTACTAACCTTGACTGTCCTACGGTAACTGACCAACGTACAATTCCAGCAGCAGATAAGGCACCACAGTGTGGCCCGGGTGGTTCATACGGAGATAACTTCGATGAAAACACGCAATATCGTTTTGATGTAGAATATTATATTGGTGATCACGTAATCAAAGCGGGTATCGATAAGCAAGACCGTGCTACAACTCGGGTTACACAACCAGTTGGCGGTCACTCATACAGATACTTCTCGCTTGCATCAGGCTCTAATATTCAAGGTGATATTGGTAGTCTTTATACAAACTCTACTGGTTCAGAACAAGACTTAGTTTCTGATCGTATCTTCGATGGTGGCGGTTCATTTGAATCTGAACTAACAGCTTATTACATCGAAGATAAGTGGCAGGTTACATCAAACCTAATGCTGAGTATCGGTTTACGTAAAGACTTGTTTGAAGGTGCGGGTACAACGGGTAAAACGCTGTTTGATTTTGATACCGACATTGCTCCTCGCTTAGGTTTTAGCTGGGATGTAAATGGCGATGGCGATTCAAAACTTTATGGTAACTATGGTCGTTATTATCTTCCAATTGCTAACAACACTATCTATCGCGCTGCATCGGGTGTAAGTGATACTACTACTTACTATACCTTTGACGATATTGACCCTGTTACCGGCGCACCTATAGGTGCAACACCCGTTAATGGTAGCGTTGCAAATTCTCAAACTGCTTCATCAGTATCAGCAGTTCCGACTCAAGATACCTTCCAAGCACAAGAAGCAGATCCGTTTTCACGTGACGAATATATTTTAGGTTACCAGTTTACTGTTAATGACCAATTAACTGCGGAAATTACGGGTACTTATCGTGAAGTAACCAGTGCTCTTGATGACTATTGTGGTATTTATGCATACCCATACTGCGTTATGCTAAACCCAGGTAGTGATATGAGCTGGTACAAAGACGGTTACTATTGGGATGGTTCTTCGCTTGATGCAGACAAGCTGGCTTTATTTGACGGTGTTGCTGATGAGGGGTCTTTGACCACTCACTCAGCTGAAACTTTGCAACTACCAGAAGGTAAAAACGAATATACTTCGTTACAGCTTAAGTTGAACTACATCGAAGATAGCTATCGTCTGAACTTTCAATACACTTGGGCACGAAGCGTTGGTAACTTTGAAGGGGCGGTTAAATCTGATATCGATCAAGCTGATGCGGGGATCACGCAAGATTTCGATTTCCCTGCATTGATGGACGGTGCAGATGGTTATCAGCCAAACGATCGTCGTCATACATTCAAGTTATATGGCTCGTATGATGTGACAGAAGACTTCATTGTTGGCTTTAACTCATCGCTACAAAGCGGTCGTCCACTGAGTGCATTTGGACAAGGTTACCCAGATGATGACGCTAACGTATACGGCAGCTATGGTGATACTTATTACATCCTTACGGGTTGTTCAGCTACGCTAACAGGTGACGAGGTTTGTGCTCAAGAAGACAAAGAGTATCGTTACAGCCCTCGTGGTTCAGTAGGGCGTACGCCGTGGATATTTAACTTAGATGTATCAGCAGCGTATATGTTCAGCTACCAAGAAGTTGATATGCGTCTATCGTTTAATATATTCAATGTACTTAATTCTCAGGAGTCAACGTCGACGAATGAGCATTACGAAATTGAAGAGGGTACAACCAACCCGCTATACGGTGCTGCATACTCTTGGCAAGCCCCGCGTTCAGTTCGTTTATCTTTCGAAGCGCGTTACTAAAATCTATTACCTTACTTAGCAAGTCGCTAGGTATGTACTAGTAATTTAAAAGCCCGGCAATGCGCCGGGCTTTTTTGTGTCTATATGTAAACCTAATTTCAAGTTTATTGGTTAAAGTAGGTATTGAATACAATTAGACGACACAATCAGAGCATATAGGAATGCAAGGTTCTACAAGAACTGACTCGAAATACTTACTATTTTATTTTTATAAATCGGCAGTACCAAGCTGGTGAAAGATAAGTATCTTTTTCACACATTTGGCGTCGTGAGCCTAACACGTTGCAACTTTTCGAAGGGTATGACTGCATACTCTGTTAAAATAACAAAATCAACGTAGTAGCGAGCTGATTAATCGCGATACGTATTTGTTTCTATTCGGAATTAGCATTATGAACCAACAGCAGCCAAACAATCCTCTTCACGGGCTTACCCTTGAAAAAATCCTTGTTCGTCTTGTTGAACATTATCAATGGGAAGGCTTGTACGCAGAAATTAGGGTGAACTGTTTCAACAACGACCCTTCTGTTAAATCTTCACTGAAGTTTTTGCGCAAAACTCAGTGGGCGAGAGACAAAGTTGAAGCGTTATATATTCGTACATTTAGCTAATCTACCCGCGCTAAAGGCAAGCTAGTCATTAACACCAAAAAGGCTGAGCCTTCTCGCTCTCATAAGGAATAACCATGGATAACGTTGCGCTTTTCGTCGACGTTCAGAATATTTACTACACCACCCGACAAATTCACAAGTGCAATTTTGACTACAATCAGTTTTGGCGCACAGCTACCGAAGGTCGGAACGTGGTGAAAGCGGTGGCGTATGCTATTGAGCGCGGCGATACAAAGCAGCGAGAGTTTCAAAATATCCTGCGTGGTATTGGCTTTGAAGTGAAGTTAAAACCATTCATTCAGCGTGCCGATGGTTCAGCGAAAGGCGATTGGGATGTAGGCATTACCATTGATGCTATGGAGTACGCTGAATTAGCTGACACCATTGTATTTGCCACAGGGGATGGCGACTTTGATTTGCTGGCCAGTAAGCTAGTAGACAAAGGTAAAGAGGTAGAAGTGTATGGCGTTCAAGAACTTACTTCGGTTTCTCTTATAAAGGCCGCCAGTAAATACGTTCCTGTGCAAGGCGACTTGTTACTGCGCTAATCTATGTATTTATGTCATGTACTTAAACTATGTCAGTGCTGCTGATAGACACATAAGCGTCTATTATCACGGCTTTTATTGATATTGGTCAGATTGATTCTGTGTTGTTGCGAGTATGCTAGCCTTATCTGAATATGAAATAGGCGAGGTATCATGATTTCACAGCTACCTAAGTGGGTAGAGCTCGGCGCGTTTATTTTAGCGCTGGTGGCGGGTTATGTGAACGCGATTGGGCTGCTTGGTTTTGACCATCAATCTGTGTCGCACCTATCAGGTACTGCCACTTTACTAGGTACTGGTGTTTATCAAGGCTCTTTGCAAAATGCATTTCATCTTATAGGCGTCTTGCTTTCTTTCCTTGCTGGCGCTTCCATTGCAGGCTTCTTACTGCATGGTTTTACATTGAAACTGGGGCGACATTACGATACTGCCCTTTTGATAGAGTCGCTATTATTGCTTGTTGCAATGGCGTTTTTGTATAACGAACAGTTTGTCGGCCATTTTTTTGCCTCAGCGGCCTGCGGGCTTCAAAATGCGTTAGCTACAACCTATAGCGGCGCTATTATTCGAACCACTCACGTTACCGGTATTTTCACCGATTTAGGTATTATGCTTGGCGCCTTATGCCGAGGAGAAAAGCTAGATACCAGAAAAGCCAAGCTATTCTTACTCATTATTACCGGTTTCATTTTTGGTGGTACAGCTGGCGCTATCTTATTTGGCAAGTTTCAGTTTTTCTCGCTTATTGCGCCGGCTAGCGTATGCCTAATGATTGCGGTGATTTATAACGTGTATTTACGAAAAGCGGCATGAGCGAAACATTGGCAATGGTAAACGTTAAAAAGGCCGCTGATATGAGCGGCCTTTCTGTTGGTTTATTTTAAAGGCTATTTATCATTTACATATGGCTGGCTTAACTGCGCCATAGTGGATACAAGCTAACACTGGGCTTGCAAGTAACACAGACAAACCAAAGGTGTGAGGTGCAAAGTAAATAACTAAGGTGTTTAGCGCGAACAATATGGCGAAAGATATAGGCTGTGCAGAAACAATCGAAAAGGTTGTTGTCATGCTTTGTTTGAAAGAGCGCTTAGCTATTAGCATTAGTGGCGCAACAAAAAGTAATAGCATTATGAGTGGGACTGCCGATGAGAATATTAAGCCTAATGTATGTGCGCTTATATCAATAAACTGTTGGAATAAAAGTAAATCTACACCGCTACTTCCAAGTAGTAACCAAGAAAACATAAGCTGACTTAAAAAGGGGAGCAAAAGGAGAGGGCTAATAAGTAAAAATTTTCCCCATGATGCATTGCTTATTGCAGAGAATGACCATACTTTTCCTTTTGTTGCCAAGTTATGAATGCAAAGCCAAGTAGCGCCAATAACTGGCACCATTATCCATTTGGATAGAACTAGCGCTACGGGGCCAGCTAATAGCTGCAGCAGACCTTCAATGATTAACGGGCTCAGCATAAGAGCAAATAATGAAAAAGGGGCCTGCTTAAAGAGCTGCCAACCTTGTTTGAACCACACATTGGTATTTAAATGCGCTTTATGATTCTTGTAGGTACTAGTTGCGTTGGGCTTATTGCCGCAAGTAGTGTTTCCGCAAGCATCGTTTCCGTATGAATCAGTGGCTTCTAACGCTAACTCATTATGATTTACTGAAGTTTGTGCCGTCATTGTGAATCCCTGTGTATGCTTTGGTGATTATTAATTAACCTTCAAAGCTATAGTCACGGGCAAAAAATAAAAATTACAAAAATGATTGGAAAATAATCTAATTACAGTCGAAGATGCCTTTAATACTATGAAATATTTAGCTTTATTTTTATTCTTTTTACTCTAGAAGTTATTCATAAGGACGTGTTAATGAAAGCTATGGCGAGAATAGCTATTCTTTTCAATGTGCTTTTAGTGGTTTCGTGCACTGACAGCCCTCAGCAAGCAGATGCGACATTTGAACCCTACAAGCGAACAGCAACTTACACTGCAAATGTCAGCCCAGTAGTGAGGGTTGATGAAGCTCACCACAATTTTCTTAACATTAATAATCGCTTCAAACCCTTCGCTCAGGTGTTGCTGAGCGACGGCGTCACGGTTGAATCAAACAAGGTAAGTTTCAGCCAACAGGCCCTTAAAAATGTGGATATTCTTGTTATCGCCAACGCCCTTGATAAAAAGCGAAGCAACTGGCAACCCCCGTTTAACCAAGCGCTAACTAATGAGGAAGTGACTGATGTGGTTGAGTGGGTACGTAACGGCGGTTCTCTTTTTCTTATTGCTGATCACGCTCCTTTTCCAAAAGTGATTGAAAGCCTAGCAACAGGGCTGGGCTTCACGTTTACCAATGGCCACGTTAAGGCAACATTGTTTAACAAATCAACGGGGACTCTGGTAAGCCATGCAGTAACGTATGTAGAAAGCTATGCACATGAAGATGCTACGCAAGATGATAATTTTAGTGCTAATGCTAATTCTGAAGCCGATCCTATAGCAGATCCTGAAGCCGATCTTGAAACTAAACACCCAAACCATGTCGAACTTCCGGTTTTTATGCAAGAAAGTCCACATGGCGCATTTACATCAGTATTAAACAGTCAGTTGCACACAAAAGAAGTGATTCAAGTTAAAACATTTGGCGGCGCTGCTTTTTTACCACCAGAAGCGGCTATTTCATTGTTAACTCTAGGGCCACGTGCGGTATCTATTGAGCCAGAAGTTCCTTTTGAAATAACGTCAAGCACGCCTCGAAGAGATATCGAAGGCTGGAGTCAGGGTGCCTTGTTGGAATTGGGCAGGGGGCGCGTTGCGGTGTTTTCTGAAGGCATGATGTTTTCTTCTCAAATCGATACTCGAACAGGTAAGAAGCATGGTATGAGGTCGGTGGGGGCTGAACAAAACGAACGATTTTTACTTAATATTATTCATTGGCTAGCGAACTAAGCAGAGCTGACCAACAAAGTTGAGTAAGCGCAAATGCAAACTCAATGTCAGCTCTGTAATAGCAATTAGGACGTTAGCATTAACGCGTCAGTTCTTGCCTAATAATTTCAGCACCTGCACTTAATGCATTGAGTTTTCCGCGGGTTACATGTTGTGACAAGGGCACCATGCCACAGTTGGTACAAGGGAATAGTTTGTCGGCATCAACAAACTGTAAGGCCTTTCTAAGCGTGTTAGCGACTTCTTCAGGTGTTTCAATAGCATTGGTAGCTACATCAATGGCACCAACCATGACTTTTTTGCCACGAAGCAACTCGATCAATTCCATGGGGACTCGAGAATTTTGACACTCTAGTGAAATAAGGTCGATAGAAGACGATTGCAGTTTTGGAAAAATCTCTTCGTATTGTCTCCACTCTGTGCCCAATGATTTCTTCCAGTCGGTGTTGGCTTTAATGCCATAGCCATAGCAAATATGAACGGCAGTTTCACACTTTAGCCCTTCAGCAGCACGTTCAAGTGCCGCTATTCCCCAATCATTCACTTCATCGAAAAAGACATTAAATGCAGGTTCATCAAACTGAATAATATCAACGCCTGCAGCTTCCAACTCTTTGGCTTCTTGGTTTAATATTTTCGCAAATTCCCAGGCAAGTTTTTCGCGACTTTTGTAATGACTGTCGTAAAGGGTATCTACCATAGTCATGGGGCCAGGAAGTGCCCATTTGATGGGCTGATCAGTTTGTTGACGAAGAAATTTAGCATCATCAACAAACACCGCTTTTTGGCGAGTTACTTCACCAACTACCATAGGTACACTGGCATCATATCTATCGCGGATTTTTACCGTTTTACGCTGCTGAAAATCAACACCGTTTAAATGTTCAATAAAAGTGGTCACGAAGTGTTGGCGAGTTTGTTCACCATCACTAATGATATCAACGCCAGATTGTCGCTGGTTAAGTAATGAAAGACGTAACGCGTCTTGCTTCCCCTGAGTCAGTTCGTCACCGTCTAATTTCCAAGGTGACCAAAGTGTTTCAGGTTGTGCAAGCCAAGACGGTTTAGGCAGACTGCCGGCAATTGAAGTAGGTAATAATTTTTTCATAATATGTACTACACGTTTGAATGAGTTAAAGGGCGCAGTTTGCAGACCATTGCTGAAGAATATTGTGGTAAGGCTTGATGAAATTCTCTTCAACAAACTTACCTTGCTGAGCCGCTAAGTGATTACGTTCTTCTCGGTCATATTCTATTTGTGTGAGTGAATGATCTTGGTGTTTTAAATTAGGTTGATACACTCTTCCGGCAACCGCGTTAGCGTTGTAAATCTCAGGGCGATAAATCTTTTGGAATGTTTCCATGGTGCTAATGGTGCTTATCAGCTCAAGATTGGTGTAATCGTTTAGTAGATCACCAAAATGATAAAATGCCAAAGGTGCAACGCTATTAGGCGGCATGAAATAGCGAACCTGCAGGCCCATCTTTTGGAAATACTGCTCAGTTAACGATGAGCCATCAGGTAGATATTCAAAACCTAATACAGGGTGCTGATTTTCAGTTCTTTGGTAAGTTTTGTTTTCAGAAACACTTAGGCAAATAACAGGCGATTTGCTGAAGCTTTCTTTGTAAACGTCTGAATTTACGAATGCTTTAAACAACTTCCCGTGTAAATCACCAAAATCATTAGGAATACTAAATTGGGTTTGGTTTTTATTGTGCTCAGATAAGATCACGCTAAAATCGTAGTCTCGAACATAAGACGAGAAATTGTTCCCCACAATTCCTTCAATGGTTGTATTGGTTTTGCGATCAAAAATATTTGTTTTTAGTATTTCAATAGTAGGAAAGGTAGAACCGTTACCTTCAACATCAATATCAACCGATATAATTTCAAGCTTTGCCGAATAACGATCGCCGTTAACATTGTCCCAATACGCAAGGGCATTGAAACGATTGTCTATCATTTTTAATGCGTTTCGAAGATTATCCTGACGTCGATTACCTCTAGCCAAGTTAGCAAAATTGGTGGTGATACGTGTGTTATCAGATGGACGGTAATTCTCATCAAAACAAACGCGATTAAGCGAAAAAGTAAAAGTGTTATTCATGGTGATCTGACATTCCATTTGTGAACATAAACCCAAATTTTTTTGCTCAGTACAACTGTTCTGTATTTTTCAATTAAGCTTGTAGCGGCTAATTAAAAACGAATGCAATACATTAGTTGTGTCGAGCAGAGAGGGTTTTATACGCAGATTTATCGATGAATAAAAATGATTTAATTTCATTAAGCGATGAGCTTTACTCATAATTGTCGATTTTAAAATATAAAATTATTAGGTAATTGCTCTGTCTTAGAAGCAATCTGCTTATATGAAGCGATGTGAAAGATGAAAACTATGAATAAAAAGAATGGAATCAAACGGTCCAAAGGCCCGAGTTAACAGGTTAAATTACTTCGGGTTTTGAACATATTAAAGAAAATGAGGAGCTGTTAAACAGCTTTAAAAATGTTTTGTATTAACACAGAATGGGGGCTGCAACACGGCTTAAGCAGCCACTACCCTGGTCAAGCAGGCACTACCGTGGTCAAACAGGCACTACCGTGTTTTAGTTGCACAGCATTGCTTAAATTTTTTCCCGCTACCGCAAAGGCAGGGTAAGTTACGGCCGTATTTTACTTTGCCGCAATCATCATGAAGTATACCGTCGTGGTAGCGCCACTGGCCATCTTCAACAATAAAGTTCGAAGTTTCATGTAACTGATAAAGATTTTTGTTTTCAAAATAATAAGCGGTGAAATCTACCGTATCTGTCGCCCCTTCATTATTTTGTGTTGCGGCCTCAGCCACCCCTTCAGCTTGGGCAATAAGCGAGACATTTCCAGTTTCACCCACTTCCAGTGCAAACCACGTGGCATTAGCTGCATTAGCAGTTAATTCATCAACACTTAATTCAGGTTGACGCTCCTTTGTGTAGGTAGCCAGTACATAATCGAATTGCTTACTGGCATAGGCAGAAAAACGAGAACGCATTAACTGAGCAGCAGTTTGAGGTGTGGCTTGCCCTTTTAAAAAAGGTTCACAACATGAAGAAAATGGTAAATTTGAACAGCAATAACATCGCATAATTTTTTACAACCAAGTTAGCAGTGCGCTATTGAATATATACGCGGGCGCAATGCTAACGGTAAATTAAGCGAATTACCATGGTCCTACTGCAAGGTTGCCTTCATTTAACGCTGAATCTACTCTTACATTTACCAAACATACTGAATAAAGTTCGCAAAGCTTTCTGATCATATCGCTGTCGGTAGGCTGTAAATCTAAATCAATATTTTCAACATACAGTGTTCTACACTGACCGCCCGTTATCAGCTTGCTTATCCACTCTGGCATTTTTTCCTTTTCAGGTTTTTGAATACGAATGGCGTGGTCGACTTCTTTTGAAAATGACACTGAATCGGCTAATAGATAATTCCAACCTTTACTTGTGCCACCTTTCCCTTCGCCTGGATAACCTTCGAAAGGTAAGGGGAGTTGTACAACGTTAGAAATAGCGGTGCTTGAAACAGACTTATTGGTCACTGAGGTACGTAATGCCTGTAAACGTGCAATTGATGAAGTGTTCATAGCGTTACCTTTTCGTAAGTTATCTTTTAGACTGGATATATATACAGTGTGTATGTGTATACAGTATTTTTAAGTTGAAAGGATTGCAAGCATTAAATTGTGTTTTTTTCACACAATGCATACTTCTTAAATACTTTTGAATTGAAATGGCGATTTACAGAGGGGGAGTTATTTGCGCATAAATGTAGCAATATCAATGTCTTCAGCGCACAGATGTTAGAGGTCAAGAGTACTGCCATCAATAGGTAAGCAAACTTAATGACTAAATTGGCGACTTAGGTAAACTACATCCGCACAGAATTTCACTAGGTTAAACACGTCGGGGTGAACCTAGCAGCAAAAAATAAGGCGTAATTTTCAGTGAGCAGTTTAATAGCACTAGGGTATATAGGTATGTTTGTTTCAGCATTTCTTGCTGCCACAATATTACCGTTAAGCTCTGAGCTTGTATTAACCACTTTGGCGCTAAATGGCTCATCTGCGCTAGTGTTACTGGTTGTTGCGTCTTTTGGTAACGTGTTGGGTTCAATCGTCAATTATGTATTGGGCTTTCGCTACGGCCAGTTGGTAGCAACAAAATTGCTGCGCGTTTCCCACGCTACCTTTATGCGGGCTGAAGTCATGTATAAAAAATGGGGGAAATGGTCATTACTATTAGCCTGGGTGCCAATTATTGGCGACCCATTAACTCTGTTAGCGGGTACCTTGCGTACGCGCTTTTGGTTTTTCTTATTAGTAGTAGGAATTAGCAAAACAGCGCGATATGCCGCGCTGTTGTTTTTTATCACTCGCTGATTCCACCCGAGTACGCGTTAAGTCTGAGTAGCGTGTTTCCGGTTTTTATTGCGAGCATGCTTTTTAAGTGCAGTAGTCACCAAGCCTTTAATTCGGTTAAATAACAATACAAAGGCAAACAGCCAATACCATATGGGTTCTTGCCATATGGTTTTTTGTGACCACGAAAAGTGAAGTAACGCCAAAGGGACTATTAAATAAATACTGTTGTGTAAAATCTGCCAACGCTTGCCCATGCTTCGACGTATTTTTTGAAAAGACGTTATCGTTAATACGAAGAGTAGAAGCAAGGCGGTTAGCCCTACGACAATGTAGGGGCGCTTAACCAGCTCGGTAGCAATCAAACTCATGTCCAGTTGCAGTTCGAACAGAATGTAAGTCGCAAAATGTGACAACGCATAGACAAAGCTATATATCCCTAGCATTCGCCTAAACTTAATTGGCTCAGGGCTAGGCAGTATTTTTGCTAATGGACTCAACATCAGCGTAATAAGCAAAAGGTGTATTGCCCATATACCGGTTTCATTCAACAAGGTATCAACAGGATCTGGGCCTAAATTGTCGGTAACGCCCGCGTAAAAAAGGCCAACGAGATACCCAAGTGCCAGTATGTGAATGACACCTTTTAATGACCTGCGAGCTAAATTTGAAACACGAACTGGTTTTTTAAATAATTTCATTAGAAG
Source organism: Alteromonas sp. K632G (assembly GCF_017653625.1). Lineage (NCBI taxonomy): Bacteria > Pseudomonadati > Pseudomonadota > Gammaproteobacteria > Alteromonadales > Alteromonadaceae > Alteromonas > Alteromonas sp. K632G. The sequence goes on from NZ_JAGGDM010000008.1 coordinate 95,036, forward strand.
TAACGGCTTAAATCCATGTTTGCATAAAGCGGCGCCACTTCGCTGTAACCATTGTACATTTCGGTAGGTATTCTATTACGTGATAGCAAGCCACCGGTGGTAATACGGCGTTCGCTAGCTTGGCTCCAACGAGGGTGTGATACATCTGGGTTCACATTAGCGTAAAAGCCATATTCGTTAGACGCTAAACGGTTCCATGTAGTGGGGGGCTGCTTATCGGTTAACCGAATGCGCACAATCGACTTAATACTTTTAAAACCGTATTTCCATGGCACCACTAAACGAACAGGTGCGCCATTTTGCGGCGGTAGGGTTTTACCATAAAGCCCTACCGACATCAGCGTGAGAGGGTGCATAGCTTCATCTAAACGCAGACCTTCAACATAAGGGTATTCAATACCCCCACCAAGGAAACGGTTGCGTTGCCCCGGCATTTGCTCAGGTTCGTACAGGGTTTCAAACGCAACATATTTAGCTGACGACAAGGGCTCTGCAGCTTTTAATAACGCGCCTAACTCATAACCAATCCAAGGAATAACCATAGACCAGGCTTCTACACAACGAAGGCGGTAGATTCGCTCTTCAAGAGGAAAACGTTTCGTTAGATCATCAAGATTCAGTGTGAGTGGTTTTTTCACCAGCCCATCGACTTTTAATGTCCACTCAGAGGTATCGAATTCTTGCGCGTTTTTAACCGGCTCATCTTTGGCAGTGCCAAACTCATAAAAGTTATTATAAGAAGTCGCTTTGGATTCTGGTGTTTGGGTTTCGCTAATTTGGTATTTTTCAGGCTGACTAAATTTAAGCGCTTGGGTTTTGAATGCTTCTGCTTTCTCTTCATCATCTTCCCAAAACCACCCAGCGGCATTCGCGGGGTTTGATAACAACGCGGAAGCACCGACAAAGCCAAGAGACTTTAGTAACTTACGACGATTAAGATAAACATTTTCATCGGTAACATGATTGTCGGTTAGCTTTACTGAAGGCTTAAAAGGTTTAGACATACTTACACCATAATTATTGAGCGCGCTTAGACATTAAAAACTGAAAAGCAGGTGACGTCGACTTCGCGCGAAGGCACCGTGATTACATTACTTACGTGAAGGCAAGGTTTTAAGATTGCACCATGTATTACACGCGCAGTATTACACGGTATTACACCCGCGAATTTGATAAAAAGTAACTACAGATTTATCGCGTATAAATGAAGACCCATTTAATAAGAATAAAATTTCATGAATTAAAAAGAACACAACGAGACGCTGTGGTAATAAGTGATGCCAATTAAACGTATTATGCTTTTTTATGCATAGTAATCAATAGCTTTAGCTTGAGCTAAAAATGAAAAGCGCGTAACTTAAATGGTTTACGTATTTTAATAACAAGTATAAAAATGAAAGCCAACGAAATAGAGCAATTAGCGCTAACTGGCTCAGAAACCAGAGATGTAATCACCCCGTATGCCTTTAAAGTTGACCAAGCGCTATTAGGCATTCCCTTGGCTCCACCTATTAAACGCGCAATAGCAATGATCATTGATGTCATTTTAATATTTATGGCTGCAAAGCTTAGCGCAACGTTAATTGCCTTTGTTGCTGCTATGGCTTTTTATAAAGGCACAGCACAACAATACCTTCCTAAAATGTCGTCGTTTTGGCGCAGAGCCCTAAAGCTTTTTGCAGCAAGCTTTTTATTTGTAAGCTCGCTAACGGTACTCTCGTTAGCAATAGACTTCTTTGAAGGCGATAGCACTCTACAAGGAACACAAATAAACAAAGCAGAACAAAAAGATGAGTTAAGTGAGCATGATAAATCAATAATACGCACATATTTAGCGCAAACAGACGACGATAAAAACTGCGATGATATTTGCCAAAGTGCTGCTAGCGCTAATTTAGTTGCTCAATTGCCTGAGCTTGCTGAACTTGAAGACGCTGGAAATAGTCAAGTTACTCGCACGCTATTGCACTTAATGGTCATAGCCGACGATGAACCTATTGCAGCAGATGATGTTGAAAATGTAGATTTAGCGCCAGAGAGTATTACGGGCCAAGATACAAACGAAAATACAAACGAAAACAACACGACACCTGTAACCAGTATTTTGCAGTGGGGCAAAGGCATTATACAAGACCTAGGTCTTGGTTTTGGTTGGGCTGCTGTGTACTTTACCTTGTTCTCATTACTTTGGCGCGGGCAAACTCCAGGTAAAAAAGTATGTAATATTCGCGTGGTTGCGCTAAGCGGTGAGCCACTTGGCATGCTTGATTGCTTTGGCCGGTACGGCGGCTACGGAGCAGGTTTTGCGACGGGGTTATTAGGCTTTTTACAGGTTTACTGGGATCCAAACAGACAGGCCATTCAGGATAAAATATCAGCCACCGTGGTTATTCAGGGGAGTGTGGACCAAGTTGTAAATGCAGAAACTGTAGCTGATGCGGTTAAAGATTAGTCTTGCGTAACATAACTAAATAACCCTATTTCCCACTTAACGCTAGATATGGAAGCTGTCTTGAATGCCACCTTGTCGAGGGGAAAAGAGTGTTCCATATAACCGTGAGGCAAACTCATCGGTCATACCGGAAATATAATCAGCAAGCACTCGCATGCCGTTATTTTGTTCGCAGGCTTTTAACCAGCGCTCTTGGGTGTTTTCAGGCAATAGACGTTCAGGATCAGAACTAAAGGCTTCTAATAACTCCATCACGACCATTTGGCCTTTATATTCAAGCTGCTGTACATCAGGGCGACGAATCACTTTTTTATACACAAAGCGCTTAAATAGCTCTAAACCACTTTCGAAATCGTTAGGCATTTTGGCATTATAGGCAAGCAGTGGATGCTCAAAGCCTTCTACATCGGCGATTTCTATGGCCGTAATAAAACTATTTACCAGAGCGCCAATGGCGTTTTTTCGCTCGTGATGGGCTTTGCTGAAAAGCTTATCGGTAAGTTCATCAATGTTATCTGATAACCATTTTATCTCTAGTGCTTTAAGCGGAAGGGTGACATCACTAATAAAATCTTGTCGGTTCACCATGTCCATTACAATCGCGTCTTCTAAATCGTGGATGCCGTAGGCGATATCATCCGCAAGCTCCATAATTGAGCAATCAAAAGACTTAAAACGGGTTTTACTGTGCTTGGTATCAAATTGATTAAAAGACATCAACCTGTCTTTGTCAGAGGCGCTAAACGGCGCTAGTAACCAATCGAATAAAGGTTCGTCACAGCGAAACAAGCCTTTAGGCGGATGCCATTCGCTGGCTTTTACTTGGCGTAATGAAGCGGGGCGTTCACCGTTAACCTTAGGGGCTGTTAGGGTGTCAATAAAATTGGGGTATTTCACAAGGCCCAATACACTTCGGCGGCATAAGTTCATGCCATGCTCGGCAGTGTAGGGCTCTAGCTGAGTAATTATACGAAACGTTTGTCCGTTTCCTTCAAAGCCCCCATGTTCGTGCATCATATAATGAAGGGCAATTTCACCACCGTGACCAAATGGCGGGTGGCCGATATCATGGGCTAGGCACAAGGTTTCAATGAGCGTGGCATCAAGGGCTAATTTGCTGGCGATATCTGGAAACTTACCGCTTAATTGGGCGGTAATGCCTGTGCCTATTTGCGCGGCTTCTAAAGAATGAGTAAGGCGAGTGCGATAAAAGTCACTTAGGCCAACACCTAATACTTGGGTCTTGGCTTGTAAACGCCTGAAAGCGGCACTGTGCAGTACGCGAGCTTTATCTCGCTGGTAGGGATTACGATGATCGCCATCGCGAGAAACACTGCGCGGCAGTCTGCGTGCGTGTAAATCTTGTTCCCACTTTTGTACTGTCACAGTGTGTTCCTTTTCTAAATTTCTTCCTGGGTAATCTCGTCTAAGCTAAGCGAAAAGCTAGGTACATAGCGGGTTAAGAAATAATCGACTTCATCTGAATGATACTCTTTTAAAATCTTATCTAACCGCTTTTTAGCCAGTTTGAATTCTTGATTTCCTGCTGAAAGTTCTTCTAAGGTTTTCAAGTAGGCACATAGCACATCGGCAGCTTTAACAATAAAAGCCTCTTCTTCAGTGTGAAAATTAGCATCAATGAGTGAAGCGTAATCTTCTTTGAATGCGTCTGGTGCCATGTCGATTAAAATGTTTTCGGCTATCTTTTCAATCTTTTTGTATTCATGCTTGATGTCTGGATTATAGTATTTTACCGGTGTGGGTAAGTCGCCGGTTAATACCTCCGACACATCGTGAAACATCGCGATAGTCGCAATGCGTTCTGCATTTAATGTTCCGCCAAAAAACTTGTTCTTTATTAAGGCGAGGGCATGCGCCACCATGGCCACTTGTAAGCTATGCTCCTGAACGTTTTCAGTACGTACGTTGTGCATAAGTGGCCAGCGATTAATAAGCTTTAATCGGGCAAGGTGAGCAAAAAAATGACTTTTATCTGACACGTTAAGCGCCTTGTTGATAGTGTTGAAAGAAGTTACCTATACGGTGAAGCGCCGGAACTAGCACATCACTATGCGGTAAAAACACTAAACGGAAATAAACGCCGTCAGTCAGATTAAACGCTTTACCGTGCACTAATAGAATCTTTTCAGCGCGCAGCAAATCTAAAATCATCTGCTCATCATTGTTTATGTTGAATTTTTTCTCATCAACTCGGGCAAAGCAGTACATCGCGCCTTTGGGTTTAACGCAGTGTATGCCATCGATGCTGTTAAGCATGTCTACCGCCACATCACGCTGAATACGCAGACGACCCGTGTCTTTCACTAGGTCATTAATACTCTGATACCCACCTAACGCCGTTTGAATTGCACTTTGGCAAGGCACGTTTGCACACATTCGCATTGAAGAAAGAATATTTAAGCCTTCAATATAGTCTTTGGCTAAGCGTTTGTTGCCGCTAACCACTAACCAACCAGACCGAAAACCTGCTACGCGGTAATTTTTAGACAGGCCACCAAAGGTAACGAAAAATACATCGTCAGCAAGAGAGGCAATACAGGTATGTTCGGCATCGTCGTATAAAATTTTATCGTAAATTTCATCACTGAAAACAACCAAGCCATGTTCTCTTGCCAAATTGACTACGTCTTGCAACAAGGCTTTATCGTAAACAGCGCCAGTAGGGTTATTTGGGTTAATTAATACAATAGCCCGAGTTTTGCTGGTGATTTTGCTTTTGATGTCGTCTAAGTCAGGGAACCAGCCCGCTTGTTCATCACAACGATAATGTACTGGAGAGCCTGATGACAAACTTACCGCGGCGGTCCACAGTGGATAATCAGGGCTTGGGATCAGTACTTCGTCGCCATGATTAAGTAGCGCTTGCATGGCCATCATTATCAATTCGCTAACGCCGTTACCAATGTAAACATCGTCTACGCGGATATGCTGAATATTACGCTGTTGGTAGTACTGCATAACGGCCACACGTGCTGCGTAAATTCCCGTTGAATCTGAATATCCTTGAGAAGTGGGCAGGTTATGAATAACGTCTTTAAGAATATCGTCGGGAGCTTCAAAGCCAAATGGGGCAGGGTTACCAATATTTAGTTTTAAAATACGGTGGCCCTCATCTTCCATTTTTTTAGCTTGCGCCGCAATGGGGCCGCGAATGTCATAACAAACGTTATCTAATTTGTGTGAGCGAGATACAGTTTTCATGGTCTATCTGGTTAATTTACAGACCTTGAGGTTAACGTAAACCACATACCCTTGCGAAGCCTAATTTAGCGCTAAACGTGAAAAATATTTCGATTTGGTTGAAAAGTGTACGGCTAATTGTGGTTTACATCATAAAACTGACTGAAATTACCTAAAAATTGATTGTTAAACACAATATTAAAAAAAACTTCATAAATTAAAATCACCAATTAACAGCCAATTAGAAATAAAAACTTATCAAAAAGGCTAAAATCTTGTTAATTAATTGTAAAATTAAGTGAATCGGCCTATCGTATAAGTACGGCGCATTAGGATGGGCGCGCCAACACCTTTTACGTGTAATAGCAGAGGTAGTTCTCATTATGTCGCACCATTTTAAAGAAACCCCAGAAAATGCGATAACTCAAAGCGGTATTGCAAGGGTGATCCCTTGTAAGGAACTCGATATAGGCGATCCTATAAAATGGCTCTCACTTGGTTTACGTGACGCAATGCGTACACCTATTTTAACCGCGGTGTATGGCGTTATGTTTGCCGTAATCCCCTGGTTCATAATGTACTTGGTAGAAATGACAGGTTGGCATCTAGTGATAATGCCTGCCATTGTGTGTTTCATGTTGATTGGTCCTTTCTTAGCTGCAGGTTTATACGATGTAAGCTGGGAATTAGAAAAAGGGCACAAGCCTACCTTTATGCATTCATTGCGAGCGATGCGAAGAAACGCTGTGAATGAGTGGGGGTTTGGCATATTGCTAATGGTAATGATGATTTTTTGGCTACGTGTAGCATCACTTATTCACGCATTGTATCCTTCAAACATTGAAACCACCCTTGAGAGTTTGATGCCATTTCTGGTACTGGGTTCAATAGTCGGTGCGGGTTTCACCTTAGCCATGTTATTTGTGACTGCGTTCACTCAACCTATATTAATGGAACGAAAAGTCGATTTGGCCACGGCGTTACTGACGAGTGTTAACGCAGTATGGGTAAACAAAGTTCCCATGCTTATATGGGGCGCCATTATATTTACGGCGGTAGCCATCGGCTTCGTTACAGGATTTGTTGGCTTCATCATATTAATGCCGCTAATTGGTTATGCGTCATGGCATGCATACATCGACGCCATTTCTACAAAACGCGCAAGAAAATATGATTAAAATGTAGTTTTATTACAACAAAATAAGGCGGGTTGACCTAATTGCATCAAGTTAACTCGTCTTTTTTTGTGAAAATTTCATACAAAAGGCTTTTTTTTGTACAGTAATAGACAAAAGTATTAGACCTTTTTAATAGTAAAAATCCCTCACCTATAACGAACCGTTATAATTCAAACTAATAAGTCTATATAAATCAGGCGTATAGTTTGTTAAAGACTTAGTAACATTCTGATTTACCGTTAGTTTACTCACCTTATACAATCTTTAAACAGCATTAATTTCCATTTTAGGTCATAAATAAAGGGCACTCAGGGAATACCTTCTTTGAACTGCTTTTACGAGTTTGCCAAAACCTTTGAGGATCTAATGATGAAATTACTTAAAACTTTAGCTGCTACTGCTGCACTAGCTTTTGCTGTTAACGCTAACGCTGCCCCAGAAAAAGACGTTCGCTTTGTAGGCGAAACACAATTTTCTGGTTTCTGTAAAGCGGTTGTACTTGATGATATTAAAGTATTGCGTTCAAATCTTGCCCGCAACGTAGGTCGTATTGGCGCTAGCCAACGTGAAGTATTACGCATGGTTACTGCAGAAGACGGTTTAACATGTAATGGTGTTAACTTAATTAAGTTCTCTGTTGAGCGTGATGCCAACTCAGTTCACGAATACCTAACGTCACGTAGTTAATTGTGCGTTTACTAAGTTAGCGGGTGGCTGCGCTGTTACGTTTTATCAGCAGAAACACCCGCTACGTAAGTAATGTCTTTACACTATTTACAGCTTAGTCTTTGCAGCTACGCGATTACACTTTAATAAGTTTAGCTATTCTAGCTTGCCCGTTAACTATCATTCGCTGAGTATTAAAACGCAGCTTTAGAAGTAACACATAAGCAAGCGGCACCAAAAATAAACTGGTCATGGTGGAGAACACTAGCCCACCAATAATGGCAATTGCCATTGGCGAGTAAGGCGGTCCGTCGCCACCTATTCTTGTTGCACCCATTGCTAGCGGTACCAGGCCGAGTACGGTTGTTGCCACTGTCATCAGAATAGGTCTAATACGAGATTGTGCCCCCAGCACAACTGCGTCATACAGGGTTATTCCCTCATTAACCAGTTGGTTAATTCTATCTACTAACACAATCCCGTTGTTCACCACTATTCCCATTAGAATTAGCATGCCTATCATGCCCATTATTGACATGGGAGTACCAGTGACCATAAACGCCCAAAAAACGCCAGTGAATGAAAAGAGTAACGACGTAATTACCGAGGTAGGCAACACTAGCGATTCAAATAGCGCAGCCATCACCACATAAATCATGCACAACGCGAGCAGCATATTCATTTGCATCACGCCGTTGGCCTCATCTTGACGTGAAAAACTGCCATCAAGCGTCCACTGGTAACCAGTAGGTAATTCGATGTGCGCAAGGGCTTGTTGAATGCGTACTTTCGCGTCTTCTATAGTGGCATCGTCTTGTAAGTTGGCACCAATAGCTAACGCCGTTTGCCGGTAGCTTCGATTAATTTGCGAAAGCTGCTGCACTACCGAGAAATCCGCCACCATTGCCAGGGTGATTGCTCGGTCTTGATTAAAACCAATATTAATATGCTTAAGTGCATCTAGTGATTTTTGAACATCGCTGCCATAGCGAAGTTGAACATTAACTTCACCCGCATCACCATATCGAAATGTGCGTAAATTAGCGCCTCTTAATGCTGTAGCCACAAGCTGAGCTACGTCACTCACTTGAATGCCTAACCGGTTTGCCTTTTCTCTATCAATTCGAATTTGCAGTTCGTCACGTTTAGAACCAGTATCGGCTTTTACGTCGGTGAGGCCATCAATATTAGCGATGATAGGAATAAGGCGCTCTGATATTTCTAACAGGGTATCTGAAGATTCACCCAACAAAGTAATGCGAACACCGCCACCATTGCCACTGTCCCATTGAAATGAGGGGCGAGCTCTAACAAAGGCAGGCATGTTTTCCCGAATATCTTCTTTAATAGCCCCCACAGTGACAGGAAGGTCGTCGTTTAGGGTTATTCCACTTACCGCATGTCCTGGCGTAAAGTAGGTATACACCTGCTTAATATGGAAGCGTTCTTGATTTTCATATAAAAACGCCTCCATTTTATCCACCGTTTTTTCTACTTCATCAAGCGTGTAGTTCTGAGTAACGTGATAATTAAGCCATATACGTTCTTGGTTATCGTTACCTTCATCATCAGAGGTGACTACCTGCATAGGAATAATAGTAGAGAGTAGAATACCCAAAGCAATCAGTGATGTTTTTCCTTGATTTACCATTACCCATGACAAAACTCGCCCATATCTCGAAATATAGCCTGGCGTACTGTTTTCCTTCGCTTCGGGAATCGCTATTTTTGTAGTGAGCAAAGGGATCAAGGTTTTAGCGATAAACAACGAGGCGAACAGTGAGATACAAATGGCTATGGCGACGTGCTCTAAAAATATTGTGACATCAATTTTCACTCCAACAATATTAGGTAGAAATACAATGGCCGTTGTAGCGGTTCCTGCAATAACCGCCAAGCTGACATTGTTAACCCCACGCTGAGTGGCGCGGCTAATGTTGTTATCTTGTTGTCGTTCTTGAAAGATACTTTCGGTAATAACCACCGCATTATCAACCAACATTCCCACCGCTAACATTAACCCCATTAAGGATAAAATATTTAGGGTGTAGCCCAATAAGTACATTACCCCTAAGGTGATGCAAATGGAGAAAGGGACCGAAAGCACCACAATTAATGTCGTAGTCAGTTGGCGTAAAAACAAATACAGCACCACGATAGAAAGTAATGCGCCTAACAACCCAGCACTTAGCAAATCAGACAGTGATGAGGTTACACTTTTTGCCACATCGTCCATAACAAACAGGTTAATACCGGTAAAGGCAGGGTCAGACTTGGCATCCTCAATCACCTCCATCACGGCAGACGAGACTTCGACTAAGTTACTCCCAGACTCTCTGAAAATATTAAAGCCTACCGCAAAGGTTCTATCTAAGTGACGACCTTCGCTTTGCTCCGGCAATTCAAAATTGATGGTGGCGATGTCGGACAGTCGCACATTGGGTGAAACCCACATGTTTTCGAAATCGGCCATGTCGGTAAATTCCCCAACGGGATTAACCAGTATTTTCTCGCCGTTGTCGTACATGTAGCCTGCGGTTAAAGAAAAGTTGGCGTCTTGCAGTTTTTGCCCTAAGGCAGTGACATCAACTTGATAGGCGGTCATTAATTTCGGATCTAACCGAATAGTAATTTGCCTTTTAAGTGTGCCGTAGAGTTCAACCTTAGATACGCCTGCAACACGCTCAATAGGACGCTTTAAGTTGCGCTCTAGCAAGTCATACGCGAGGGATAAATCACGGTCGCTCGATACCCGTAGTTGGAAAATAGGCATATCATTGGTGTTGAACTTGTAAACCATGACACGCTCTACATCTGCAGGAAGCAAGTGACGAATAGCATCAATTTTTTCTCTGGCTTCTACACTTTTGGCTTTAAGGTTCTCATCCCAATCAAACTCAACGATTATTTCCGCTTTATTTTCATACGACCTTGCGCGCAAACGTTTAATTCCCGACATGGTGGCGATGGCTTCTTCCACCGGACGAGTGATCATGGTTTCAATTTCTACCGGGGTGGCATCGGGGTAGGGCACCTCAACCACCATTTCAGGAATATCGATGCCAGGGAATTTTTCTAGTGGCAGTAACTTCCCAGAGACTGCGCCGAACAGCAGCATGGAGATAAACACCATGCCTATGGTCACCGGGCGGTTTAACGCAAAACGTGCTAATGATGCGCCAATACCCTTTATCGTACTTTCATTAGGCGTTTTCATACGTGCCTCCCGAAACCGCTGAGTCTTGGTTTTTAACCACCACGGTTGATGCCTTTTTGTCGAAAAGACTGTAAAGCACCGGCAGCAGTATTAGGGTAAGCAAGCTAGAAAATAGCAATCCAAAAATGACGGTAATGGCCATAGGTGTGCGTATTTCAGCGCCTTCACCTAATCCGAATGCCATGGGCATCAAGCCTAAAATGGTGGTAAGGGTTGTCATCACAATGGGGCGTAAACGGGTTTTTCCTGCATCGATGATGGCTGCGGTTTTTTCCATGCCGTTAGCACGCAATTGGTTAATGCGATCAACCAACACAATGGCATTGTTAACCACTATACCGCACAGCATAATAAGCCCAATAAACACCACCACATTTAATGGCGTATTGGTAAGCCATAAGCCATACACTGAACCCGCACCAGCAAGGGGAACCGCAAACAGTATAAGCAGTGGGTGCAGTAGTGATTCAAATTGCGACGCCATAACCAAGTACACCATAAAAATAGCCAGCGCTAAGGCAAATTGCAGCGACCTAAAGCTATCTTGCATATCTTCACTTTGCCCAGTCACCGTTGCATCCATCGACAAGGGAAGTTGCGTGTTGTCCAACACCTTATTGACCAAGGAAACGGCTTCATCCAGCTTCCCTTTTGCTAAATTGGCTGAAATTAATGCCACACGCTGTTGGCCAATGCGCGTAATTTCACTGGGGCCAACGCTCATGTAAACATCAGCAACAGCACCAAGGGGAATAGGTTGTGATGCATCAGGGTTTACGACAATGGCGCGTACATCGTTTATGTTGTCACGCTGGCTATCTTTGGTTCTTACCAGTACATCAACTTTTCTATCTTCAAGGCTATATTGTGTGGCAACACGGCCACCGATTTTCGCGGCAATTAAAGACGACACCGTGGCAGCATCAAGGCCTAAACGAGAGAGCTTGGCATGATGAAACTCAATTTTTAGTTCTGGGTTACCTTCACGAATACTGGTAGCAATATCGGTGAAGTTGTCGTGTGTACTTAGCTCGTGGGCAATTTTATCGCTGTAGGTTTGAAGTTGGCGTAAATCATATCCACTGACTTCAACTTGAATAGGCGAGGCAAAAGTAAAAAGTTCAGGCTCAGTAAAGGTAGCTTGAACATTCGGGTAACGGTTAAGGGCATCGCGTAGAGCGGCCTTTACCTTATCCATATTGCTACTCGCATTTGTGTTTTCGCCCGCGCTGGTATCAGCATTAGGGTTCATTACAATATTGAGTCTTCCCCAATGATCGCCACCTTGGCTAGGCGCGGCACTAATCAAACTTCCTGTACCCGACATAGCATAAGTTCTTGCTACGTTTGAATCTACCGCGGCTATTGCCGATAAGTTTGATAATGTTGCATCTGTTGTACTTAGTGGTGTTCCTGCGGGCAGAGTAATATCTACCGAGAATTCACCTTGCGACATAGTGGGAATAAGCTCCATACCTAATTTAGGGACAAGAAGCAGCGCACCACCCGCTGACACTAAAGCTACTACGACCACAAGCGTTCTGGCCTTCAAGCTAGCAATTAGGGCACCGTGATAGGCTTTCTCTAGAGCATTAAAGCCCTTGTTGAATATCCAAACCAATGGCGTAAATAATAGCGACAAGCCCTTTGCAAGAATATGCCATGCACCAATTACTAAGGTAATTAGCGCAGCAGGCAAATACACAAACACAAAACGAAGTACCATTGAAAAAGGCCATTTTATAAAATAGACAATTTTCCCAAGCAAGGAAGTGGGGCGCGCTTTGGCGGGCGTTGAAAACGTATCTTCGTGGGCAAGCTTTGTTTTTTGCTTTCTTCGCGCCATGGCGGGAATAAGTGTAAGTGCCACAACCAACGAGGCGGCAAGTGCAAAGCTTACGGTGAGGGCTTGATCTTTAAACAGTTGGCCTGCAATGCCTTCTACAAAAATAAGCGGTACAAACACGGCCATAGTGGTTAGTGTAGAAGCGACAATGGCGCCAGAGACTTCCTTAGTGCCCGATGCAGCGGGATCATCAGTTAAGGCGTTTGCACTACTAGTATCAGCAACAGCATCGTTTGCCAACTTGGCTTGCTTACGCTTTTTATGGCGATCGATGTTTTCTAACACCACAATACTGTTGTCGACAAGCAAACCTACGGCCAGTGCAATCCCCCCTAAACTCATCATATTTAGGCTGATATCATTGGCGTACATTAGGTTAAAGGTGGCAATAACCGATACTGGAATTGACACAGAGATGATGACAGTAGTCCAAAAATCTTTAAGGAATAGGTACAGCACTAACATGGCAAGCAGACCGCCCATTATTGCTGCAGATTTAACATTATCAATGGCTTGCTTTATAAACACACTCTGATCGTATATTTGCGTCAGTGTGTAATTCGCAGGTATATCATTTTCAATTTCACTAAGACGAGAGGCTATTTTCTTGGCTACATCTACCGCATTTGCATCCCCTTCTTTGTATATCGCAATCTCAACCCCTTCATTACCATTGAAGCGAGTTACCACACTACGATCTTTATAAGCACTTTCTACACTAGCCACATCTTTTAATTGAATATTTCTACCTTCGAAACGGCCAATAAAAAGGTTTTCAATTTCGGTCAGGTTTTCAAATTGATTCAGGGTGCGCACTAAGAATGCTTGAGCATCGCCTTCAATACGACCACCCGCGGCGTTTACATTTTCGGCTTTAATACGATCGATAATACGGGTAATAGGAATAGATAACTGGCTGGCTTTACGTTGGTCGATAAGAATGTGTACTTCGTTTTCAAGACCACCGCCAACACGTACAGCAGCAACACCTTCAACAGATTCGAGGGCCCGTTTCACTTGCTGTTCGCCGTATAACCGTAGCCTTTTCATTTGGGCGGTAGACAGTTGCCCCGAAAGCACATCTTCAGTAAGCCCCAGCTTTATAACCGGATCTAAACTTGGGTTAAAGCGCAACAGGCGAGGTTTCTCAATATCGAGAGGAAGTTGAAGTACATCAAGTTTTTCCCGTACTTCTAAGCTCGCGAAATCCATGTCGGTACCCCATCTAAACGTCATCACTACATCTGATTGGCCAGCACGAGAAGTAGAGGTTACTTTTCTTACCCCTTTTACTACGCCAATAGCCTCTTCAATAGGTTTAGAAACAAGTTGTTCCACTTCGCCTGGCGCTGCACCTGTGTAATCGGTTCTAATGGTTAACGTGGGGTAGGAGAGGTCGGGCAGTAAATTTACCGATAACCGACCTAATGAGACCATACCAAACAACAGCACAGCAAAAGTAAACATAGACACGGCAACCGGGCGTTTAACCGCTATATCAACAATACGCATGGTATTTTCCTTCTTATAGCTGGCTTAGCCGTTGACTACATCTACAGGGGCTTGGTCTTTTAAGTTTTGGTGGCCAGCGGTAACGACTTTCTCGTCACCTTGTAAGCCGCTTAACACCTCAATCATTTCGTCTTGTTCAAAGCCAGTAACAATATCGACTTTTGTGGCTATGTTGTCTTTAACAACAAAGACGCTATGTTGATTGTCCATCGTGATAAGGGCACGACGTGGAAGTAGCGTAGCGCTATTGTGGAGTGCATATTCGAGGGCCACGTCGGTAAACATGCCCGCTTTTAATACGTGTTTTTCATTCGGCACCGCAAGGGTGACTTTAAATGTTCCAGTGGCAGCATCAATAACGGGGCTAATTCGCTCGACAGACGCAGTTAACGATTTATTACCTAGTGCAGCAACAATAAGGGTGGCGGGTTGACCTACCGCCACATTTTGTAATTCGTTTTCAGGTAAATACACCACACCTTGTAAATTCTGCTGTTGAACAATATGAAACATGCGCTCTCGTTGGAAAGACTCAGTCAGGTTACCAACTTTGGCATTACGAGAAGCAATAAATCCACTGATAGGGGCAGTAATGGTGGTTTCTTTTAAATCTAGTTCAGCAAGATGAACCGATGCTTTAGCTGACTCATATTGAGCGGTCAGTTTGTCGTAGGTATCTACACTGATAAGGTTTTTAGAATACACTTTGTTTACTTTATCTAACTCACGCTCAAGACCAGTTAAATCTGCCTTTGCCTTCGCAAGGTTAAGTTCGTATCTGCGTTTATCTAGTTGCGCAAGCACTTGGCCTTTTTCAACGTAATCACCTTCTTCTACCACTATCTGTTCAATAATGCCTGACGCTCGTGCTACCACAAACGCTTCTTCTCTTGCTTCCAAAATAGCGGTAGTAGTATACGTGGAGCTGATTGAACCATTGGTTACTGCAGCGGCTTCTACCGGTATGGCTATCACCGTTTCAGAAATTTCTTCTGTGGGGTTTATCGCATCGGCGTCGGTACACGCGCCTAATAGCAAAGATAAAGAAAGTATGCCGCCGGTAAGGGACAGTGTGCGAAGAGTGTTAAACGAAGCGTCCATGGTCAAATACCTGATTGTTGTCGTTAATTATTAGATTATTACCAACTAACAGCAGCAACCATGCCAGTAAGTGTAAGAAGATATTTATATGTTAATAATCAGGTGGTTAGCTTGCTTTTGGTGGGGAAATAAAAAAGGGCCATCAATCACTGATAGCCCTTTACACTAATAGGTGGCGTATTAGCCTAATTGTGTGTGGATTCAACTAAAGTATAGCTGGTGGTGATCTCCACATTGCCGGTTAGCATCAACATTACTGAGCAATACTTTTCGGTAGAAAGTTGTACTGCACGTGCTAATGCTTTCTCGGTCACGCTGCTTGCTACCACTGTGTAGTGAGCATGAATTTTTGTGAATACCCGTGGGGCGTCATCAGCACGATCGGCTTCTAATTCACATTCACAGCTTTCAATCTCGTGACGACCCTTTTTAAGGATGTCTACCACATCAATACTGGAACAGGCGCCAACGGCTAACAATACTGATTCCATTGGTGATACTGCATTTCCACTACCGTCCATGACGGTTTTATACCCACTGTCGGTTGTACCGGTGAAAGTGAGGTCTTTATCCCATGAAACTTGAGCTTTCATTGTACTTCCTATCTATTACTTCCTGCTTACGACTGGCCTGCTTACGACTGGGTAAGACGAACAGCATCTGCGCCAATGGTGATTTTCTTTTGTTTGTACAACGCGCCTAATGCTTTTTTATACGCGGCTTTACTCACATTAAAATGCTGGTAAATAGCATCGGGCGGACTTTTGTCCGTGAGTGTTGAAATGCCACCGTGGGCTTCCAAATCATCTAAGATGGCTTGCTGCAAGGCATCTCGGGTTTCCTTATCATGACGCTGCAACACCACATCAATTTTGCCATCTTCACGGATGGTTTTGACTACGCCGTCGGTAGATTGGCCTACTTTAAGTGGTTTAAATGCATCGCTATGAAATATTAAGCCCAGGGCTCTTTCATTCAATACCACTTTAAAGCCTAAGTCTGACTTGGCATAAACCAAGCAACTTACATTTTCACCTTCGCTAAGATAGGCGCTGCCTTCTTTAAGGAAATAGTGCAAACGGGTTGCACCTAAAATTCGATTTGTTTTTTCATCAAAGAAAGCGTGAACAACGTAATACATGCCGGGATCTATAGGCGATTCTTGATAATCGGCGGGAATGAGTAAGTCGTTCTCTAGGCCCCAGTCGAAGAATGCACCGAAGTGGGTAGCCGAGACCGCTTTGAGTACCTTGGTTTCACCCACTTGTATGCGCGGTGGCTTCAAGGTAGCAAACAAATCGCCTCGTTGATCGGTAGCCACAAACACATCTAGGGTTTGCTCCACTTCCAGCGGCGTGGTTACTTCGTCGTGAGGTAAGGTTACAGTAGGCATATCTTCACTACTGTAGTCGGTTTCATCTACATTATCGGCAAGTGGTGCTAGCGCATAGCCAAACGGATATTCGGCGACCACTTTTAATGTATTAATTTTTCCAATATTTATCATTAACACTGACTTTTAAAAAAGAACAGGTAACATGATATCGGATTGAGGTTAAGAGCTAAACACTTATGAAGTTAAATTGCGATTTAGGTGAAAGTTTCGGTGCATGGCAAATGCCTGTAGACGCCGACATTATGAAATTTATTGACCAAGCTAACATTGCGTGCGGCTTTCATGCCGGTGATCCCGTAGTGATGAAACAAGCGCTGTATCTGGCTAAAAACAGTAATGTTGAAATAGGCGCGCATCCTTCTTATCCCGATTTACAAGGGTTTGGGCGTCGAAGTCTCGCTATGCCAATAAAAGAACTGATAGCCTGTGTTCAATATCAAGTTAGTGCATTGATGGGTATGGCCAGTATTGTTGGCGTGCCAGTGAGTTATGTGAAACCCCATGGAGCGTTATACAACGATATGATGCTTGACCCTCAAGTGCGTACCGCGGTCATGCAAGCTGTGGGGAGTATTAACAAAGGCCGGTTGGGGTTGATGGTGCAATCTCACGCACACAATGAAGCCTTGGTGCTTGAAGCACAAGAATATGGATTGACGTTAATATTCGAAGCGTTTTCAGATCGTCGCTATACCGATGAAGGTTTTTTGCAGCCCCGCTCACAAGAAGGCGCGGTGTTAACCGCCGCAGAAGCGCTAACCCAAGCGAAGCTTTTGATTGAAGATGGTGAAGTTGTCACCGTTAGCGGGCAAAGACTGCCATTGCAGGCTGACACACTGTGCGTACATGGCGATACCGCGGGTGCTGTCGAGATTGCACAACAAATTCGTGAATGCATGAAATAGGTGGCTCAAAGGTATAAGGAATTTACAAAGTAGAAGAAAACACCAAGTGATTTCATTTTTTACTTAATAAATCACGTAAATGCCTTAACGTCGCCATAATTTCACCCTTTTTATTAAGGATATTACTATGCATCCCTTTGGGGATATTAAGCAGATAGTACCTGCTGGCTTAGATGCCATACTTTTGTACTTCGCGGGCGACACGGTAGATGTTGCCAATGCGCGATGTCAGCATTGGTTGCATTCCATTACGAGCATGACGTTTCCATGGCTAAAAGAATGTGTTCCAGCCTACGACTCATTGCTGCTGGTTTTTGATGCTCATAAAGTGGATAGCCACTTTGTTTATCAGATGCTTCGCTCGCTAGCAGCACAAGATGCGAATATGAGTATCAATGGTACTGGCGGCATTAGCGCAAAAACTCATGAAATACCTGTGTGGTATGGGGCAGAGCCGGCTAACGACTTAGCGTTGGTAAGCCAAAAAACGGGGTTAAGTGAGCAGGATATTATTGATGCTCATATTAGCATGACTTACAAAGTTTACGCCGTGGGCTTTGCCCCTGGCTTTGCTTATATGGGGAATGTGCCCGAAACCTTACAGTGCGCTAGATTAGAAACGCCACGAAATAAGGTACCTAAAGGGGCAGTGGCGATTGCCGACGCGCAAACTGCTATTTACCCATCGTCATCGCCTGGTGGCTGGCACTTGTTAGGTTTATGCCCACTGAATTTAGTGGACACTAGCCATAACGCGCTTTTAAAAGTAGGTGACAATGTTAAGTTCGCGCCCATTTCAGAACAGGAATTCAGAGACTTGCATGAAGGTTAGTGTTGAACAAAATGGTTTGCTGAGCCTAATTATCGACAACGGTCGGCAAGGTAAACAGCACCAAGGCTTTTGTCAGTCAGGCCCTATGGATGAAGAAGCATATTGGTGGGCGAATTATTTGGCCGGTAACCAAGAAGGTACGCCCTGTATTGAAATTATAGGGTGCGCAAAATTTGTGTGTGATACCGATGCGCAAGTTGCTGCCACGGGTCGTAGTGTGGTTTGCCTAGTAAATGAACAGTCTGTTTCTCCATTTGAAACTATCTTTGTTAAAGCGGGTGATCGGGTATCTATTGACAGTGAACACATGGGCAGTAAGGCCTATCTTGCAATACACGGTCGGTGGCAAGTGCCTTCACCGCTAGGCAGTGCGAGCACGGTCTTGCGCGAAGGTATAGGCGGCCTTGAAAATAAAGGCGCGCCGTTAGGGGGTGGCGATACCATCAATATTGAAACCCCAACAATACAAAGTGCTCACAGGGCTTTAGCACCGAAGCACTGGCCGCAATACGACTTGAGTCAGCCCTTAGCGCTTATCTTAGGCTACCAAGAAGACAAGTTTAGCGCTTCTGAAAAAGGGCGTTTGTTTTTAAACGAGTATACGGTAACAACAAATATTAATCGTATGGGCTATCGACTGTCTGGTTCACCCATACATAGCAATATGACTAAAATGCGTTCTGAGGCTATACATATCGGTGCGATGCAAATTCCGCCCGACGGACAACCTATTGTGATGATGCGAGACAGACAAACCTTAGGCGGTTATCCAAAGCTTGGCAGTGTAAGTTTGCTTGATGTTAATCGTTTAGCGCAAGCCGTGCCGGGGGAAACTGTTACCTTCATGAGTCAGCATTACGATGATGCCCGCGCCGCATTTTTATTAAATTGGCAAAAACGATTTCGCCTTACAGGAGAATAAGAGTGACCATTGCATTTTTAAACGGCGAATTCATGCCGTTATCAGAAGCTAAAATTTCCCCCATGGACCGAGGCTTTTTATTCGGTGATGGTATTTACGAAGTTATTCCTACTTACCACGGTAAAGCGGTAGGGATGACCGGCCACTTAAGCAGAATGCGCGATGGCTTGGCGGCTATTTCTATTACTAACCCATACAGTGCACAGCAGTGGCAGCAAAATCTAGACGGGCTTATCGACGCCAATGCCAGCCATTTTCCAAGCGGAAACATTGGCGTGTATTTCCATATTAGTCGTGGAACGGACACCAAGCGTTATCATGCCTACCCGCAAAATATTACGCCTACCGTATTTGGTTTTGCCTTTGAAATTGCGCCAGCTCAACCGTTAGAAGCAGCCAATGTTAAGCCCTTTAAGGTGGCGCTTGAAGAAGACAAGCGCTGGCAGCGTTGCCATATCAAATCAACGTCATTGTTAGGTAATGTGATGCACTTTCAGGCGGGGGTAGATAGTGGTGTGCAAGAAACTATTCTGCACAACAGTGACGGTATTATCACTGAAGCGAGTTCTTGCAACGTGTTTATGGTAAAAGATAATGCCATTTTTACCCCACCATTAGATAACCAGCTGTTACCTGGAATTACTCGTCAAATAGCGTTAGAAGCATTTAACCGAGCGGGTTTGGCAGTAGAAGAAAAGTGGTTTACTAAGGAAGATTTATTCAATGCAGATGAAGTGTGGTTAACCTCTTCAAGCAAAGAAATTGCGCCTGTCGTTGAAGTTGATGGTAAAACTATTGGTAGCGGTGAAGTAGGGCAGATGTGGGAGAAAGCCATAAAGGCTTATCACAATTATAAGTTTGAGGCTTAGGCCTAGCGGCTAAAACTTAAAGGCTGGCTTACAATAACGTAATTTACATTGAAGGATAGGGAAGCGCATGCAGGCAAAAATACCTAAGCAGTTTCCCTAAATTTAATCTCATAGGGAAATACTTTACTTGTTTCTTTTACACTTTTACCTTCAATAATTGATATCAATGCGCGGGTGGCTAATTCAGCCATCTCTCTTCTCGGTGTGAATACCGTGGTAAGGGAAGGGTAAATAGCTTTCGCAAAACTTAAGTCATTGAAACCACATATATCGATGTCTTTTCCAGGTTTGATCCCCCTGCGATTACATTCCATTACGGCGCCCGCTGCAAGTTCATCACTCACGAAAAATACGGCATCTAAGTCTGGCCACTTGTGAAGCGATTCTGCAAGCAGTTCTGCGCCTGCTTGAAATGAGGCATCAGCGCGTGATTGAAGACACATATCATCTTGAAGACGTGCATTGTAAAGCGCTTGTTCCCAACCCCGCTTTCTAAGTACGGCACGCCAGTCTAGCTGCAGCGAACAAAATGCGATTTTCCTTCTGGCTTTCTCGTTTATCAAGTAGTCTGTCATTGCTTTTGCCGCATTGAAATGATCTACGCCATAATTGATGTCGAACGTAGACTCCGACATATCCATAATTTCCGCGACCGGCACATCGGTGGTTTTTAACATTCTTACGGTTTCGTCAGTATGACGACTAGAAGTGAGAATAAAACCCGAAACCGCTTGTTGAATATAGGATTCAACAATTCGTTCCTCTCCTAACGCTGAATAGGTAGAGTCACCTATCATTAAGGCATAACCAAGTTCATCTGCAACCGTTTTTGCACCTGAAACTACCTCGTTAAAAACATTGTTTCCAAATGAAGGGAGTAGTAAGGCAAGCGTTTTATTGTTTTGTATAGATAAGCTCTGCGCGGCGCGGTTAGGAATGTAATTTAAATCCTTAGCCGCTTTCTTTATTTTCAGTGATAACGCTTTTGAGATGCTACTTGAATCTTTAAGGGCGCGAGAAACCGTAGTTTTGTGAATACCTAAATGTGCGGCGATGTCTGAAATGGTTGTGCGTTTTTTAATATTTTTCATAAGGTAGATTCATTTTTATTATTGTTGCACAGTTTACTTATTTCACTGTAATGGGGCGTTATACTCTCGTTTGAAAAGGCGTCAAATTTAGGGGCTATGAAGCATCTATCACTGAGCTGATAAACGTCTTGCATTTGGCCACCACCTCATCGATGCTTTGTGAAACATCCACAAAGAAAGCCTCATTTTTATTTGGTATTTCAAGGGTAGCAAACTGACTTTTGAGCATATCATCGCCCACAAAAAAATGCTGTCTTTGTTTAAGCCTTTGGCCAATGGTATCGGTAGAGGCATGTAAGTAGATGAACCTTACATTCGATTGAACGCTTTTAGCTAATGGATTTTTTTTCTCTTCAGCTTGCCTTCCTGTTAGCTCTTTATTAAGCCCTTCACTTAGCCCTTCACATAATAATGCTCGGTAGGATGCTTTAAGCGCTGAACAAGAAATAATAGCGCTTCGATCATTCGCCAAATGATCTTTGGCTATTTTATTCAAATGCGTTAGCCAGTCCCATCTGTCGGCATCTTCTAACGGAATCCCAGCAGACATTTTTTCTACGCTAGCCACAGGGTGATAACTATCACCTTCCTCAAAAACAAGTCTCAGTTCAGAAGCCACACGCTCGCCGATAGTAGATTTCCCTGTGCCTGAAACGCCAGTAATAAAGAAAACGGTATTTGCAGTCATTTAACTACCTTTTTAACTCAATGCTAAGGAAAGTGCTCAACACTAGGATGACTTATTTAAAATAATCATAAGTTGGAAACCGGTTGCGTTCAAGGTTTCTTTATAATATTGTTACGGCGAATGCGTAATTTGTTAACGTGGTGTTGCGTAGAATAACAACGGGTTGCCTGGGTGTTCTCTGTTTACTAGATAATAAGAATTTTCATTACGTACTTCAGAATTTTACGAGCCGGTAACTGCAGGTTCAAGTACAGACTTAAGTGCAGGTTTATAGGGAAGAAACATGTCAGATACCTTTTCGCTTCTTTTTTTCGCCATAGTCAGCATTGTACTGCTGGCCTATTTGGTTATTGCTAGAAAAGTACATGCCTTTATTGCCATTATTATCGCAGCAGCTTTTGTAGGACTAGGCACGGGAATGGACGCCACAGAAGTGCTCAATTCCATGCAAAGTGGTATGGGAAATACACTTGGTTTTGTTGCTACCATAGTGGGGCTAGGCGCAATGTTCGGGCAATTCCTAGAAGAGTCGGGTGGTGTGGATAGATTAGCGCTAACCATCAAGCAGAAGTTCGGTGAAAAAAATAGCCAATGGGCACTGGTTATAACCGGTTTCCTTGTGGCGATACCGGTATTTTTTGAGGTAGGACTCATTATATTAATGCCGCTGATATATTCAATGGCGCAAAAAACCGGTAAGTCGTTAATTTATTATGGCATTCCTTTAGCAGCAGGGCTTGCGGTTACCCATGCCTTTATTCCCCCCACGCCAGGGCCTGTAGCCGTAGCATCTATATTAAATGCCGACATTGGACTAGTGATTTTATTTGGTTTTATCGTTGGCGTGCCATGTGCTTGTATTGCAGGCCCAATTTACGCTTCCTATATCGCCAAAAAAATCCAAGTGCCAGTGCCGGAACATATTAGAAATATCGAGGCTAGGCCAGTAGAAGCATTGCCCTCGTTTTCATTAGTGGCCGCTTTGTTATTCTTTCCTCTTGTTGTGATCCTCGTCGGGTCAATTGCGAAATTTGTGCTAGCCGACGGCATAGTAAAACAGGTATTTATTTTTGTTGGGCATCCTTTCATCGCACTCACCATCGCGACCTTGGCATGTTTTAAGTGGCTCGGAATAAACCAAGGCTTAAGCGCAGATCAAGTGAGAAATGTGGCATCGAAAGGGTTAGAGCCAGTTGCACTCGTGATATTAGTGACAGGTGCGGGTGGTATGTTCAAACAAGTATTAATCGATTCGGGGGCAGGTCAAGCCTTTGCCGATGTAGTGGCACTTTCACCCTTACCACCGCTAATGGCTGGGTTTCTTATTGCCATTTCCGTCAGGATTATTCAAGGCTCAGCTACCGTTGCAATGTTAACGGCTGCTGGTCTGATGGCTCCCGTTGTTAATGCTTTGTCGTTATCACCGTCTTTATTAGCGCTAATGACCATCTCTATTGCTGCCGGAGCTACAGCAATGTCGCATGTAAACGATACGGGGTTTTGGATAATTAACCGCTATTTCGATATTTCGGTAAAAACCACCTTAATATCCTGGACGTGCATGGCCACTATTATTGGCGTTGTGGGGCTAATGCTAACCCTACTCTTAGCGATGTTCGTTTAATACGTACTCGTCTATAGCTACACATAGTAAACCTTGGTTTTAGAGCGCTTACTAGAAACTCATTTTTATGACTACTTATTATATTTATTGAAGAAACCGGTTTCCATTCTTGGTTGCAGTTATAATTGTGGTATGTGTATTTTGTTGAAGCTAGTCAGAAAGGGCTCTATTTTAAATGCTACGGTAGGGCGAAAATTGATAGACGCTATACGCTATTTGAGGGCGAACTAGGAGGTGAATATGCGGTGCTACTATGCGGTAATACTATGCGGTAATACTATGCGGTATTACTATGCAGTACTGGCGTTTATAACAAAAAGCCCTTCAATTCACATTAAAGGGCTTTTGCTAAACAGAAGTGCTTTGCGGTAACTAATCGTTACCTTCGCAATTTCCATCTGTACATTCACCATAAAGATACAAACTATGATGTGTAAGCTTGATATTGTGCTTCTTCGCAATCATGTCTTGGCGCTGCTCGATAATATCGTCTTCAAACTCAATTACCTTGCCACATTTTAGGCATACTAAGTGATCGTGATGTTCTTTGTGGCTTATTTCAAAAACTGATTTGCCACCTTCAAAATGATGGCGATTCAAGATACCCGCATCATCGAATTGGTTTAGTACGCGATAAACTGTTGCAAGGCCAATCTCTTCCTCTTGCTCGATCAGAATCTTATACACGTCCTCTGCACTGATGTGTTGATTTTGAGGTTCTTGCAAAATTTGCAAAATCTTTAGACGTGGCAGGGTTACTTTTAAACCTGCTTTTTTAAGTTCTTTATTCTGATCCATTACAACCTACTGAGAACGAGATGTTTATCAATGGAGCTATTATAGGTAACTCGTCAGGATTTAAAAGTAAAACTACTGTTTCTTGTTCGGTACGATGGAAATTCGAACGAATTAGAATTTTTTATTGAAGTGGCATCTTGTCGACTATTTTGTTTTTTGAGGACAGACCAGTTTGTAAGTGTCAGTTATTGTTAATAATTAATAGCATCTATTTAAACTCTGAGTGCATATTTTTAACATTCTGTTAAACTTGTAGTAATAATGGTAAAACGAGGTTGGTACGTAGATTTCATCGCGTGCTTAGAATTATGCCAATGCAATTAACGGTTATAAATAAAATAAAACTAGGTTTTGGCCTTTTTGGTTGTTTGTTACTCATCACAAGTATTCTTTCTTATTTCGGTTTAAACGACATTAGACGTTCAGCAGAAGACGTGGTTGAGCGGAAAATGCCAGCTCAAACCAGTATGCTTAAAGTCAAAACCGAGATCCTATCTTTATCTGTGGTTACGGCAAATGGCTTTCACGAAAATACACCCAGCGCGTTGGCCCAAAATCAACAAAAGTTTAAAACGCTATCAGACGAGTTTGTGCAGGATCTCAAGAACCTAACTATTATTCTTCCTAGCAATCCAATTGCGGTAGAAGCGGTAAATGCAAGTTTAGCCTACGTAGAAAATAGTCATGATATGTATGCAGCATTAGCGCAGCGAATCACGATAGAACGCGCGTTGGGCGAAAAATTGAGTGAAGTAATGAGCGAGGCAGATGAAGCAAGCGCCTTAATGCTGGATTTGTCTTACTTAGAGTCAGACAGTCCAAGCCTAGACACATTAATTGGTGCAGGGACGAATATCGATAACAAGCTGCTTACCACCACAGATTCTTTTAGCGAACTTGCCGCCAGTATAGATGCACAAGAAACGGCCAATATAATTGACGATATTAAATATCAAATCAGTAATATTACGGTAGATAAAGATTACTTAAACCGCCTTGCACTTGATATTGATGATGGGGGCACGGTAGCTGCTTTCAATGAACAATTTGCTTTACTCATTGAAAACGTAAACGGCACCAACGGTTTGGTGGCGCTACAACAACAAAAGTTAAATGAAATAGCCGTAGCTCAAGCGAAAAAAGACGAAGCATTAACGGCGTTGCAGGTGGCGTTAAGCAGCATTAATACATTATTTGATAGTGTGCAGTCTGAATCAATTGAGGGTCAAAATGCGATTTTGGAATCTGTGCAAACCAACTTAGTTAAAAACTTTGTTGTGGCAGTGATTGGCCTGATTGCAGCGATTACGTTAGGTGTGCTGGCGACCCGAAGCATCTCTACGCCCCTTGGAAGAATTAATGAAGGGTTAACTCAACTGAGTAAAGGGGATTTAAGCCACACGCTACCTGAAATAGGGAATGATGAATTCACGGCGCTTTCCGTCAAAGTGAATAGTTTAACCAATAGTTTGCGAGAGTTAGTGGGGAATATTTTAGAACAAGAAAAACGCTTAATTACCATTACTAAAGAAAGCGTCGCCTTAGGTGAAAAAAGCTTACAAGGTGTGGATGAACAACGTAAACAAGTCACGGTAATTTCTACTAATACCCAAGATGTGCAAAACACGAGTCGTAGCAATTTAAGCCAAATTAATGATGCTATGGAAGCGCTGCATACCGTGACCGCACAAAGCGAAGAAATTAGTGTGCTAGTTGCCCAAAACCGCAGTCAGGTAGACAGCCAAGCCCGACAGGCTGAAGCATCCGCAGATATTATAAATCGTTTAGATGGACACTCACGCAGCATTGGCAGCATTCTTGACGTTATAAAAACCATTGCTGAGCAAACCAATTTATTAGCACTTAACGCAGCAATTGAAGCCGCTAGGGCAGGAGAGCAAGGCAGAGGTTTCGCCGTAGTCGCTGATGAAGTGCGCACCTTGGCAAATCGTACACATAACTCGACCGAAGAAATCGAGTCTATGATAGGCAACCTTCAAAAAGATGCTGAGAAAGCGGTAAAAGCCATAAATGCGGGCAGGGAACAAGCCCAAGAAGGGGTGGAAATTACGCAACAAGTATCTCAGCAGGTTGAAAGTATTCGAGAAATTATTGCTCGTTTAAGCCAAATAAATGAGCATATTGTTACAGATACTCAGCAACAAGATGTATTACTGGCAGATGTAGCCTCAAGCTTAAATACCATTGTTGCTCTGGCTGACTCCAGTGCTCAGAGTACCCGCCAAGCCAATGAGTCGACTATGATGCTAGATGCGCAAACTGACAGCCTTAGAAAAGCGGTGGAGCGTTTTCAGCTTTAACTTTTTTTGTGGTGTGAATATCGCAACAAATAATAACGCAAACAAAAACGCCGCTAACAAAAGCGGCGTTTTTATTACTAATAAGCATGAAGCTTGTGAACTAGGCTAATTCAGATAAACACAGTTCGTCATGAATTTGCTTACACCAAGACTTTACACGTGATTCGGTAAGCTCTGGTTGACGGTCTTCATCAATGCCTAAGCCTACAAAGTGGTTGTCGTCTGCCATACCTTTAGAGGCTTCGAAATCGTAACTTTCGGTAGGCCATTGTCCTACTAAAATGGCACCACGGCCTTCAACGATATCGCGAACCATACCCATAGCATCAAGGAAATATTCTGCATAATCTTCCTGATCGCCACAGCCAAAAATAGCTACCAGCTTGTCGGTAAAATCAATGTCTTCTAATTCTGGGAAGAAATCATCCCAGTCACATTGCGCTTCACCGTAGTACCAAGTAGGGATCCCGAAAATAAGCAAATCAAACTCTGCTATATCTTCTTTGCTGCTCTTGGCAATGTCTTTTACATCAATTAGCTGTTTACCCAGTTCCTTCTGGATCATTTTCGCAACATGTTCGGTATTACCGGTGTCACTTCCGAAAAACAGGCCAACGCTTGCCATATCAAACCTCTATTATTCGTTACTAGTTACTATACACCTGTGCTTAGCCAGAACCATTCAATGATTCCTTTTGCTAGGAAACCAATGGCCCCTAAGCCTAATACCCCATAAGTCACAACACGCCCAATTAACGGCACGTTATTTTTTGATAGGACATCGTGTACCGCAAAGCTCATCAATACAAATAGTATAAATAAACCGCCGTACAGCATGATGGATTCAATTAGCTCAAAGTTTTCTGCAAGCATAGTGTCTTTATTGGAAAAAATCTGGCGCAACTATATCACAGTATATACGCCTAGCAGAGTCAA
The DNA here is from genome assembly GCF_017653625.1 of Alteromonas sp. K632G. Classification (NCBI taxonomy): domain Bacteria; kingdom Pseudomonadati; phylum Pseudomonadota; class Gammaproteobacteria; order Alteromonadales; family Alteromonadaceae; genus Alteromonas; species Alteromonas sp. K632G. The sequence goes on from NZ_JAGGDM010000008.1 coordinate 122,591, forward strand.
AAAGGGTCAAAAAAAAGTAATAATAGGCATTCGCATCTTAGATAACGCTAACTTGCCGTCTTTTCTAATGTGCGAGCCACAATTGCATTGAAAACACTTGGTTTCTCAGCATGTAGCCAGTGTCCTGTACCCTCAATAATGTGGGCTTTGGCACTAGGGAAATATTTCGCAATTTCCTTCCTATAAGAATTATTAATGTAATCTGATTCAGCACCTTTAATAAACAAGGTTATCCCATGAAAGGTCAAATTACTTTGAGGCCAATCAAGTATTCGTGAATAACTGGCAATTAATCCATCGACATTGAAACGCCATTTCCACTCGTCGCTGTCAGTTTGGTACAAGCTTTTAAGTAAAAACTGCTGTACACCAGGCTCTTTAACGTATTCAGAAAGAGCGGCTTGTGCCTCTTTCCTATCACTTATCGCGTCAAGTGGGACGTTTTTAAGGCCATCGAACACTGCTTGATGACTATGTGAATATTTCACGGGGGCAATATCTGCCACAATTAAATGGCTAACACGGTCAGGGTTCAATAACGCAAATTGCATTACCATTTTACCGCCTAAGGAATGGCCTAAAAAAGCCGCTTTATCAATCTGGTAATTATCGAGTATTTCAACAACTCCCGTTACCGCAGCTTCCAACGTAAACCCGTTAGTCCAAGGGGATTGTCCGTGATCAGGTAAATCAATACTAATAATATTGTAGGTGCTTTCAAAGTGACGCTTAACGCCTGCTAAGTTATCAGCACTGCCAAACAAACCATGAACTAACACTAACCATGGAGAATCTTTTTGGGCTTCGGATAATTTGAAATGCAAAGACACTTTATACCCTATTAAAAATAGTAATTAAGACTAGTAGTGGGGGAGAATTTAAAAATGACAAGAGATAGAAAGAAGGGGTAGCAGTAAATTTATTCACCGCTAGCCCATTTTATAGCACAAGTACTATGCGTTTACTGAATAGTCTTCCAACGACTTTCCGCTTTCAAGAGCTTCTTTATATACGCGAGGCATACGACCGATGCCTGTCCAAGGGTGGGTAACACCTTCGCTATCTGTTAATTTATATTTAACAGGGCGCTTTTTACCTACCTTTTTAGGGGCCTCTTCATTTAATGATTGTAAGTCTTCGAAATTTAAACCCGCTTCTTCCATTTGTTTTTTAATTTCTTCAAGCTTGGCGCGTTTTTCTTGACCAACTTTTTCTTCTTCAAGCGCTTTTTCTTTTCTTTTATCAATAATATTTGCAAGTTTTTCTTGCACTGTTTCTAGCTCTTGAATGCTTAATTCCTTTACAGCACCTTGTAAACGTCTTCCATGGGTTAAAATATCTAAAAATTCGTTCATTTAATAACCTTTGCGTTTCGTAGTGGATTTTTCAGGCGAATCATAATTAAATTTAGCACAAAAAAAAGCGGAGAAAGTCCGCTTTTTAATTTTTTAAGATAAATGGCTTTAAATTACATATTTGGGTAATTTGGTCCGCCGGCACCTTCAGGCACAACCCAACGAATATTCTGTGAAGGATCTTTAATATCACACGTTTTACAATGCACGCAGTTTTGCGCATTAATTTGAAAACGCTTAGACCCTTCCTCTTCAATAATTTCGTACACCCCAGCAGGGCAGTAGCGCTGTGCAGGCTCTGCATATTTAGGGAAATTAACTTCTAGTGGAATAGAAGCATCTTTTAATTGTAAATGACAAGGCTGCTCTTCTTCATGGTTTGTATTTGATAAAAATACTGAAGAAAGCTTATCAAAACTTAAAACGCCGTCCGGTTTAGGATAGCTAATTTCTTTAGCATCAGAGGCCAAATCAAGTTGAGCATAGTCTTTATGTTCGTCTTTCATGGTGAAAAATAAATTACCATTAAAGAAGTTCTGCTCAAGCGTATTAAATGCGCCCCCCCAGAAATTACCTAATTTATGAATAGCCGGTCCGAAATTACGTGAACGGAATAATTCATCATATACCCACGAATTTTTAAATTTATCGGTATAGCCAGTTAATTCACTTTCAGGGGCTTCTGCATTCTTCGCTAAAGCTTCAATAATAGACTCAGCAGCTAGCATGCCTGATTTCATAGCCGTGTGATTACCTTTGATTTTCGCAAAGTTAAGCGTACCTGCTTCACAACCTACTAATATGCCACCGGGGAACGTCATTTTAGGTAAAGAATTAAAGCCACCTTTTGCAATTGCACGGGCACCATAAGAAACACGCTTACCGCCTTCTAAATATTGTTTAAAGACAGGATGGTGTTTTAATTGTTGGAATTCATCAAACGGGCTTAAGTACGGGTTGCTGTAGTTCAAATCGACGATAAGGCCTACGAATACCTGATTATCTTCTGCATGGTATAAATAACTACCGCCAGTTGCGTCGTTTAGCGGCCAACCAGCACTATGTACGACTAGACCAGGCTGATGTTTAGCAGGGTCGATATCCCAAATTTCTTTGAAGCCTATTGCGTAATGTTGTGGCGAAGCGTCTTTATCAAGCGAGAAATGCTCGATAAGGTCTTTACCTAAATGCCCACGGCAACCTTCTGCAAATACGGTGTATTTCGCTCGAAGTTCCATGCCAGGCATATAGCCATCTTTGGGTTGGCCATCTGCGCCAACACCCATGTCACCCGTTAATACACCACCAACACTGCCGTCGTCATTATAAATGACCTCTGAAGCTGCGAAGCCAGGGAAAACTTCCACACCCAGTTGTTCCGCTTGTTCAGCTAACCAACGACAGACGTTACCCATCGACACAATGTAGTTACCATCGTTGTGCATGGTTTTAGGGGTAATCGCGTTTGGTAGGCGTTTTGATGATGATTCACTATTCAATAAATAAATATGATCTTCGGTCACTGGGGTGTTCAAAGGTGCGCCTTTTTCCTTCCAATCTGGAAAAAGTTCGTTCATTGCTCTAGGCTCAAATACCGCACCTGAGAGAATATGTGCACCCACTTCAGAGCCTTTTTCGACAACACAGACCATGAGTTCTTGGTTGTTTTCATTGGCAAGCTGCATAAGCTTGCAGGCGGTTGATAGTCCAGCTGGGCCGGCACCGACGATGACTACGTCAAACTCCATCGATTCTCGTTCCACGGGTGGCTCCTTATGTTCGATTTTTTATAGTGCACTATTGATGAAACAAATAATGCGATGTGTCAAAAACATGTAAATTAATTGTCGTCCTGAAAGGTAATCTAGGTTGACGTTTACGTCAACAGTAAGTACATTGCAGGGAGTTTACGTTAACGTTAACTAGCAGCACAAATACTGTGCAAGTAAACGTGGTGTTAATGATATTTTGGGTCTAGCCTTTTGAAAATGTCTTCGCCACAACGCAAAGTTAGCGTAAAGCACATTGTTTAAGTTTCAGAATGCGTGGTGAAGTAACGCTGTTTCCTTAACCGCTTATTAGCATGGAATAGCAACATACACCGACGAACTCAACAATTGAGGTAAATATGAAAATACTCGTCCCGGTCAAACGCGCGATCGATTATAACGTTAAAGTAAGAGTGAAGGCCGATAACTCTGGCGTTGATCTTACTAACGCTAAAATGGCCATTAACCCTTTTTGCGAAATTGCTGTTGAAGAAGCAGTAAGACTAAAAGAGAAAGGGATAGCGACAGAAATCGTAGTGGTTTCTATTGGCGATAAAAGCTGCCAAGAACAAATTCGTACTGCGTTAGCACTAGGCGCCGACCGCGGTATTCAAATTGATACAGACCAAAACCTAGATTCGCTTCAAGTGGCTAAGCTTCTTGCTAAAGTTGTTGAAGAAGAACAGCCTCAGTTGGTGGTGTTAGGTAAACAAAGTATCGATTCAGACAATAACCAAACCGGGCAAATGCTTGCTGCATTAACCGGTATGCCTCAAGGCACCTTTGCATCAGAAGTAGCGGTAGACGGAACAAGCGTTAACGTTACCCGTGAAGTTGATGGCGGTCTACAAACCGTTGCCTTAACGTTACCAGCTGTTGTGACTACCGATTTACGTTTGAACGAACCTCGCTATGCTTCGCTGCCAAACATTATGAAAGCGAAACGTAAGCCACTGGATGTTAAACCAGCTGCTGACTTCGGTGTGGCACTTGAATCTAACGTTAAAGTTCTCAAAGTAACGCCACCGCCTCAACGTGAAGGTGGAGTGAAAGTGGCGGATGTTGCTGAGTTGGTCGAAAAACTTAAGAATGAAGCAAAGGTGATCTCATGACAGTTCTTGTATATGCCGAGCACGACAATGCTAGCTTGAAGTCAGAAACTGCAAAAATGGTTCATGCTGCAGCAAAAATGGGCGGTGACATTCATGTGCTTGTAGCGGGTGAAGGTTGTCAGGCTGTTGCTGACAGTGCTGCGCAAATTGACGGCGTAAGCAAAGTATTGCTTATCGACAATGCAGTTTACAAATATCAGCTTGCTGAAAACGTTGCCGATCTTGTGTTATCACTTGCTGATGATTACAGCCACCTATTAGCGGCCGCTACTACAACAGGCAAGAACTTCATGCCTCGTGTTGCTGCACTTTTAGATGTTGCTCAAATTTCTGACATCATTGGTGTCGAAAGCGAAGATACCTTTATCAGACCTATTTATGCTGGTAACGCTATTGCGACAGTACAATCGTCTGATAGCAAAAAGGTGATCACTGTGCGTGCCGCTTCTTTTGATGCTGCAACAACAGGTGGAAGCGCTGAAGTAACGACACTAGATGTGGTTAAAGAAAGCGAAAAATCTAGCTTCGTCTCTGAAGAGCTTACTGAGTCTGAGCGCCCTGAGCTAACGGCTGCTGAAGTGGTTATCTCTGGTGGTCGTGGTATGCAAAATGGCGAAAACTTCAAGTTACTTGAAGGTATTGCTGACAAACTTGGTGCTGCTATTGGTGCATCACGTGCCGCAGTTGATGCGGGCTTTGTACCAAATGACATGCAGGTAGGCCAAACCGGTAAAATCGTTGCACCGCAGCTGTATATTGCTGTAGGTATTTCTGGTGCTATTCAGCATCTTGCCGGTATGAAAGACTCGAAAGTCATTGTTGCTATCAACAAAGACGAAGAAGCGCCTATTTTCCAAGTAGCGGATTATGGCCTTGTTGGCGATTTATTTGATGTGTTACCTGAACTAGAAAACACGTTATAAAAAACACGTTTAAAAATCAAAAAAGGCTGCCTTCAAACGCAGCCTTTTTTAATGCTCGTAGTAACGGTTAAAAACCGCAGGCGAGGGCAGTGTTAAACACGAACTACAGAATTATCTTCGCTTCCGATGCTAGAAGGTAGATAAGCATCGGCGGCCCAATCGTTTTCCCACATATCACCATCGAGTAGATAGCGAAATTGATACTCATGATCGGTTTCTAAATTAATAGTCAGCGTGAAATCCCCGCTCTTCAGTTTTTTCATCGACAGAGGTTGCTTGTCCCATTCGGTAAAGTCACCCACAAGGCTAGCTTCATCGGCATTTTTTGCTTCTTCGGCGGAAAGGCGGAATGTTACTTTACAAACGGGTTTAGATTTCAGGTATTGCTTTTTTAGGCTCATGACAGGTCATCCCTTTTAGCGTAACAAATTCGTTGTTGCATCGATAAGCGCAACTTTTCCTGCGAGTGTGCAGGTGTTTAAATAATCAACGATTATTACTCATTTAGCAATCTTACATTTTAATTCTGAGTGGATTTTTTTATATTACGTTGAGTCGCGCACTAATTAGTTAAATAATTCACAATTTTTAACAAACGAAGACAAGCGCTTCGCGTCGAAACACATTACACTAGAACCAATAAAAAAATAATAAATCACGTATAGCTTTAACCCATTGTTCGCCAGACAGATTTCACTTATGCAAGTAGGTGAGTGTCGGTGCATCGGCTAAGCATCAGTACTACGTTTTATAGGGAAAATAATGAAAAACTCCATCTGGATAAAAAGCGGTATACCTCTTATCATCATTTTAGTCGCGTTTGTTGTTGCGGCAATTATGATTTCTTCACGTAAACCTCCAGAGCAAATTCCCGTCGAAACGCAAGCCTTCCTTGTTGATGCCAAACCAATGGATTACCAACCTGTAAGCTTCGTAGTTGATTCTCAGGGCAACGTAGTGCCTCGTAATAGAACATCACTTAGCGCACAAGTCAGTGGGCGAGTCGTTAGTTTGTCCGATAAATTGATTGTTGGGGGCATGTTCCAAAAAGGGGATGTGCTAATCACCCTTGAACAAGATGACTACCGCACTGAAGTAAAGTTGGCTGAAGCTGAACTGGCTCAAGCGCATGCTGCGCTTCAAGAAGAGCTCGCAAGAGGTAAAGTCGCCGAGCAAGAATGGCGTTCAGTAAGCAGTGTTGTGCCGCCTGAGCTTGGCTTGCGTAAGCCTCAATTAGCCAAAGAGCAAGCGAATGTTAAAGCCTCAGAAGCAAAACTTGAGCGTGCCAAGCGTAATCTTGATCGTACGCAAATTAGAGCCCCATACAACGGCATAGTGGTTGAGCGAAACATCGATTTAGGTCAATTTGTGTCAGCAGGCGCTACAGTAAGCACCGTTTATTCAACGGACACCGCCGAGGTACGTTTACCCATAACCGATAAAGACTTGATGTTCATAGATATTGGTAATCAATCTAACCAACAATCTGATGTGACTTTAAACGCAACGGTAGGAGGTAAAAATAGAACCTGGACTGGTAAGTTAGTTCGTTCTGAAGGTATTTTGGATACAGGCAGCCGCGTACTTTATGCCGTGGTTGAAGTAAAAGACCCTTATCAATTTAATGGCGGCGACAACGCACCACTTCGCTTCGGTCAATTCGTTCAAGCCAAAATTGTTTCTCACCAAAAACAAAACTTAACCGTGATCCCTCGCTCCATTTTACGCCTTGATAATACAGTGCTGATTGTTAACGATAACCGCGAAATTGAAATTGTACCGGTTGACGTAGTGCGTACCACGGCAGAAAAAGCTTTCATTGGTGGCGGCTTAAATAGTGGCGCGCTGGTAGTAACCAGTGCGGTTCCGAACCCTTATAATGGTATGAAAGTAAGGCTGCCAGGTGATGAGCCTGCCATGCCACCAGAAGCAGAGAACGATAAAGAGGCCGACACTCAATCAGTAGGCGTTGAAGATGATACTACTGAAACAAGTCCTGCTTCTTCTGGGGGTAAGTAATGAACCAAATTGATACGCAAAAAGGGTTAATCGCGTGGTTTGCGCGCAACAGTGTTGCGGCAAATTTGTTGATGTGGTTGTTAATTGTTGGCGGCCTATTTGGTGCCTTTAGTATACAAAAACAAGTTTTCCCTAGTTTTGAAATAGACATCATCAATGTTCGCGTACCGTATTTGGGCGCTGCGCCTCAAGAAGTAGAAGAGGGCGTAATTTTAAAGATAGAAGAGTCGATTAAAAACCTAGAGGGCATTAAACAAGTCACCTCAACCGCGGTAGAGGGCATGGGTACGGTCAGCATTCAAGTTGAGGAAAATTACGACATTCAATCGTTACTTGACGAAGTGAAGGTGCAAGTTGATGCCATTCCTCTTTTTCCAGCCGACACAGAAAAGCCGGTTATCTATCGCCAGAAAATTCAACAAGATGTTATTTGGATTTCAGTATTTGGCGACGCCAGCGAACGTGAATTAAAAGAGTTCGCAAAAGATATTCGAGATGACGTTGCCAACCTTCCAGGTATTTCAAGTGTGCAAGTTGTTGGGGCTAGAGACTACGAAATATCGGTTGAATTGTCTGAGGTAGACCTACAAAAATACAACCTTACCTTTGCAGATGCGGTCAGTCGTTTAAGTCAGTCGAGTATTGATTTACCAGGTGGGTCTATTCGCACCGAAAATGGCGATATTCTGCTTAGAACTAAAGGGCAGGCATACACTGGCTGGGATTTCTCCCAGATAGTGCTAGTCACCAATACTGATGGCACGCGGGTGACGTTAGGCGACGTTGCTTATATTAATGATGGTTTTATTGAGAACAACCAATATGCATTGTTCGATGGAAAACCAGCAGTTAGCCTTCGCGTACAAGCGGTGGGTGATCAAAATGCATTAGAAATATCAGAACAAGTTAACGGCTACATCGACGAGAAAAAGAATGATTTTCCAGCCCATATTTCCGCCGACACATGGGGAGATAGTTCGTTTTATCTAGCAGATAGATTGAACATGATGCTTGAAAATATGTTTTTTGGTGGCCTGTTGGTGTTCTTAGTACTGTCGTTATTTTTGAGAATAAAGCTCGCGTTTTGGGTGATCGTTGGCCTGCCGGTTTGTTTCCTAGGTACGTTGTTAGTTATGCCTATTGATATGCTTGGTGTGTCTATCAACATGCTGAGTTTATTTGCCTTTATTCTTGTACTTGGAATAGTAGTAGACGATGCCATCATAATGGGGGAGTCGGCCTATTCCGAAATTGATCAAAAAGGGCACAGTACCGAAAATGTGATTGCAGGCGTTAAGAAAGTGGCTATGCCGGCCACCTTTGGCGTGCTTACTACCATAGCGGCATTCTCACCTATGCTAATGGTGTCGGGTCCTTTTGGTGTCATTTGGAAAACCATTGGGCTCGTGGTGATCATTTGTTTGGTGTTTTCATTAATAGAGTCGAAGCTTATTTTGCCTGCACATTTAGTGCATATGAAATTAAAGCCTTATGATCCAGCGAAGGCTAATAAGCTGCAAAAATTTAGAGACTTTTTCAGTGAAGGTATTAAGCGTTTTATACACAATGTTTATGCGCCATTCTTAGAAAAGACAATACGTAATCGTTACACCACGGTATCCGTTTTCTTAGCCATGCTAATTTTGACCATTGGTTTATTTGGCGGCGGTATTGTTCGATTTGTTTTCTTCCCCAGTATTCCTAGTGACTTCATGTTTGCAAGTTTTGAGCTAGAGCCAGGCTCTTCGCTAAAGCAGCGAGACGAAGTGCTTACTGCATTACGTGAAGGCATGATGCGTATGGATGAAAAGGTGCGTGACGATACAGGTGAAGGCGTAATTAAACACTCCATGGCGTTTGATAACGGTGATTTGGGTGGGGAGGTGTTTGCTGAACTGACCAAAGGTGAAACGCGTACCATGGCCGATTATGAAATTCATCAGCTGTGGCGCGATGAAATGTCTGAAATTCCAGGTGTTAAGACATTCAGTATTGGCGCTCCGGGTGGCCCTGGTGGTGGTGCTGATCTTAGCTTCGAATTTAGCTCTGGTGATATTGCGTCTTTAAGAGCCGTAAGTGATGAATTAAAAAGTATCTTGTCAGGCTACGACGGCGTAACCGATATTAATGATACGTTCTCAGGTGGTAGTGAAGAGATTCAATTAGCATTGAAACCTCAAGCCGACGCATTAGGTATTACGCTACAACAACTAGGGCAGCAAGTACGTTTTGGCTTTTACGGCGCGGAAGTTCAGCGTATACAACGTGACGATGAAGAAATAAAAGTCATGGTGCGTTACCCAAGAGCAGAACGTAGTTCTATTGAACACTTAGAAAATATGCGTATTCGTGCGCCTAACGGCCAAGAGATACCTTTTCAGCAAGTGGCTAGCTTTACCGTAGGCGAAGGCTTCGATTCAATCATTCGTGTAGATGGCAGCCGCTCTGTTACTGTCACCGCCGTAGTAGACAAGGCGTTGATGGATCCGTCTGAAATTACGGGTGAGGTTATCGAATCTGTTATGCCTGATTTGTTAGCACGCTATCCTAAAGTGGATTTCCAGTTACAAGGAAATGCAAAAGAACAAGCTGATGCAATGATGAGTTTGGCGCAGGGCTTATTGTTTGCGTTATTTGCGATTTACGCGCTATTGGCTATACCCCTTAAATCTTACAGCCAACCGTTTATCATCATGTCAGTCATACCATTTGGTGTGGTAGGCGCTATTATTGGGCACTTAGTATTAGGCATGGCGGTAAGTGTACTGTCGATTTGTGGCATTATTGCGTTATCCGGTGTAGTGGTTAACGACAGCTTGATTATGGTGGACTTTGTTAACCGAGCACGCCAAGAAGGCCATTCATTAATGCGCGCAGCCATTAGTGCTGGTACGCAGCGTTTTCGCGCGATTATATTAACGTCGTTAACCACCTTTATGGGGCTAATGCCAATTGTATTTGAGCGAAGCCTACAGGCACAAATTGTTATTCCTATGGCAATTTCGTTGGCCTTCGGTATTTTGTTTGCCACGATTATTACCTTACTACTAGTACCTGCCTTGTACCTCATATTGAATGACATTAAAAATGTATTTAAAGGTAGAAAGCATACTGAGTCTGTTGGTTCGGCATCGATAGAGCAGCACTAACACGGGCTAGTGAATAGAAAAACTCCCGTCTAGTTCGGTAAACGGATTATAAAAACACCGCATTGGTTGGCCAATGCGGTGTTTTTGTTTGCATTTTGTACGATTAGCTATATACTGTATAAATAAACAGTATATAGGTGAACGCGATGACTACAGGTGTTAAAGCAGTTGATCAACTTATTGAAAAGTTCGGAATATTATCTTCGCCAGGGCAAGATAAGTTCCAGCGCTTAACCCATTTATTTGGCGGTGATAAACGGGCGGACTCGTTGCCTTTTTGTATGTATCAAAAAGTAATGGGCGCGCCTGTGTCTCGTCGATTTACAGTCCACCACTTTTATTTGCCCTATAAAAACTGCAAGTTAGCCACTTTTATGTTTAATGAAAAAGGGGAGTTAATAGAGCAGGTTTATTTTACCAAGATGTCTCGGATGGTGAATGTTTGCCGCAAGTTGCAGCGTATTCTCTTGGAAGAAAAGAATCTGCGTGAAAATGCATCCCAAGGAATACCACAGGAAGCAAAGCTACAAAAAGGAATGCTACAGCAAGACAGAGCGTGGACGCGAACCGGGCAGTTTGCGGCTTAGCCACTAATGTAGTTGTAAGTATCAGGCAGACGTATATAGGCCTAGGGAAAATGGCAAATATTAAAAAGAATGCCCAACACCAAATACGAACGAGTAAACTGCTAAGGGAATATAGAAAACAAAAAAGCGAAGGGTCGTTAACACGACACCTTCGCTTTTTTCTGTTTATCACTCTTAAATGCAATACTTGATAAGGCCAAGAATAAAAGTGCAGACCAGATCTGCACTTTCAACCTAAATCAAAATAGTGCTTAGTAGAAAGAGTACTTCACTTCAACACCAAGGATACGTGGTTCGTTCATAATACCGGTAAGGTTGTTAAAGTCGATAGCCCCTTTAACGTTATCTTCATCGGTAATGTTACGGCCGAACAATGCCACTGTGTAGTTATGCTCGAAGTTTTCGTAACCTATACGCAAACCACCTTCAAAGTTGTCGTCAGTTGTAAATTCCACAGACTCATATAAGAAGATGTTAGTTTCACCTTGGAACGCCCAATCGGTAAATACGAAGAATTCACCGTTGTCGCCCATAGGTACAGTGTAGCGTGCGGTAAAGTTAAAGATAGACTCTGGTGCTTGTGGGAACGGGTTACCGTTCACAATGTAGTTGCCATCATCTGCTACTGGGTCGGTAACAGTACAAGAACCACAACCGCCAATCGTTAATGTGTCATCTTTAATTTCTGTGTGGTTGTAGCTGTAGCCAGCAGTAAAGGTTAGTTCATCAGTCGCTAACCACTGAGAATCAATTTCAAAACCGTAGGCTTCGCCTTCATCTGCATTAACGAGTGCAGTAAAGTTGTTACCACCACCAATGGCTGACAATTGCATATCGTCAACCGTGTAGTAGAACGCTGCACCGTTAAGACGAAGTGTTCCATCTAGCAAATCAGATTTAAAACCAACTTCATAAGAGTTAATCGTTTCAGCGTCAGCCACAGATGGTGAGCTTTCAAATGCAACATCACGACCTTGAATAGTTTGAGCACGGAAACCATTTGAGTAGCGAGCGTAAGCAGACATATCGTCTGTTATACGGTAATTAGCGCTAAGTTCGAAACTGGTTTGCCCATCATCAACGTTAATTGGCTCGTAATCTTGTACGCTTGCAGCGCCAATAACTACGGCAAAGCCATCTACGTTTTGATCGCCAACAATCAATGATTTCTCGTCATGAGTATAACGAAGGCCACCAGTAATATTTAGTTTCTCATTCACTTGGTAAGACGTTTGACCAAATACCGCCCATGTTCTGTTTTCATGGAAAACAGTGGTTGCACCAAAGAAACCGTCAATACTGGTCACGTTGAAAGACGCGTCGTAATAGAAGGCGCCTAGTTGCCAGTTCATTGCATCAGTGGTGTTGCTTGATAAGCGGAATTCCTGCGTATATTGCTCAAGGTCGTCTAGATTATCTTGAGTAACAGCAGAGAATGGAATAACGCCAGGGCCAGATGTGCCATCAGCATTGTTGAAACCGCCATCAATGTCACCAAGGCTTGAACCTTCAGCGGTTTCCATGGCTGAGATTGATGTGAAGGTCACATCATCCATATCGTATTCAAGCTTTAGTGATGCGCCGAAACCGTCATATTCTTGAGGGTTATTGTCAGCACCGTTGCCGTCGATGTCACCATCATAATAAATGGTATCGCGGTCGTAATTTGCGTTTAGGTTATTGCTGCCAACATCAAAAATGTTAGCGCGGAAAATTGACGCTGTGCCATCTAATTCTCTGCCGTGAACATTTAATAAAGCTGAGAAATCGTCAGAGGGTTCCCAAAGAAGCTGTAAGCGATAAGCTTTTTCGTCAAAGCCGCCAATCGCATCGTTTTCACCGGTAAAAGCATTGTCGATGTAATCATCACGCTCTTGTGAAAGTACAGACAAGCGTGCTGATAGCTCATCAGTTAAACCGCCACTAATAGCACCTTCAAAATTCATTGTGCCATAAGAACCAAAACCGGCTTTAGCGTAACCTTCTAAATCTTGTGTAGGTTTTACGGTATCGAACTTAATGATACCTGCTGTAGTGTTACGGCCAAATAAGGTGCCTTGTGGGCCACGTAATACTTCAACTTGTTGCACATCAAAAAGTGGGAAGCTTTTTAGTACCACATTTTCCATTACCACTTCGTCCATGATAATAGAAACAGGCTGTGAGGCGGCTAAATCGAAGTCGGTGTTACCTAGGCCACGAATATAGAAACGTGGCGCTACGCGACCGTTTGACGACTCAGCGTAAAGGCCAGGCACGCGAACGGCCAATGCAAGAATATCTTCACCACCTGAAAACAAGCTTTCAAATTTTTCACCACTTAGCGTCGCGACAGAAATAGGTACTTCCTGAATTGACTGGGTACGTTTTTGCGCTGTTACGGTAATTTGTTCAAGAGCCGTTTCTTTTTTTTGTAATGTTTCTGCTTCTTGAGCAACGATAGAGGTACTGAACGCTGCACTAATTGCAAGCGCCAAAGAGGCTAGTTTATGTGTTCTCATGTGTCCACCAAGAGTTTTAGATTATGCTTTTGTAGTGCTTTTCGGTACAGAAAAAGCGGTCTGTACGCGGCGTAGTATTTTACACAAACTAGGTAATAAAAACTTATCATTGTTGTAAATATTTATTTTCTTATGAACTTGGCGCGATATTGTGAGGGCGATAAACCGGTATTTTTTTTGAAAAGCCGAGTGAAAGAACTGAGGTCTTCGTAGCCCACACTATTCACAATGGATTCAAGCGGAGACATAGAAGTTTCTAAGATTTTTCGCGCTTGTTCTAATCGTAAACCTTGTAAATATTGGATAGGCGTTATTGCACAGGCTTGCTTGAAACGCCTTATTAATGTGCGTTCAGTCATATTATGTTCGTGGGCAACATGTTTCAGGGTAAGACGTTTCGTAAAGTGATTTTCTAAGTAATTTTGTACAGCTAACACATCTTTATCTTGGTGAAATTTATGCTGGCGACTGCTTGCATACACGGTTTGATTCGGCCTAGAAAAATCGAGTACATGAGACTTGGCAGTATCACTAGCCACTTGATGACCGCAATAACGTTCTATAAGCAAAATAGCCAAATCTATCCACGCCATACCGCCACCTGCACAAAAAATAGCATCTTGTTCAGTTACCATCTTTTCAGACTGTAAATTAACACTGGGATAATGAGAGCGAAATTTATCAGCATATCCCCAATGGGTAGTGGCAACTTTGTTATCAAGTAACCCTGACTCTGCTAACAAAAAAGTCCCGGTGCAGTTACCCGCAATATCCGCCCCTTGTTTTTGCAGCCGTTTGATATGTACAAGTTGATTCGCGTTTTCTTGTAAAACCGTATCGATATCGCCGCCAATCGTGGGGATCAGCAAAATATGAGTGTCTGTCACATCTTCAATAGCAATGTTAGGGGTTAGCAGTAACTGGTTAGTACAGTGAAAAGGTTTGCCGTGAAAACTCGCCAGCTGAACTTTAAATTTAGGGGTGGTGGGTTGGTTATGAATGCGCTGCCAACTGATGCCTGCAAATGCGAAGACATCGAGTGCGCCAGTGATGGCAGAAGCCAAAGCTTGATCAAATCCTAATACGGTCACGACGAACGGTGGTTTATTCATAAAAATAATACAGTTTATTAAATACGATAACTAACGGTGATTGTTGGCGTAAATGGCCATGATTGTGTCATAAATGACAATAATGGCATGATAACGAATATGACACAATGCATTAACAATTTGCTCAAGGACTTTATTATGGCTGACCAACTTATTCCCCGTCGGGAAATGCAATTCCAACTCTATGAAGTATTAAATACACAGTCTTTGTGTGAAAAACCCCGTTTTGAAGAACATAACGTTGAAACGTTTAATGCCGTTATTGATATGGCAGAAAAAATGGCTGAAGAGCTTTTTCTACCTCACAACGCTATCGCTGATAAAGATGAGCCTACTTTTGATGGCAAAAAAGTCACCATGATAGATGAGGTTAAAAAAGCCTTTGATACCTACCGTGAGTCGGGCTTTATTGCAGGTCACTTCGATTATGAAGATGGCGGAATGCAATTACCCGTTACCATCATGAATGCGTGTGCGGGTTACTTCTTAGCGGCAAACCCTTCCACTACAGCGTATCCTTTTCTTACTGCTGCGGCGGCAAATGTGGTGAAACATTTTGCCAACGAAGAAACCAAGCAAGCTTTTTTACCTAAAATGCTAACAGGTGACTTTACCGGCACTATGGCATTAACTGAGCCTCATGCGGGCTCTGGCTTGGCAGATATTCGCACATCGGCAACGCTTCATGAAGATGGCACGTATCGCGTGAAGGGCAGTAAGCTTTATATCTCTGCAGGCGAACACGAATTATCAGACAACATTGTTCATTTGGTATTAGCGAAAATCCCTGGCGGCCCTGCGGGCGTAAAAGGTATTTCGTTATTTGTTGTTCCTAAATATCGTCTAGATGAAAACGGTAACCCTGGCCCCCGTAACGACGTTACTCTGGCTGGACTTATTCATAAAATGGGTTATCGCGGTACGACCTCTACCGCACTTACGTTTGGTGAGAACGGTGACTGTCATGGTTATCTCGTGGGTGAACCACACCAAGGTTTGCGTTACATGTTCATGATGATGAATGAAGCGCGCATTGGTGTAGGCTACGGTGCTGCCATGATTGGTTATCGCGGCTACCGCTATTCACTTGAGTATGCAAAAGATCGTACCCAAGGGCGTGCTGCACCGAAGTTAGCCCCAGAAGACGAGGCTACACCAATTATCAACCATGGTGATGTGCGTCGCATGTTGTTAGCGCAAAAGTCCTATTGTGAAGGTGGCATGGCACTGTGTTTATATGGCAGCACCTTAATTGATGCGTTAGAGACGGAAGAAGACACCGCCAAACGTACCGAAATTTCACAGTTACTTGAGCTACTCACCCCAGTATTTAAAGCGTGGCCTTCAGAGTTTGGCCCTAAAGCTAACGACTTAGCCATTCAAATTCTTGGTGGCGCTGGTTACACCCGTGAATACCCCGTAGAACAGTGCTGGCGGGATAACCGTTTGAACCCTATTCACGAGGGAACAAATGGTATTCAAGCCTTGGATTTACTAGGCCGTAAATTATGGCAAAGCGAAGGTAAAGGGCTACAAGTATTAATGGCTCGTGTTTCTGGCGACATGAAAGCGGCTACAACACCACGAGCCCAAGCACTAGCGGCAAAACTTAAACCTTACCTTGACCAACTTGGCGGGCTTATTCAACAAGCGGCGGGTGACTTACGTTCAGACAAACAAGCCGTCTTACTGACTAACGCAAGCTGTTTTTTGAATATCTTCTCTGCCTGCGTAGTGAGTTGGATTTGGTTACGCCAAGCGAATGTTGCCGAGCAAGCATTGGCTAATGGCGCAAGTGGTCAAGACGGTGATTTCTACGAAGGAAAAATGGCAGCTGCTGAATACTTCCTCAATTGGGAATTACCGCTAGTGAAACGTGATATAGAAGTCATTTCGTCACAAGAACCAACCTGTGAAAATGTGAAAGCCAGTTATTTCTAATAACGGCTTCAAGGGCATAACAATGACATACCAACAATGGCACATTGCAGAAAATATTAAGGCGGGGCAATAAAATGGTGGCATCAAACGTAGAAGGCAAACATATCCTTATCACCGGGGGCGGCTCGGGTATTGGTGCGGCCTCGGCCAAAACCTTATGTGAGCGCGGGGCATTGGTCGGTGTTGCCGATTTAAATATGGATGCTGCTGAAGCCTTAGTGCATCAGCTCAAAGAAGCGGGCGGTAATGCCTATGCGGTAAAAGTAGATGTTACTGAGCCTGCAGAAGTGAATGCCATGTTTGAAGCGGCGTTTTCACAGCAAGCCAAACTAGACGTAATCATCAATAATGCGGGTATAGACCATTTCCCAGCGCCCCTTACTGAAGTAGACGATGCTATGTTCATGAAGAACATTCAGGTGAATCTAGCGGGCGTGTGGTATTGTATGAAAAATGCGCTTAAACATATGACCGTAAATGGTGGTGGTCATATTATTAATATTGCGTCGGTAGCGGGCCTGCGTTCAGCGCCCATGATCAGTGCCTATAGTGCATCTAAACACGGGGTGATTGGCTTAACTAAATCGGCAGCGGTGGAATATGCCCGTGCGAATATTCGCATTAATGCGGTATGCCCAAGCTTTGTTGACACGCCAATGGTACAGGGCGTGTTATCTAAATTAGACGAACGTGGACAAAAAGCCATGGTGGGTGCAAACCCCATGAAGCGTTTAGGCAAACCTGAAGAAATAGCGAATGCGATAGCATGGTTGTGTAGTGACGAGTCTTCATTCATGACAGGGCAATCGGTTGTACTTGATGGCGGCATGTTAGCCTAATCACCCAATTTCTAGCGTTTGATAAAAATTATTGCGTTTAATAAAAGCGCGACAGATTTAAAAAAGGGATAACTATTATGAAAAATTTATTCGATTTAACTGGAAAGGTTGCTTTAGTAACAGGTGCTAGCCGAGGTATTGGTGAATCAATCGCACGTTTGCTGGCGCAATATGGCGCACACGTTATTGTGTCTAGCCGTAAAATTGATGGCTGTGAAGCAGTAGCCTCGTCTATTCGAGATGCGGGTGGTAAGGCAAGTGCGTTGGCATGCCATGTTGGCGATATGGAGCAAATTACCGCTGCTTTTGCAGAAATTAAAAGCGAATTCGGTAAGCTAGATATACTTGTGAATAATGCCGCAGCTAACCCGTACTTTGGGCATATCTTAGATACAGATTTAGGCGCTTACGACAAAACAGTAGACGTAAACATTCGTGGCTACTTCTTTATGTCTATTGAAGCGGGCAAAATGATGAAAGAGCAGGGCGGTGGCGTCATTCTTAACACGGCTTCAGTGAACGGTGTAACACCTGGTGACATGCAGGGTATTTACTCTATTACGAAAGCAGCCGTTATTAGCATGACAAAATCATTCGCAAAAGAATGTGGAAGCTTAAATATTCGCGTTAACGCCTTACTACCTGGCTTAACCGATACTAAGTTTGCCTCAGCACTAACTTCAAATGATCAAATTTTGAAGCACGCGCTTAAAGTGATCCCACTAGGCCGTGTTGCCGATCCGGATGAAATGGCGGGTACGGTATTGTACTTAGTGTCTGATGCATCTAGCTACACCACAGGCACGACAGTGGTGGTTGATGGTGGTATGCTAGCGTAAAAACGCTAACGAGATTTTACCATGCATATATGGGTTGACGCAGATGCGTGTCCCAGTGTGATTAAAGACATACTTTTTAAGGCAGCCCGACGTACCGGTCTGCCTTTGTCTTTAGTTGCTAATCATTCTATGTCTGTTCCACCAGATAAACACATTACGTTAACTATCGTGCCATCTGGCTTTGATGCCGCAGATGATTATATTGTTGAAAAGATAGAAGCCGGTGATTTAGTAATAACCGGAGACATTCCTTTGGCTGCCGATATTTTGGCCAAGAACGCCAAAGCCATGAACACCCGGGGCGATGAATACGACAAATCATCCATTCGCGCTGCGCTTACTATGAGAGACTTTATGGATACCATGCGTTCAAGTGGCGAACACACGGGTGGCCCTAAAGCGTTTTCTCAGCGAGATAAACAGAATTTCGCCAATGCGTTAGATAGAATGATTACTGCGGGCACGCGCTAGCGCGAGGGGTTTGACCTTTCTCTCAACGTAGATAATTTGAGTGACTCGCTTAAACAAAAAAAGGGCTACGTTTTCACGTAGCCCTTTTTAATTTTTATTATTTAACCGAAAAGCCTATCTCTTAAAACTAGAGCTCTTAAAACTAAAGCACAGATACTAAGGCTTTCGCTAATGTTTCAACGTTTTCTGAGTTAATACCCGCAATGTTTACACGGCTAGAGTCAACAAAGTAAACGCTGTGTTTTTCACGTACTTCACGTACTTGCTCTGGTGTAATACACAAGAACGAGAACATGCCTTTTTGATCGTTTACAAAGCTGAAATCTTTTGGCGAACCATTGTCGTGCAGATTCTTAACCAGCATGGCACGTAGTGATTTCATGCGGTTACGCATTTCGTCTACTTCGTTAACCCATTCTTGATTAAGCGCGTCGTCAGACAAGATAATATCAACCAGCGCACCGCCGTAGCTAGGCGGCATAGAGTAGATACCGCGAGCAATAGATTGAATTTGACCTTGTGCAATTTTACGCGTGGCCGTGTCAGCAGTAATGATAGCCGCTAGACCTACACGCTCACGGTATAAACCGAAGTTTTTAGAGCAAGAAGCGGCAACAATTACTTCAGGAAGGTTTTCAACTAATAAACGAAGGCCATAAGCATCTTCATCTAAGCCTTCACCGAAACCTAAGTAAGCAACGTCAATAAAGGGTAGGAATTCACGCTCTTTAGCAACGGCCAATACTTCGTCCCACTGTGCATTAGTTAAGTCTGCACCTGTTGGGTTGTGGCAGCAACCGTGAAGTAACACGATATCGCCTTTCTCAACACCACGAAGGGTATCCATCATGGCATCGAAGCGAATACTAGCAGACGCTTTATCGAAGTACGGGTAGGTTTCAATTTTAAGGCCAGCCGATCCAATCAATGGAATGTGGTTAGCCCAGGTTGGGTCGCTTACCCATACTTTAGCGTTCTCGTTACAACGAACCAGTAATTCTGAAAGAATGCGAAGTGCACCACAACCACCTGGGGCTTGAACCGCAGCAACACGGTCAGCAAGCAATACAGGGCTGCTCTTGCCTAAAAGCAAAGTAAGCATGTTGTCGATATAACCTTGATTACCCTGTGGCGTAATATAGGTTTTGCTGGTTTCACGTTCTAACAAAAGTTGTTGCGCTTTCGCTACGCTAGTAAGAATAGGGGTATTACCTTGCTCATCTTTATAAACACCGACACCTAAGTCGATTTTATGAGAATTAAGATCTTCACGATAAGCAGCTGACAAACCAAGAATTGGATCTGGGGCGAGTTGGGGTAATACTTCAAACACGATATGTCCTCGTTGCAATGCAAAAAATAGCAGGCACGCATTATGCCACCGATGGTAGAAAAAACGACCCTTTATAGTAGAAAATATGTCATTAAATCGGTATTTATGGTGTAAAACGAAATACACATCACAAAAATCTGTGTGAATTAATAAACCTCATACTTACTTTCACTCTTTTCCATGTGTGTAGTACCAGTCAGAACAGTACTTAACCTATAGTAAAACGTTGGTTACCCACAACTTCACCTAGTGGATTAAACGTGCGTTCATACCACTGTATTTGCTGGTGGCTATTCACCAGAAGTAGTGTAGAAGTGCGGGTTCCATATTCTGGTGACTGGATAAATATAGACGACAAACGCTTTTCCCATTCATACCCAATGCCTGTATTGGGGAGTGCATGATCAGAAGCTTTGTCTTCGTCTTTTAAAATAGCAAAAAGTGCCTCAGTATCGAGCTGACTATTTTGACTCACGTAATCGGTTAACGACGCTATTCCTTTGGTGACTTTCGGCCAAGGTGTGGTTAAGTTTGCGTTGGATAGACCATAAACGCCTTGGGTTAACGTAGAGTGGGTGTCTTCAAAATTGTTGTATACCGCGAGTGATTTTACATCGCCATAAACCAGATTATAGCCGTTATACTGGTGCCGGTTTGCGCGTAATGCTTCAAGGTAAGTGGGCTGTTTAAGTGCTTCATCCATAAGCCAGTCTGCGACTAAACCACCACGAGAAATAGCATCAGTTTTAATCGTTTCAGGTGCTCGAATATTGGTTAATGCTGCCACCTTTCCGTTACGCGTAACGCCCATCCATGTGCCCTTTGCTTGTAAATCACGGCCTGCAAGTACATGTTGGTTATTTTCCCAAAACCCAGATGTAGCGGTAGGTCTAGCGTGAAATTCATCTCTATTTGCGGCGATAACTAAAGGAAATTCCTGACTTTGGTCTACTGCAATAAACAATATGCACATATACAACTTAACTCGCTGACTGTGGTGAATAATGAACACCGTTACAGCATTCAATATCACGTAAAGGTGGTGGATTGGCGCTAACTTTTTTATGCTTACATACTAAAACGTAGTAAGAGAATAATAAGAATGAAACAAACAATTCATCATCGGTTAGTGGGCAATAAGTTACCACGCAAATGGCCACATTGGCTAAGTGCCTGCGGCAGTTTTATTTTAACAAAACGGGGCTGGCGAGTGGAAGGCGAGCTCATCAACGATAAAAAAGTGATATTAGCGGTAGCGCCACATACCTCAAACTGGGACTTTTTTATCGGCATACTGGTGGTGTTTGCATTGCGAATTAAGGTTAACTTTTTTGGTAAACACACCATTTTTACGCCCCCTTTAGGTTATATCGTTAGGAAGCTTGGCGGCATACCCATTGAACGAAGTAAGGCACATGGGGTGGTAAATAACATCGTACGGCAAATACAAGACAGTGAAGAGGTGGTATTGGCTTTGGCGCCAGAAGGGACACGAAAGGGGGTATTTCCATGGAAAACCGGTTTTATGTACATTGCCAAAGAGGCCAATATTCCCATTCAGCTGCTAGGGCTTGATTACGCCACGAAAACTGTTGTACTTGGCCCAATTATTGACCAAATCGACGATATTGAACAACAAATGCAAACAATTTATGCGTTTTATGCTAACGTTTGCGCCCATTATCCAAAAAACTGTATAACCAGCTAACGTAACGGAGCGTTCACCCGTGTCAAAACAGGGATTTACAACCCGGCAGGTTCACGCAGATCGTTTGCTCAATACTCCAGAGCATGGCGGCGTGCATACCAGCACTTCTAATTCTGTACTTTTCGAATTTTCTGATGCCCAAGGTATCATTGATGCTTTTCAGGGCAAACGTGCAGCTCACGTATATTCGCGCTCATCATCTCCGTCGGTTGCCGCATTGCAAAATATGCTTAACGACCTTGAGGGCGGTTTAGGGGCGCTGTGCTTCTCAACGGGTATGTCTGCCATTAGCAGTACGTTGTTTTCTCTTTTAAAAGCTGGCGATCATCTTATCGTTAGCCAATATTTGTTTGGAAATACACGAAGCTTCTTCGATACGCTTGCCGATTATGGTGTTCAGATTACCTTTGCTGATGTCACGGATATCCAAAACATTAAAGAAGCGTATTTACCGAACACGAAAGGGGTCTATACGGAAACAGTAGCGAACCCTGTGACCCAAGTTGCTGATTTACGTGCTATCGGTCAGTACTGCGAAGAGCGCAATATCTTGTTCATGGTAGATAACACCATGACACCGCCACCGCTTTTTTATGCTAAAGATCTTAAGGCGTCATTAATATTTTGCTCGTTGACTAAATACATTTCTGGTCATGGAAATGTGCTCGGTGGTGCAGTTATCGATACCGGTCTTTTCAATTGGAAAGGCTTTGGGAACATTAAAAGCGCTTACCAAGTCGCTGATGAAGCACAATGGGGCTTAACCCAAATTAAGAAAAAAGGATTACGAGATTTAGGCGCCACACTGGCCCCTCAGTCTGCAACCGCCATTGCGTTAGGTATGGAAACATTAAGCTTACGCTTAGCTCGAGCATGTGAGAACTCACAAAAGCTCGCTATGTTTTTAGATAACCACCCCAAAGTAAAACACGTATTTTACCCTGGGCTGGCAAGCCACCCGCAGCACTTTATGGCAAGAGAGCAATTGAAAAGAGGCTATGGCGCTATTCTTAGCTTTACCCTTGTTGATGATATCGACCCTGTTCAATTCTTAAATGCCCTTGAGTTGGTTATTTGCGCTACGCACTTAGGTGATAACCGAACGTTGGCATTGCCTGTTGCGCCTACAATTTACTTCGAAAATACAGCAGAAGAGCGTGAGGCCATGGGGGTTTCAGATACCATGATAAGAATATCGGTAGGTATTGAAGATACCGACGATCTTATTAAAGATTTCTCTAACGCCTTCGAACGTAAATACACCGGCGAATAAATTGTCGGTTTTATTGATTTAACGTTATTTTCACTTTTTGTTCGTCATCGGAGCAGTAACGAACAAAAAGTGGTGTTACTATCGATTTTGCAAGAAGTAGCTTGATCCTTTTCATCGCATTAATTCTCTTAGTTGTGTTGTGGCAAACTCGATTGATTCTGGGTTAGCAGTGAAAGGATCAGCTTCTTGCCCTTCGAATCCTCCCCCCAGCTATGCTTTCGCTACCTGCAGCTATGAATTTCCACCTGAGATTTCCTACTCAAGCATTCTCACTTTAGCATTCTCACTTTGGCATTTTAGGCTAGCGTACTTTGTTGCATGATTTTGTCGTATGGTTTTGTTGCATGGTTTTTTCGTCAATTAAATTCGAACGATAAGCGGGTTTTTTCCTAATATATATTCGATTTAACTTCTCTTATTATTGATTCATTAAATCAAAGGGAGAAATGTAATGATGTCTATTCTTGTTGTGTATTCAAGCCTTAATGGCGAAAACAGTAAATCAACCGAGCTCGCTGACTATTATCTTCAGTCACGTGAGGGCAGCGAAACATCGGTTACAAAAGTTGATGTAGCAGAACTAGCGTTGGCACATCTAACCGGTGAAGAAATGCAAGCGTGGATGACAGACGCTAGCGAGCGTACTTCTTCACAAAAGCGTTTAGCTGCGGTTTCCGATGACCTCGTTGCACAACTTCAAGCGGCAGATGAAATTGTGCTAGCAGTTCCTATGTACAACTTCGGTATTCCTTCTTCACTTAAAGCCTATTTCGACCGTATTGCACGGGCGGGTATTACCTTTAAATATACTGAAACTGGGCCGGTAGGTTTGCTTGAAGGCAAGCAAGCGAAGGTATTTGCTAGTCGAGGCGGCGTTTACGAAGGCGGTGATTACGATACACAAACACCATACTTAACTCACTTTTTAAATTTCATCGGTATTACTGACGTGAAATTTGTTTATGCAGAAGGACTTAGTATGGGTGAAGACAGTGCTAATGAAAGTATCGCTAATGCGAAGGGTAAAATAATTGAACTAACCCAAAAAGTCGCTGACTAAATCTATGCAGTTAGCAAAACGCAATGAGTGCGTTTGAGCTAAAGTGTGTTCCAAGTTGAGTGTGCTTGATTGCCCCGCATATTATGCGGGGCTTTTTTATGCGCGGCTTTTTATTCAGAGATTTTTATATCAGGGATTTGTCGAATTGAGTAATTTCCACTTAGGGTTTACAGCCTAATAGTCAATCGCTCGATTCTCTGGGTATAATGTGGGCATAACTAAAAAATAAAGTCGTTATTATGCAGAAATTGTCTTCCCTTGTTTTAGCTTCTAGTATTACGCTTCTGCTTAGCGGATGCGCCAATACAGATTCAACTACTGAATTAAACGCTAAAAGTAGCTCCGCCCAAAGTGACACCCTTTCATCTAGGGCACCTAAAAGTATCCGTAATGAGCCAATTGCTTCCTACACTCCCGACATTGAGCAGGGCCCTGTACAGTATTCAGAAAACGGTGAGATTACCTTAAAACAAATTATGGCAGACCCACAATGGTTGGGCCGAGCGCCGACCAATATGGGGTGGTCAATTGATGGTAGCCACATTGTTTACGAAAGAGAACAACCTAACAGCAAGCTAAAAGATGTTTATATAGCGAGTCTTAATGCGGCAGATAAAAGTGTAAAAGCTCCATTATCTCAATTACACCAATATAAATACGATGAGCGGGTAGAGCGTGAAGACGGTGTCATTGCTTATCGATTTAAAGACAGCGTATACGTGCAATTCACCAATAATGAAGTTGTGCAACTTACCCGTGGTGGTAGTTTTCTATCATCATTATCTTTTATGACTGATGGACGTTTAATGGCATTAAGTGGCAATAGCGCCATTGCCATAGACCTAACTAACGGTAGCAGAGAAGAATTGGTAAGTTGGTCATTCAGTGATGAACCAGAAGCCGTAGCAGCGCCAAAAGATTATATTGCCGAGCAGCAGCAATCATTAATTCAATATATTGCTAAAAAGCGTAAAAACCGTGAAGCCAAAGCGAACGCACAAAACACCCTAGCGGCAAACAACACCAGTATAGCACCTGATGCGTTTTATTTTGATAAAACCCATAAGTTGGTGGGCGTGAGTGTATCTCCGAAAGGTAATTTCGCCATTGTGGCGACTACGCCTGATACGCCTTCCCGAGATGATAGTGACATTATGCCGCACTACATTCAGGAAGACAGCCGCATCGCGAGCAAGCCGGTACGTAGAAAAGTAGCCGATGCTGAACCGATTAATCATCAACTTTGGCTTTTAGACTTAGCAAGTGGTGAAAAGTCACTACTAAACTACTTTAGCTTACCTGGTTATAACGACGATGTATTAGCCGAAGTGAAGGCTGAAAATGCAGAAGCTAAAGGCGAACGTTACGACGTGAATCGTTTACCAAGACCTATTACCTTGCTGTCTAGCTGGAACTGGCAAAAGCCTTCTATCAGCTGGCACAAAGACGGTGAGCAAGTTGCGGTAATGGTGGAAGCGTGGGACAACAAAGACCGCTGGATTGCCACGGTAGACCTAGATAACCAACGTTTAGTGAACCAACATCGCCTACATGATGATGCGTGGGTAAACTATCGATTCAATAGCTTTGGTTGGTTTAATAACAGCGAAACCTTGTATTATCAGTCTGAACACTCTGGGTATGCACATCTTTATACGCAAGTACCTGGACAAGCGCCAAAAGCGTTAACTCAAGGTACATTCGTTACCGATAACCCAACGTTGTCTAGTGACGACATGTGGATGTATTTTAACGCGAACAGTAAACATCCTGGTATCGTTGAAGTATACCGCGTGAAGGCTACCGGCGGTGAAGTAGAAGCGCTAACCAACCTCAACGGTATAACAGAGTATAAACTCAGTCCAGATAACGCCACATTAGTGTTAAGCCACGGTAAAGTGTCTCGCCCTCCAGAGCTTTATGTTAAAGCTGTAGATAGCAAAGAAGCGGCTATGAAAATTACCGATACGGTAAGCGACGCGTTCACCGCTATGCCGTGGGCAGTGCCCAACGTGGTGGCCATTCCTTCAAGTCACACCGATGCGCCTATTTATGCCCGCGTATACTTACCTAAAGACTATCAAGCAGGTAAGCCGCTTAAGGCAGTAGTCTTTAATCACGGTGCAGGTTATTTGCAGAATGCCCACCTAGGGTGGTCGTTGTATTTCAGAGAATACATGTTTAATAGCATGCTAGTGCAACAAGGATATGTGGTACTAGATATGGACTACCGTGCCTCGGCAGGTTACGGGCGCGATTGGCGCACGGCTATTTACCGCAACATGGGTACGCCTGAAGTACAAGATTTACGCGATGGTGTGAATTGGTTGGTAGAAAACGCCAATGTCGATCGCAACCGAATAGGCACGTATGGGGGCTCTTATGGCGGGTTCTTAACCTTTATGTCTATGTTTAACGCACCGGATCTTTTTGCGGCTGGTGCAGCGCTTCGTCCAGTTACTGATTGGGCGCACTATAACATCGGGTATACGTCAAACATCCTGAACACCCCAGATGTCGATCCTATTGCCTACGAGCGCAGTTCACCTATCTATTTTGCAGAAGGGCTAGAGAAACCATTGTTAATCAATGCACCCATGGTAGATGACAATGTGTTTTTCCATGACACCGTTCGACTAGTTCAGCGCTTAATCGAGCTAGAAAAGGAAGACTTTGAAACGGCTATTTACCCTGTAGAGCCACATGGTTTCGTTCAACCAAGCTCTTGGTTAGATGAATACCGCCGAATCTATAAGTTATTCGAAGAGAATTTGTAGTTAGCTAAGGCCAGCTATTAAGATAAAAAAAACGCCCCTATATAGGGGCGTTTTTGTTTTAGTGGTAGTTAGTAAAGGAAACCGTATTGTCACGCTTAATTCAATTTCACTCGTTAACTACCGTTTTTTTGCGGTTAGCCACATAAGTGTGAAGATGATTAATCCACTTAGCGCACCGAATAAGTGCGAATCGATGGCAACTTTGGCGTCAATCAGTGCAGCAACCTGAGCACTACTGCCTGATACTTGTTCATAAATCACTTTAAGCGCAACACCGCCCAGTAAAATCCAACCCGATCGCATCTTATTCATAATATCCATTAATGCGCCCCATACGAAGATACCGTGTAGCGCACCTGATAGCCCCGCATACCAAATAAGATCTTCAGAAAAAAGGTAGAGCCCTGCACTGGTGCCTAAGCTGCACCATACGAAAACTTTTAAGAACCGACCTATTCGGTAATGTTCGCCGTGTAACGCCCACAGTAAGGTAAGGCCTGATAAATTCAGCAGCAAGTGATACCCATTGGTGTGCACAATATTGCCAGATAATAAACGCCAGGTTTCCAACCCTTGAATGGCGAAACGATCGTAAGCTAACCACTCACCAGAGAGCGGCTCTAAGAAAAAAGCGACGATAGCGCAAAGCGCTAAAATAAGTGGGCCTACGCTATACTTAGGTGAGACCGGTAGTGACATCATCATTGTTATTTATTTTAGTAATCCGTGTGTGCTGGGTATGATACATAAAATTGCCAGTAGGGTGGAAAGCGTTATCGGTAAAAATGCTTTTTTCGTCGGCTTCCGCCTATATAACAATCATAAAAACGTAATGAGGTGACAAATGTCTCTAATTTTAAGTGAAAAGAAAAACGGGATCTTAACGATCACCATTAATCGCCCAGAGAAGAAAAACGCCTTAACCCGAGAAATGTATCAGAGCATGGCTGACGCATTATTCAGTATTGAAAATGACGATAGCATTAAGACTGTGCTGTTCCGTGGTGAAGGCGACTGTTTTACTTCAGGCAACGATATTAGTGATTTTGCAGGGCGTAAAGAAGGGGATGACGTGAATGAGTCTGCGGCATTTATGCGTGGGCTAATAAACTGTAAAGTGCCGGTAGTAGCGCAGGTTCATGGCATGGCTGTGGGTATAGGCACGACGATGCTTTTACACTGCGATTTTATCTATGCTGAGACAAACACCCGATTTGTTCTACCATTCATCAACTTAGGTCTTGTTCCTGAATTTGCTTCAAGTTATCTTCTTCCGAAAATGGCAGGGCATGTAAAAGCCAGCGAGTGGCTGATGTTAGGCGAACCATTTGGCACAGAAGATGCCTGTCAGTTTGGGTTGATTACCGGTAGCTATTCAGCCGAGGAATTAGCCGAGAAAGTGACATCGGTATGTAAAAAGCTGGTGGCAAAGCCCTCATTTGCATTGATGCAAACCAAATCACTATTAAAGAATGATGTGGAATCTACCCATCACTATATGGATATCGAATTCGATGTGTTTGGTCAAGCTATGGATTCAGAGGCCGCCCGTGAAGCGTTTGATGCGTTTTTGTCAAAACGTCCGATCAATCCGGAGAAATTTAAATAAAGAGGAAGTCATATTTTGAAACGTGGTTCATGGTTTAGTTCATCGTTTTTAGCCATTGCAGTTTCAAGCTGCCTGTTGGTGTCTGCAAATGCACAGCAAGTAAGAGAAGTAGGGGAGCCAGAGGCCGCCACGGGGTATGTAGATAAACAAGCCTTTGCTGCGAATGATTACATGGTGGTAGCGGCTAACCCATACGCCTCCTGGGCAGGCAAAAACATATTGGCCAAAGGGGGAAGCGCCATTGATGCAGCGGTTGCCGTGCAATCTATGTTATCGCTGGTTGAACCACAGTCCTCAGGCATTGGTGGTGGCGGGTTTATATTGTATTGGGACAATAAAAACAAAGTGCTGCACACCTTTGATGGCAGAGAAACCGCCCCTGCGGCCGTAAACTCGCATTGGTTTATTGAAGGCAATAAGCCTATGCGATGGCTTGATGCCGTAGTAGGCGGAAAATCAGTAGGCGTACCTGGCGCGATTAAAGCGCTGGAAACTGCACAAAGTGAATTCGGCACCTTGCCATGGAACACATTGTTTGACGATACGATTAAAACGGCGACCGAAGGGTTTCGCGTGTCGCCGCGGCTGGCTAAGCTTATTGCGCTTGATTACCACCCAGGTTTAAAAACGTTTCCAACCAGTTCTACCTACTTCTTTCCTGCGGGGCTTCCGTTAAAAGAAGGCGCGATACGTAAAAATAAGCAATTGGCTAAAACCTTAAAAGGTCTTGCCGAAAACGGCACTGATTATTTGTATAAAGGCGAGTTAGCAGAAAAGATTGTTAAAACGGTAAATTCTGCGTCAATTAACCCAGGTCAAATGACGACTGAGGACTTAGCCGCTTACGAGCCTATTCGACGTGAGCCGGTATGTGGCTTGTATCGTGATAAACAGATTTGTGGCATGGCACCGCCAAGTTCCGGTGGTATTAACGTGTATCAAATTCTAAAAATGTTAGAAGGGCAGGATTTTTCTACCCTCACGCCTGACTCGGTAGAATTCGCAAACGTTTTCACTCAATCAAGCGCGCTGGCCTACGCTGACAGAGAAAAATACATAGCGGATAGTGATTTTACCAACCTTCCGTTTGCCGCCATGATTAACACTGCGTATTTGAATCGCCGCGCTGAAGGTATTGCGCCAGATAAGAAGTGGCGACGTGTACGTGCTGGTAACCCTTACGGCGATGCCAATATTAGCCTTGGCAGCAACATGGAACAGCCTAATACCTCGCATTTCTCTATTGTTGATAAAGAAGGCAATGCGGTATCAATGACCACAAGTATCGAGTTTATGTTCGGTTCGGGTTTGATGGTGGGTGGCTTCTTGCTAAATAACCAATTGACCGACTTTTCGTTTTCGCCTACGCAAAATCGTTTCCCTGTCCCTAACCGTGTTGAGCCAGGCAAGCGCCCACGAAGCGCAATGAGCCCTACGATGGTATTCGACAAGGATGGCGATTTAGAAGTGGTGGTAGGCTCTCCTGGTGGCTCACGTATTGTAAGTTACGTGGCTCAAACGTTAGTGGGCGTGTTAGATTTTGGATTAGACATACAGCAGGCCATTAATTTACCTAAAATTACTAACCGAAATGATTACACGGCTCTTGAAAAGGGAACGCCAATTGCTGAGCTTGAAGCGCCGTTAAAAGCGTTAGGGCATAATGTAAAGGTTGTCGACTTAAACAGCGGTTTACATGGTATTCAAATTAAATCGGGTAAAATTATTGGTGGCGCGGATCCAAGACGTGAAGGTGTTGCGGTAGGGCGCTAAGCGGCTTGCTTTAGTAGCATAGCTAAATAACTAAGAGCTGTTCGAATCGTCATATACTCGAACAGCCTTTTTTATTACATGAAATGGTCTGGGTGAATTTGAGAAACTTTCCACATACCATCTTCTTTAATAAGATCTAAACTGCGCAAGTCTTCAATTTTATCGTCATCGTACATACCACTTAAAAATACGGTAACCGTTGCCTTTTCTGAAAACTCAGAACGCCCAACACTGTTGCCACTTTGTGGGGTAATAATCACAGTGTCGTATTTTAAATTTAATAGGTGACGCTGTACGTTTCTATTACTGTGATAATTGGTCAGAATTCTAGCCAATCGATCGGACGACAGACTAATTGCCACATCAAGATTATCATCTTCATACACACTTTTTAGAAACGTAACTGCCGAATATTCTGGCGTACTGTCGGCTAGCATACCGTAGCGACCCATTCCTTCTTCTTTTTCTCCACATGCCGCTAAACAAAGCACGCTAAACATAACGGCATAAAAACGTAAACGAAAAGATCGCATTAATAAAAACCTTAAACAAGTCAAAGGAAAATGATCGCCCACATTATCGATACTCATCCGATGAGACGCAAGTCAATACGTCTAAACCTTTCGAATAATATTCACTTACCTGTTAAACGAAGCTTGAAAATAACTGCCTTTATTTAAAGATAGTTGAGATGAAAGGGTTTGAGCTCTTTTTAAAAACAAAAAACGAGGCCGAAGCCTCGTTTTGTTATTTACACTCGTTACCGTTTAACGGGTTGGTAAGCGTGATTATTGTGTTTCTTCTTGGTCGCCAAATGCGCCCGCAAATAATGGGCTGCTTAGGTAACGCTCAGTACCACTGGCTAGCAGAACAACAACAATTTTGTCTTTGTTCTCTGGGCGTTCAGCAAAACGTTTTGCTGCTACCACTGCTGCACCAGAAGAAATACCCGCAAGAATACCTTCTTCGGTCATCAAGCGGTGCGCCATTTCCATACATTCGTCGTTGGTGACTTGCTCAACTTCGTCAATCAAGCTTAAGTCCAAGTTACCTGGAATGAAGCCTGCACCAATACCTTGAATTTTGTGTGGCCCTGGCGTGAGTTCTTCACCGTTCATCGCTTGAGTAATAACAGGCGAATCAGTAGGCTCTACAGCAATAGAGGTAATAGCTTTACCTTGCGTGTTTTTAAGGTAACGGCTCACACCAGTAATGGTTCCGCCTGTACCTACGCCTGCTACGAATGCATCAACTTTGCCGTCGGTGTCATTCCAAATTTCAGGACCCGTGGTCTTTTCGTGAATAGCAGGGTTAGCAGGGTTATCGAACTGCTGAAGTAAAACGTACTTTTCAGGATCAGATGCCACAATCTCTTGTGCGGCGGCAACTGCGCCTTTCATGCCTTTTGGTGCTTCAGTTAATACTAAGCTAGCACCAAGGGCTTTTAATAGTTTTCTGCGCTCTAAGCTCATGCTGCTAGGCATGGTAAGCGTTAGTTTGTAACCACGTGATGCTGCAACAAACGCAAGGGCAATACCTGTGTTACCACTGGTAGGCTCTACAATTTCCTTACCTTGGGTAAGCACGCCACGTTTTTCTGCATCCCAAATCATATTGGCGCCAATACGACACTTAACGCTGAAGCTAGGGTTACGAGACTCAACCTTTGCGTAAACGTTACCAGAAGTAACACGGTTTAATTTAACTAAAGGCGTGCGGCCAATAGCCAGAGAGTTGTCGTCAAATACTTGCATTATTAATCCTTACCTAGTTAGGAAATCCCAGCAGTCGTGATCGGTACGACCTTTATAATAGTTAATAATTCATAGCCTGAATTTGGGGATTTCGTCATACCCCTATATCATTGGTCCCAAACGTGAAAATGCAAAGTGCTTTTTCGCTATATGTTATTGTTATTTTACATGACGAATCAGAACGAAAGAGGTAAAACCATAATGGCTTTTAGTGGAACGTCGAATTATATCGCTACAAAAGATTTGCAACTTGCCGTGAATGCCGCCATTACGCTAGAGCGTCCACTGCTTATCAAAGGTGAGCCGGGCACAGGTAAAACCATGTTGGCTGAAGAGTTAGCCGCCAGTCTTGGAACCGATTTAATTCAGTGGCACATCAAATCTACTACAAAGGCACAACAAGGCTTGTACGAATACGATGCGGTATCTCGTCTTCGTGATTCACAGCTGGGTGACGATCGCGTTCACGATATTGGCAATTACATTGTTAAAGGGAAACTGTGGCAGGCATTTGAAGCAGGCAACCGTCCTATTTTATTAATTGACGAAATAGACAAAGCGGATATTGAGTTTCCAAACGACTTATTGCTAGAGCTCGATAAGATGGAATTCTTTGTGTATGAAACTCAAGAGCGTGTGGTGGCCACAGAGCGCCCCATCGTAATCATTACGTCAAATAACGAAAAAGAGCTGCCTGACGCCTTCCTACGTCGTTGTTTTTTCCATTACATTCAATTTCCTACGCCTGAAGAGATGCAGCAAATTGTAGATGTGCATTTCCCAGACTTGAAGAAAAAGCTGCTTGATGAAGCATTAAAAGCCTTTTTTGAAATTCGTGATGTTCCAGGGCTTAAGAAGAAACCGTCTACTTCAGAGCTTATCGATTGGTTGAAACTGCTGGTGGCCGAAGACATTCCACCTGAAGCGTTGCAATCCAAAGACGGTAAAGCCGCCATTCCACCGCTATATGGTGCACTACTTAAAAATGAGCAAGATATTCACTTGTTCGAAAAATTGGTATTTATGGCGCGCCGCTAATGCTTATTCAATTCTTTTTCACGCTGCGAAAATATCAAGTAAAGGTAAGCTTGCGAGAGCTACTTGATTTACTCCACGCCTTGGAAAAGCATATTGTTTATGCAGATTTAGAAGGCTTCTATAGTTTGTCTCGAACCATCATGGTGAAAGATGAGTCTCAATACGATAAATTCGACAGAGCATTTGCCGATTATTTTGAGGGGGTAGAATCTATCGATTTATTCGGTAAAGAAATCCCCGAAGAATGGTTACGTAAACAAATCGAGAAAACCTTAAGTGCAGAAGAGCGTGAAGCGCTACGCCAATCTGGCGGCTTAGAAGCTTTAATGGATACCCTTAAAAAACGCCTTGAAGAGCAAGAAAAGCGACATCAAGGTGGTAACAAATGGGTGGGTACGGGAGGAACATCTCCCTTTGGCGCTTATGGCGACAACCCTGAAGGTATTCGTATTGGGCAAAAGGGCAATCGTCGTAATTCAGCGGTAAAAGTGTGGGATAAGCGCGAGTTTAAAAACTTATCTGCCGATGTAGAGCTAGGCACACGAAACATTAAAGTAGCTTTGCGTAAATTACGTAAGTTCGCCAGAACCGGTGCCAGTGAAGAACTTGATGTGGCTACCACCATTGGTGAAACGGCCAAAAAAGGCGGTATGCTAGATATACACATGTCGCCCGAGCGTCATAACGCGGTTAAGGTTTTAATGTTTTTTGATGTGGGCGGTTCGATGGATCCTCACGTTAAAACCACACAAGAACTTTTCTCTGCAGTGCAGAGTGAGTTTAAATACCTCGAGTACTTCTACTTTCATAATTGTGTGTATGAAGAAGTATGGAAAGACAATCTGCGCCGTGAAAAAGAGCGGGTATCGGTTCACGATATTATTCACCGGTACGGTAAAGACTATAAAGTTATCTTTGTTGGCGATGCCACCATGGGGCCTTATGAAATTACCTATCCTGGTGGAAGCGTTGAACATTGGAACGAAGAACCGGGTAGTGCATGGCTAGGCCGAATACTGAACCACTTTAATAAAGCGGTATGGTTAAACCCGCAAGCGGAAAATTACTGGCCTTATTATTCGTCTATTTCAATTATCAAAGAAATTGTTGAAGACAGAATGTACGGGCTAACTCTTGAAGGCTTAACCCAGGCCATCAAAGAGCTCAGCCGTTCACGCTAGGCATTGTTTATATGGCCGTTTGCATTAGCCGTTCTCATTAGTCAGTGTGTTAGACGCAGAGAGTTATAAAAAATGAGTAAAGTCGCAAGCATACTGTTGGCGGGTGGGGAAAGTAAGCGTTACGGCGGTAACAAGTTACTCTCCCCGCATCATAATGGGTTGCCGTTAATCCAATACGCGTTGCAGCAGTTACACGGGCTTAATCTTGCCGGTACTTATGTGGTTACTGGGCGTTGGCACAGTGATGTTGTTGATGTTGTCGATATGATGACGGCAAGCGCAGCTCAAGGTAGCAATAGCACTAAGGTGTGTTACAACCCGTTGTGGCGTGAAGGCATTGCGTCGAGTA
The DNA here is from genome assembly GCF_017653625.1 of Alteromonas sp. K632G. Classification (NCBI taxonomy): domain Bacteria; kingdom Pseudomonadati; phylum Pseudomonadota; class Gammaproteobacteria; order Alteromonadales; family Alteromonadaceae; genus Alteromonas; species Alteromonas sp. K632G. The sequence continues at coordinate 157,063 of NZ_JAGGDM010000008.1, forward strand.
TTCGTTGTGGTCTGCAGGCTCTTATGCTGGAAAAGAGCCTTATGCAGGCAGCCGGCAATGAGTACACCCATGTGTTATTACACTTAGCCGACTTAGCCAGTGTTACCACCGCTACACTGCAAGCATTGCTTGACGAAATTCCATCAAATCCCAATCACATCATTTACAGTCAATGGCATAAACGCGGTCTTGATGAGCAAGTGAAAGTAAAAGCGACAGTGCCCGCTATATTCCCCAAAGCAGCATTTGAGAGCTTGCTTGCGTTAAGGGGTGACAAAGGTGCAAAGAAAGTAATAGAAGACTGGAAAGACAAGGGGCAGGCTATTGGTGTCAACCATCCCGAATCTGCATTTGATATTGATGCACCAAGTGATTGGAACGCCTATCGGAGCAACGAGGCATAACCGATAGGCAGGGCATCAATTAAATTACGTGGCGAATCGGTAGCTTGGTCGTTGAATATAATAAAGTCTTGCACCTAGCATGACTGCCGCAGCACTTAACCCCACAATAAATCCAATCCAAAAGCCGCCAGCAGACATAGGCTCTGCCGTTATCCAATTAGTACGGCCTAATATAACGCCGGTGGGCAAACCAATTAACCAGTAAGACACAAACGTAATGATAAACATGGCGGTAGTGTCTTTGTAGCCACGAAGCGCATTGGCTGATATTACTTGTATAGCGTCTGAAAGCTGAAAAATTGCTGCGTAAATAAGTAGCGCATTCGCCATTTGGTAAACCGCCTCATCGCTGGTATAAAGCCCAATGATGAATGCTTTGGCACTTAGCGTGAAAGTAGCCGTACAAGCCGCGGTAACAAAGCCGATTAAAATCGAGCACTTAGCGGCAATTTTAGCTTGCCGTCTATTATTTTGCCCAATGCGATAACCTATACGAATAGACGCTGCCATACCAATACTCATGGGTACCATAAACATAAGTGCCGAGAAATTAAGGGCTACTTGGTGAGCGGCAACTGTGGTGGATCCAAAAGGCGCAAGCAATAGTGCCACTACCGCAAATAAGGTCACTTCAAACAGCAATGTCATGGCGATGGGAAGGCCAAGCTTGAAGGTACGCTTTATGGCAACCACTGACGGCTTGTAGTACGTATCGAAAAGCTGATATTTTTTTAGCGCGGGGCTAAAACGTACGTAAATGAAGGTAGCAATTAGCATGGTGTAAATAACAATTGCAGTTGCTACACCACAACCCGCGCCACCAAAAGCGGGTATAGGGCCAATACCGTAAATGAAAAGGTAGTTACCTAGTATGTTGGCCATTAAACCAATCACGGTAATTAACATGGTTGGCTTGGTTTTACCCAGTCCTTCACAGTAGTTTCTTAGCCATTGGTAAAGCGCGAATCCCGGCATGGCACACAGCACATAAACCACATAATCCACGGTGATGGTATGTAGCTCATCTGCCATGGGGAATAGCGATACGATGTTACCAGCAAAGGGAATAAGCGCAGCCATCGCTACACCAACGAAACACACTAAGTAGCCTGCTTGTTGACTAGCATTGGCAATGCCGGTGATGTCTTTTGTACCTTGAAGCCTTGAAATAATGGGCGGTAAAGCTAGCGCAATACCTTGTATAAAACACAACAAGGGTACGGTAATACTAAAACCAAGCGCCACCGCAGCCATATCAGTCGCACTATAACGGCCAGCCATAATGGTATCGCTCACGCCCATTAACATTTGGGTAATTTGCGCAATTAATAGTGGCCAAGCCAGCTTTATAATATCTCTACCTTCAAGTAGATAACGTTTGTTCTTCAAGGCTACAGATCCGATTCAGGTGAAAGTAAATCAAAAGGAATAACAGGCAGGGTTGTGCCTTTTTCAACATGACTGATGTCTTCGTGAATAATCATTAAACAATTGGCTGCGGTAATAGACGTCATGACACCAGAACTTTGTGTGCGAAACGGCGTTACCAGAAAATTAAAGTTTTCATCGTAGGTTATCGTGGCGCGCTGAAAATCCCGACGGCCAGCACGACGTTTAATGTCGCAGGTTACCGTGGCATTAACGGTTAGCGGCTTACGAACTTGCTGTTCACCCTGCATTTTTCTGATTAACGGGGTAACAAGAAGTTTAGCGGTTACAAAGGCAGAAACAGGGTTACCAGGCAAACCACAAAACAAGGTATTGCCAATATGGCCTAAGGCAAAAGGTTTACCCGGTTTAATTGCCACTTTCCAAAAGTCGATACTACCTAAAGCATCTATTACGTCTTTCACATAATCGGCGTCGCCAACCGAGACGCCACCACTACTTACCATCACATCTACCCGTGCGCTGGCTTCTTTGAACAGGGCGGTGAGTGATTGCTCATCGTCTTTTACTATGCCGAAATCGATAATCTCTACGCCCAATTCTGAGAGTAGGGCGCTCACACCAATACGATTCGACTCATATATTTGGGTAGGTAAGCAGGGTTCGCCAGGTTGAGCTAGTTCAGAGCCTGTGGCGACAACACCCACCTTAACTTGTTTTACTACCTCTACCGTGGTGAGCCCTTGTGAAGACAACAACATAAGGTGCTGTGGCTGTAATCGAATACCTTGATTTACCAGTGACTGTCCAATTTTAATATCCGCTTCTTTCTTGCGAATGTTTTCGCCACAAGCGTGCTGCTTATTAATACTTACGTGATTGCCTTCAGTAGACGTATTTTCAACCATGACTACGGCATCGGCGCCTGGAGGTACTGGTGCGCCCGTCATGATTTTTATCGCGTGACCGGGTTTTAAAGGTTCGTCTGCGGCCATGCCAGCGGTAATGGTGCCCTGAATAGGCATAAGCGTGTCTGGTTGACTACTAGCTGCATTAATAGCGAAGCCATCCATTGCAGAGTTATCCCACGGGGGCACAGAGAGTGTAGCGTGTACTTCAGAGGCAGTGATTCTTCCTAAGGCGCGACCCAACGCAATGGTTTCAGATTCACCTAAGGTGCTAGTTGCATCAATCGCTTTTTCTAATGCGTGTTCTAACGATAACCATTTTGAAGACATGAAAACCACTCCCTAATTTGAGGGTGGGGATTATCACCTAAATGCGCCAATAAACCAATGTATTAGGCAATGACGATAAGGAAATTATAACAAAAACGGCGCTATATGCGCCGTTTGTAAGAGGTGAGTGGAAAGCTCAAGAACTGGAGTTTACTCAAAGTCTTGGTTGCTGATCCAAAGTGTTTGATAGGGCTTCAATTGCAAAAAGGCATCCGACAAGGCAATTTGTTGGCGAGTGACAAGATCTATCCAGTTATCCGTACCAATTAAGTTGATATCTGACAGTAGAATAGTTTGCTCTTCATCCGACACATTACTAATGCAGAAGATACTTTGCTTTCTGTCTAAACTTTGTCGCCAATAACCGAAAATACTTTCGTTAAGCTGCAACGTAAATTGCGTAGCATTCGGGTGGAATGCTGGCTGAGCTTTACGAATTCGAATTAACTGAGACAGTCGCGTCAATACTTTGTGATGCTGAGAATAGGGCGAATCAAGCAAGGCTTCTAGCTCTTTGAAATCCCAACGTCTACGGTTGATTGAACGGTTTTGACCTGTATTAGCCACTTTCTCATAGTCGTTAGACGTACCTAATAAACTATGAATATAAATGCCTGGAATACCTTCCATTCCCAGCATAATGGCGTGCGCACAGATAAAGCGGTCTATCTGCCATTTATCCGGGCCTTTTGTTGTTCCCTGTAACGCATCAAATAACGTAATGTTTATTTCATAAGGCTTTTGTTGCCCATGATCAGACGCGCGCCACGAAATTTTGCCACCAAAGTTTTGCATGGTGTGCACAAGTTCTGAGATTTCTTCATCGTCTAGCAACCCTTCGGCAGGGCGAAGGCCAATACCATCGTGCGATGCAATGAAGTTAAAGTATGCCGTACCATTTTGCGCTGGTGGCATGCTCATCATCCAACTCTTTAAGTACTTACAATTACCCGTTACCAAGGTGTTGACCAATAGTGGTGGCAATGAAAAGTTATAAATAGCATGTGCTTCATTGGCATTACCGAAATAGGTCAAATTTTCCCTGTTGGGAATATTGGTCTCAGTAATGATAATAATAGACGGGTCGACATGTTCAATCAGCGTGCGAATTAACCTAATAACCTCATGAGTTTGAGGAAGGTTAATGCAGTTAGTGCCAACAATTTTCCACAAAAACGCCACAGCGTCTAAGCGGAATATTTTTGCGCCCTTGTCGATATACAAACGAATGATATCAATGAACGTAAGAAGTACCTTAGGGTTCCTGAAATCAAAATCGACTTGGTCATGACTGAAAGTACACCAAACATGTTTAGTGCCATCTTTGGTTTCTGTTTCACGCAATAATGGCGAAACCCTAGGACGAGTAACAATAGACAAATCGTCAGCGGGATCCCCAGTAAAGAAGAAATCTGAACCTGGACCTTCACCTTTTATGAAATTATCGAACCATACACTGCGCGCAGAACAGTGGTTAATCACCAGATCTGTCATTAACCCGTAGTCTTTCGCAATGGCTTCAATATCGTCCCAGCTGCCCAAGGCTTCATTCACACTTGAATAGTCGATAACCGAAAAGCCATCGTCTGAACTGTATGGAAAGAAAGGCAGAATGTGCACATTATTGATGGTGTTCTTACTATAGCGATTTAAAAAGCGATTGAGGGTAACGAGCGGTCGCTCGTCGCCATCAATAACGCTATCGCCATAGGTGATCATGATGATGTCTTCCTCGTCCCAATAATTAGAATGGGATTGAGGAAGCGACACATCTTCATCAGGCTTAATGCCCATCGTCTCCATTAAAGACATGGTTAAGCTTTCTAATGAATGCTCAAGGGGCACATCAGCATAGATATATTCTAGATGGTGCTTCACTTTGTCATGGAGTACTTGCCATGTCATTGTCTATTACTCCATAAATTCTGCGGTGTCAGCTTCAACGGCCTCCAGCAAGCGCTCGAGAATATCTGGCACAGCGCTGGTTACTCGGTTCCAACTTGGAATGAAAGGGGTTTCCATTGGGTTTTCTAAAAAGTTCTGTCCAGCTTTCATGATGTTACTGGCGAACATTTCAACTGCTTTTTCTTCACTGTGAATATCAAGTGTAAGACCGTTCATGACTGCGTCGTTGTGATAGGTCTCAATAAAGTCTAGTGCAATTCTGAAATAGGTAGCCTTGATAGAGCGGAACATCTCGTTACTAAAGGTATAACCTTGGGTAGCCAACTTTCTAAAGATGGCCTTAGTAATGTCGATAGACATTTTAGATAAGCCACCATGTTCATCATTAAGCGACAAATCTTGGTGCTTATGATCGTAAATATCGCAAATGTCGGCTTGGCAAAGGCGATTGTGCGAATAATTGCGATGCATTTCTGACAGTACGCCAATTTCTAAGCCCCAATCACTTGGAATGCGAATATCGTTTAGCACATCGCGGCGGAACGAAAACTCACCGGCTAACGGGTAACGGAAGCTGTCCATAAACTCAAGGTATTCGTTGTCACCCATAATACGCTTAAGTGCGCGTAATAACGGTGTCACTAATAATCGAGATACGCGGCCGTTAATTTTACCGTTCGCTACACGGGCATAGTAGCCCTTACAGAACTCATAGTTAAAGTTCGGGTTTGCGACAGGGTAAATAAGCTTAGCCAATAAGTCTTTGTTGTACGTCACAATATCGCAGTCATGCAGAGCAACAGACTCAGCACGGTTTGATGCTAAAACATAGCCCATGCAATACCAAACATTACGGCCTTTACCCAACTCTTTAGGTGCTAGACCTTTTGATTGTAGTTCTTCATCAAGGGCTTTCAAGCGAGGACCGTCGTTCCAAAGCACGCGATGATGCTGAGGCAGTTTGTCGAAAAACTTAAGCGCATGTTTATATTGCGCCATATCGGCGCGATCTAGCCCTATAACGATTTCAGATAAATAAGGTACGCCCGTTAATTCATCAACAATATGAGGTAAGGCATCACCTTCTAGTTCTGAAAAAAGTGATGGCAAGATAAGTGCCATGGGACGTTTCTGTGAAAAGCGGAGTAACTCGGCTTCTAGTTCCTCTGTTGGTCTACGAGAAAGATTATGTAAAGTTGTAACCACACCGTTTTGATAAAAATCAGCCATGTGTCCTCCTGATTATAGGGAAAGCAATTGAGTTAGCATTTCGTTCCAGCCTTCTGGGCCAGGTAACGTGCTGGTATAAACCTCGTCTTTTTTAACAGAAGGCGGAGGATTTACCGGAGATAAAATTCGTATAGCGATATGTGCTGCTTCAAGCATAGCAATATCGTTTTTTCCATCGCCAAGGGCAACGGTTTTAACATGACTTTCATGTTGCCTTTGGTATTCAGCCGCTAGCCATTTAAGGGCTTGGCCTTTGTCGCAATTGCCTGATACATGGATAAATCGCCCGCCTTCTAGAGGATAGGCGCCACGTTCTTTAACTGCCGCAATAAATTTTTGTTTGTTTTCATCAGAACCAGTCCAAAGTACAGGTTCTCCGAATTGACGTTTAGCTGCTAGGGCAGCAGACGCTTCGTCTAAGCCTGTGCTGCTTTGAATTTCTTCTAAACTCATTTGCGAAAACTGTTTAAACTCACCTTCAAAATCTGCTTTGATTTTATCGAGAAGTTTAATCCAGTAATTTTTATTGGATATAAACGATTTACACCAGTAACCATCTACCCATACGGTTCCGCTAGGTTTCTTTTTGAAAAAGCCATGTGGAATAAATATGGCCGCGCCGTTTTCAATGATAAATGGACCAGTAAGGCCAATTTGCTCTCGCAAAGGCTGTAGCTCAGCAAAGGTTTTACTGGTGGTTGGAATAACCGGTATATCTCGTGACTCTAACGCTGTTAAAGCAGGTTTCGCCGCCTCAAAGGAGTAGGTATGGTGGTCTAACAGCGTGCCGTCCATATCGGTGAAAACTAGCGTTCTTGTCATTACTTTACTTCCTCGCCGGTTATAGTTCTTGTTTCATCTAGCGAATACACAGTGTCACACTTTGTAGGCAATGTTTTAAGTGCATGCTCGGTTAGTCGTTGGTAATTCTGAATAAACTGTGCAACTTGTTCATCGGACATTACCCCTGTAGAAGCGCCTTTGGTTGCTACAGCAAGTTTATGCTCTTGCTCTAACCGCCAGCGGTAAACACATTCAAACGAGGGGGCTTTTAACATAACCCGATAATCGATTTGATCAAACAAGCTTTGATAGTCGTTTGATAATTCAGTATTAACAAACGAACGCCAAATACCAAGTGGATCTTGGTTTTCTTCTAAACTATTTATGGGTTGCTTCATATCGGCAGCGCTTTGCGGTGTTACCCCAACACACCATCCCTCTAAAATAATGATATCTGGTGGCGCGGTCACTACAGGCCACTGATTAACAGGGAAGGGGTCGTCTATCGCTTTATTAAAACGGGGAAGGGCAACTTGGCCGCTGCCTTTAAGCTGCTTAAACCTATCAAGGGCAAGAGGCATATTGTGTGTACCGGGTACACCTCTGGTTGCAAGCAGCGGATGGACCTTTATCGATAGCGCATTTCGCTGCGATTTATCTAAATAAAAGTCATCAATAGAAAGGCAAACCACTTTTTTAGCGTAAATGCTGGTTAAATACGCGCTAATAAAATCAGTAAGCGTAGATTTTCCTGAGCCTTGGCAGCCGTTAATCCCGACCACCAATGGGGCTTTACTTGAATTTGTTGCACCCTCTTGGTGCTTAACTAACCGTTCGCATAATGGGATGAACCATTTTTGTGCAGTGTCCGCATACGTACTTGGTAGCTGATGTGTCTTTAAAAACCCATGTATGTCCATGTTGCAACCCTATTAAATGCAGAATACGTACATCATGGGGAATATAGGTTACAACATTTATGCCAACATCACGATTGCATTACATAGGGGTGAACTTATTTACGATTCGCGACAATCACGGCTCGTTGTGGTGCAGGATACCCCTCAATGGTGCGAGTAATATCTTCAGGGTCGAGAAAATCTTTCAATGACTGGCCTTCAATCCATTCAGTGGCCCGTTGTTCATCGAGTGTTGTGAAGTTCTTATCAACCACACGAATGTTTTCAAACCCAAGACGCTCTAGCCAAACCGTTAAGGCGTCTGTGCTAGGTAGAAACCACACATTGCGCATTTGAGCATAACGTTCTCCGGCCATTAATACGGTTTGCGCATCGCCATCTACCACTAAGGTTTCCAATACCAGCTCTCCACCTTTTCGCAGTTGATGCTTAAGTTGGGTGAGAAACTGAATAGGATCTTTTCGGTGATACAGTACGCCCATTGAAAAAACGGTATCAAACGCGTTCAATGGCTGCATTTCTTCAATACCTAGCGGTAAGAAGTGAATGCGATTATCGGGTATAAAGTGTTTGATAGCTTGAAACTGAATGAGAAACAGCTGGGTGGGGTCGATGCCTACCACGCGAGATGCATCACATCCAAGCATACGCCACATGTGATAACCGCTACCGCAACCTACATCTAGCACGGTTCTGTCTTTAAGTGGCAATATATGCGGGGCAACCCTGTCCCATTTCCAATCTGAACGCCATTCGGTATTAACGTGAATGTTGTGTATATGGAAAGGGCCTTTGCGCCACGGCATAAACTGTTGCAGCAGCCCTAATATCTTCTTCTGGGTATATTGGTCTATATCATCCGCTGTACCAATTCGAACCTCATCAACAAGGGTGGTAGACGAAGGTGTGGTGGTTGGAATTTTTGCAAGTAGACGACACCACTTATCGAATTCACCGTGTTTCTGACTCTTTTGCCATTCATTCATTTGCGCAGGTAAGGTTTGTAGCCAATGCGCTAAAGGCGTATCTAAAGTAGATTTGTAGCAGTCGTTAAACCACGTTGATTCTGGTTTCGTCATATTCTTCTCGGTATTCTTAATTGTGAATCTTAGTGTTGATAATGATTCACAGTATTATGATTCACAGTATTTTTTATGCTAATTCACGGATTGCTGGCTAGAAATGCATTTGGCGTAGCTGCTCACTTAACCGCGATGCCAACTACTTTATTGCAACCAGCGACGTAAAGTTAAAGCACTTAAACCACATCACGACATCTTTAAAACCAACGGATTTTAATCGCGTTTCGTGTTCGCTGAAGGTATCGGTCAGCATAACTTTCTCGATGGCGGCGCGTTTTTGGCTTACTTCTAATTCACTGTAGCCATTGTCACGCTTAAATTGGTGATGCAGATCTATCAGTAGTTCGTTGCCAGCCACGGTCGGGTGTTTAATTTTCTCTGAAAGAATTAAAACACCACCTTCATTTAAACCATCGTAAATTTGTTTTAATAGCGCTTCTCTATCAGCAGGTGGGATGAATTGTAATGTGAAATTCATGACTACCATAGAGGCGTTTTCTATCTGGGTATCTTGGGCGTTTTGCTGAATGATGGAAATTGGGTTTGGCAAATTGAAGGCTTGAACCATGCGTCGACAACGGTCAACCATGGCATCGGAACTATCTATACCAATTATTTCACAAGGCACATCTTGAGTAGCGCGAGCAACAGAAAAACTTGCAGCGCCCAAGGAACAACCAAGGTCATACACCCTAGTATTGGGTTGTACTTTTGTTTTCGCTAATTCGCCAATGGTATGAACAATAGTTTCATAACCAGGCACCGAGCGTTGGATCATATCGGGAAAAACGTCAACTACTGACTCATCGAAGGAAAAATCTGCTACCTTTTTAAGAGGGTTGGCATAAAGTCTGTCGTGTTTTTGCACAAAATGTACTCAGCTAGCGGGAATTTGGTCGGCAATTTTACCCTCACAAATTTAAATGCCAATGGAAAACAGTAAAAAAATCAAATAAAGCGGTGATTTTTAACGAATAGGGCTTTTAGAATTAAATCGAAAGTATTAACCTAGAGTCATAAGAACTAAAGGAAGCAACAACGCTAATGACAAGAATTCTTGTAGCAGATGATCACCCATTGTTTCGTGAAGCACTCAGCGGAGCGTTAGGACCTTATTTTGAAAACGCGCAGATTCTTGAAGCTGGAAGCCTTGATGCTGCGCTGGCCGTTTTAAATGAATACGACGGCATCGAGTTGGTCTTACTCGACTTAAACATGCCAGGCGGTGAATATTTTAATGGCATTATTACCTTGCGTGAACAATATCCTAATATTCCTATCGGCGTAGTATCGGGTAGCGATACGGTAGAAGTGGTAGCACAGGTAATGAGCTTAGGCGCTCAAGGCTTTATCCCTAAGGTGTCAGCAACACGTGAAATGGCGCAAGCTATTGTGGACATCATTGCGGGTAAAAAATGGCTTCCTGAAGGTATGGAAGAAGAGCTTGAGAAAGTAGACGACGAATTGAAGTTGTTGCTTCAACGTTTCAGAGAGCTAACGCCTAAACAAATTCAAGTATTGTCATTCCTACGTGCAGGCTTAATGAACAAGCAAATTGCCCACGAAATGAATGTAACTGAAGCGACGATTAAGGCGCACATCAGCGCAATTCTACGTAAGCTTGAAATCAATACGCGTACGCAAGCAGTATTGTTGATGGACAAGCTTCAACTAAGCTAGTCGTATAAGTAAGCGTTACAAATAAAAAAAGCCGATGTTTTTATTAACACCGGCTTTTTTGTTTCTACAGTCATTACCGCAATTTTTAAGAGAATGGCGCACTATTGCATTGGGGTAATTTCACCATTTTCGGTAACAATGCCTAGCCCCTTATCGGGCACTTCACTGAATGATTGCTGTTGTGCATCACCACTTAGTTTAGTGATATAAATTACCCAGTATTCTACATGTGGCGTTTTATAATCTTTAATGAAGGCGATCCCAATTTCATTTTGTTCAGCATAAAAAGGAATTTCACCGAGCAAATGCTGTTTGTGGGAGAACGAACTTTTTAGAGCGTGCCACACCTTTTTCGCGGTTTGATAGCCGCCAGCCAACGCCTCAACCTGATTACTCATGGCATCGCCGTAATAGGAAGGAAGGGTTAACCCTGCGTCTCGCAAACGGCTATTAGGGCTGCCACCTAAGAAATGCGACACTAAGCCTTCTTCTGCCATATATTTTGCCTTTTGCTCTGCAATGGCAACTAGGGTGGGGTTACAGTGAATGTGGGTTCGGGCTTGGTTTTTATCATTCACAATAAGCTGGGCAAGTTTTTTGGCTTGTTCCGAACTACCACACTCAAAGGTGTCAGAAGGTAACGGAACCATTGCGTGTTGCGATTTTGCCTGGGCAGGCGCAATCACGAGCAAAGATAACCAAAAAATAGCAGTCACTTTAGTGCATAAAAAAAGGCCGCCGAAGCGGCCCTTTTTAGGAAGGATTAAGCTAAGCAGCTTTGCCTCCTCGTTTCTTTATTTCGCTAGAAGAGTTCACTTTAGCCACTAATTCTTCGTGGTCGAAATCGTCCACGTTAATGGTTCTCAGTCTTCCTGCTTCTGTACGACGAAGTAGGTCAGCTTCTTCTTCATTAATGATGTCTTCACTAAGCGCTTCATCTGCTAACGCCGCTAAACGTGTGAAAGGCAGTTTCGCTTTCTTATGTTTGCAAATGCGTTCGAAGATTGGCTCGGCTGCTAACACGTCATCAAGGGTTTGTTCTAAGTCACCGAACAAGTTACCTTCTTCACGAGACAGGTACTGACCATAACCTAAACGGCTACGTGCGCTACAAGGGGTTTGTAGCATTTGTGCAATAGCATGCTCGGTTTTATCAGAAGGCTTACCAACGCGACGTCCAAACGGAATAACAAGGCCACGAAGTACAACACCAATGGCTTTGTTAGGGAAGTTCGCTAAGAAGTCGTCAATCGCTGTTTCAATGTCATGCAAGGTGTTTTGCATTGCCCAATGAAGTAGCGGTAAGTCTTCTTTTAAGCGACCATCTTCGTCAAAACGCTTCAAGGTAGTACTACCTAAGTACAAGCCGCTTAAAATGTCACCTAAGCGTGCAGATAAGCGCTCACGACGTTTTAAGTCGCCGCCTAACACACCCATAGAAACATCAGTAAGCAACGCTAGGTTTGCACTATAGCCTTGTAACAGCTTGTAGTAGTGAGCCGTTTCGTCAGTGAAAGGCGCACTGCTGAATACGCCACTTGTCAGTGAGAACCAAACACTACGAACCGTATTTGAAATGGCAAAACCAATATGACCAAATACGGCTTTATCAAATGCACTAATGCTTTCTTTTTTGTCTTCAATTGACGCAGCTTGAATTTCTTTCAACACGAAAGGGTGACAGCGCATAGCGCCTTGACCGAAAATCATCATGTTACGAGTAAGGATGTTCGCGCCTTCAACCGTGATTGACACTGGAACACCTTGGTAACCACGGCCCAAATAGTTATTTGGCCCAAGCATTACGCCCTTACCGCCATGAACGTCCATTGAATCGTTAATCACTTGACGCATTTTTTCAGTGAGGTGGTATTTACAGATTGCCGATATAACAGACGGCTTCTCACCCAAATCAACACCTACTGTTGAAAAGCGTGTTACGCCATCCATCAAGTAAGCATTACCACCAATACGGGCTAGCATTTCTTCCACGCCTTCCATATGGCCAACAGGCATACGGAACTGACGGCGAATACGTGCATACGCACCTGTAGCCAATGATACAGATTTAGCGCCACCAGCAGCAGAAGACGGTAGGGTAATACAACGGCCTACTGACAAACATTCAACCAGCATACGCCAGCCTCTACCAGCCATTGCTGGGCCACCGATGATGTAATCGATTGGAACAAAGATGTCGTTACCGCGAATAGGGCCGTTTTGGAACGGGGTATTCAGCGGGAAGTGACGACGACCAATTTCTAGGCCTTTTGTATCGCGAGGAATAAGTGCACAAGTAATACCTGGCTCTTTATTCTCACTTAACAAACCGTCTGGATCTTGAAGTTTAAACGCTAGACCAATAACTGTCGCCACTGGTGCAAGAGTAATATAACGCTTGTCGAAGGTTAGGCGCATACCTAGCACTTCTTCACCGTTCCATTCGCCTTTACATACCACACCAACATCAGGAATAGCGCCAGCATCAGAACCCGCTTCAGGGCCCGTTAATGCAAAACAAGGCACTTCTTGACCTGCCGCTAGGCGAGGTAAGTAATGATCTTGTTGTTCTTTTGTTCCATAGTGCTGAAGTAGCTCACCTGGGCCTAACGAGTTAGGAACACCAACCGTACTTGAAAGTACGGCGCTAACGCCAGCAAGCTTTTGAAGAACACGAGACTGTGCGAACGCTGAGAACGCTAGGCCGCCGTATTCTTTTTTAATGATCATGGCAAAGAACTTATGTTCTTTAAGGAATGCCCAAATTTCAGGAGATAAATCGGCATCTTTATGGTTAATTTGCCATTCATCTACCATTGAACACACTTCTTCAACCGGTCCGTCTAGGAACGCTTGTTCCTCAGCCGTTAAACGACCTTTAGGAATGCGGTGAAGTTTTTCCCAATCAGGCTTACCACTGAAAATATCACCGTCCCACCAAACTGTTCCTGCATCGATTGCTTCTTGCTCGGTGCTAGACATTTCTGGCATTACCTTTCGGTAAAACGATAATAATTTTTTAGTGATGTGTTGCTGACGAATATTAGAAAGGGTAAACGGCAGCGTAAGTGCTAGGAATACAATCCAACCAAGTAAACCAATATCACCAAATAGAGTCCCTAAAATCATGACCCCACCAGCGATACACACTGCTGTTACTAAGCTGGTACGTTGATAGCTGGCAACTGCCAAAGCTAACACTACCAGTAAAAACCAAATAAAATCTGCCATACTTCGCTCCTGAAAAGGCGTTAGATATAACGCTAATCGTTCCACTCATTTTGGCTCATTACGCGGGATTGTGCGCAACTATCAAATTGAGGTCAGACCAGCATGGGTTAAACCTATTATTTAATGACCCAAAGATCAAGATTTTTACATGAATTTTGCATTAAAAGTAATGGTTATAGTGCAAGTTAGAACGCGGTATATATGGGTTGCCCAGCTAACTTGTTGTCAACCACGCGGCATGATGAAGATTTACAGAGAAGGGAGAAAAGAGAAAAGAGATAACAGGTGGGGCTCATCCATCGATGATGTCCCCACCTACAAATAGTGCAAGCAACGTTTACCGAGTAACGTAAGACTTCAATTTAATATCGCCTTGTTCTTCACCATCTTTAAATTGCTGCAAACGCACCAAGGTATAGTTTAATGATGGAGCAAACCACGCAAAGGTTTCACGGGTTTTAGAGTCGCGAATAAGCTTTACTTTCACCGTCTCGAATTCGCCATAGGGTAATGACAGACTTTCCTTGGCCACCACTTCTACACCGTAGGTACGTAACTCACCACGATAGTTAACAAAGTCGTACGAAAGGTTAGTTTCGCCAGAGGCTAATTGGTTTGCCAAGTCTACGCGGTATATTTGGTTGTCGAACTGACCGTTCCAAACAAATTCTTCGCCATTTTCAACCGCAATTTTGCCGCCATTGTCGGTATTGAAATTAACGGTAAGCTTTTTATCTGGCCCTGTGCCCGTGCGAGTATAATGATACTCAATGGGTAACACAGTACTGTCTTCTACTTTAAAAATAGAATGCTCGTAGCGTTTGTCAGATAAAAAGAATTTCGAGACTTTAGAAGAGTAGGTGAGGGAGTATTGTGTGTTGCTTAACGCTTCAAGCTTAATGCGAGCTTCGCCCACATCATCGCCCCACTTGTAAGCCGTATAAACTGCCTCGTAGGGTTGAAGTTTATTCTCTGTTGTATCGGCTGCGTGGGCGTTAGCGCCCACAAAAGCCAAAAGAAACGCTGCTACAAAGCTGCGTTTACTCGTTTGCATAACCCGATTCTGGGAGTTCTTGCTCATCTAGGATAGCCTTATTATTTACCATCTTAAGTCGCCCCGCACTGAACCAAGAAAGCACTAATGGGTATATGCGACGCTCCTGTTCTTGAACACGATCTGCTAAGTCTACCGCAGTGTCATCTTCGAAAACCGGCACGCGACTTTGAATAATGACTGGGCCGCCATCTAACTCAGGTGTCACAAAGTGCACGCTTACGCCGTGTTCTTCGTCGCCATTGTCGATAGCTTGCTGATGCGTATTCAACCCTTTGTATTTAGGCAACAAAGATGGATGAATGTTCACTAATTTTCCAGAAAAAGTATTTACAAACTCAGGCGTTAAAATACGCATGAAGCCTGCAAGCACAATATAGTCTGGGTTTAATGATTCAATTTCAGCTTGCAATGCCTTGTCGTAGCTTTCCCGACTGTCATGCTGCATGTGGTCTAGGCTAATGGCGGTAATACCGGCTTCTTGCGCACGGGTTAAACCGTACGCATTAGGGCGGTTACTAATAACACCACATATTTCAGCATCAAGCTTTTCAGCGCTGATGTTATCAATAATGGCTTGTAAGTTACTGCCGTTACCTGAAATTAAAACGCAAAGTCTGGTTGATGGAGTGCTCACGCGTTTATCTCAACTTGCTGTTCACCGTCTTTGGCTTGAATGTCACCAATTAACCAGGCGTTTTCACCGTGTTCTTTCAAGGTTTCAATAGTGGTATCTACATCGGCTTCATCAATAACAATCACTAAGCCAACACCACAGTTGAACGTACGGTACATTTCGTGACGAGTAACGTTGCCGTTCTCTTGTAGCCAGCTAAACACTGAAGGCCACTGCCAGCTCTTCTCGTCAATCACCACTTTTGCATCATCAGGTAACACGCGCGGGATGTTTTCCCAAAAGCCGCCGCCAGTAATGTGTGAAATGGCGCTGACTTCCACTTTCTCAAGCAATGCCAATACAGATTTCACATAAATACGGGTAGGTTCAAGTAAATGCTCGATAAGCGGCTTGCCGTCTAAATCTTGATTTACGTCGGCGTTGCTCACTTCTAAAATCTTACGTACCAGTGAGTAACCGTTAGAGTGAGGACCTGACGACCCTAGTGCGATAAGTTTCTGGCCAGGCTTCACTTTAGTGCCGTCAATAACCTTTTCGGCTTCAACTACGCCTACGCAGAAACCTGCAATGTCGTAATCGCCGCCATGGTACATTCCCGGCATTTCTGCGGTTTCACCACCAATTAGGGCACAACCCGCTTGCTCACAACCATTACCAATACCGGTTACTACCGATGCAGCAACATCAACATCTAGTTTGCCAGTAGCGTAATAATCTAAGAAAAACAGCGGCTCTGCGCCTTGTACAATAAGGTCGTTAACACACATGGCAACTAAGTCGATACCCACACCATCGTGACGGTTTGCATCCATAGCAACACGAAGCTTAGTGCCGACACCATCGGTTCCAGAAACCAGCAACGGGTTCTTATATTTTGTTGGAAGCGAACATAATGCGCCAAACCCACCAAGGTTTCCTTTTACTTCCGGACGGTGAGTCCTTTTAGTAACGGATTTAATACGGTCGACAAGTTGGTTTCCCGCATCAATATCGACACCAGCATCTTTATAACTAAGAGAGGTTTTATTTTCGCTCACGTTTGCGCCCTAGAACTAAGAGTAAGAGGTAGAAAAACGCGGATTCTACCAGTAAGTCACCACAAGTCCAATTGACTAGGGCGGATAAGGGTCAGATCATGTGAAAAAAGTGTAATTTGAGTATGAATTCCCTTTTTTGATGGCTTCAAACTTCGTTTTTTATATTTATAGATGAAATAAACATAAATATGACAGAGAATAGCGGGCAACGATCTTTTGGCGTTGTAGTGGAGTAGTGAAGAAATTGATTTCTTATCGGAACAGGAAAATTAGGCGTATGTTTCAGCAACAATTAATTCGCGGTGTAGGGGTGGCAATAGCGGTGTGCACGATGAGTGCCCATGCTACGCAGCACGTGGTGGTTAATGAAGCACAGATACCTGTTAGTGATCAGAGTCAAAAAACACAAGCCAACGCAGTAAAAAAAGCCCTAACTGAGGTGATGGTGAAGGTATCGGGAAATACCGAGGTGTTGCAGAACCCTGGTGTAAGGGCTGCACTTAGAACGCCTGAAGCGTACCTTCGCTCGTACCGTTTTTCTTATTCGGGCAACGACACCTTTTATGTTGCTGAGTTTGATAAAACGAAACTGACCGATTTAATGAAACGTGAAGGCCTGCCTTTATGGGGTGAGCGTAGACCAGAAACTATTGTGTGGTTAGCCACAGAAACTGACGACAACGAACGCATCATTTTAGATGAAAGTACACCAACACCCGTAGGGGAAATGTTGGTTAACACCGCGAAAACCCGTGGGGTGCCGGTAAGTTTACCGTTAATGGATTTAACCGACTCAGCCAGTATTTCCATTTACGATGTGTGGGGTAGGTTTGTTCAGTCTTTAACAGCATCATCACAGCGTTATGGTGTTGATAATATTATTGGCGCTCGTTTGTATAAAAATACCGCGGGTGAAATGCCGTCTATTCCTGAAGGCTTACCTGCTTCGTCCAGCGCTGGTGAAGGTGGTTCTTACCAAGATACGGATTTCCAAGATACAAATTACCAAGACAATACGTACGCTGATAATCAAAGCCAAAGCGCTATTGCAGGTACAGCGCAGCCATTAAGTGGTCAACTCGATTTAAGTGACGTTGACAACATGGTTGATGGCGGGAACCTACAGGTAAACGAAGAGCAACAAGCCAGCCTTGCAGGCGATGAAGTGACCGCCACGGCGGCTTTGGTGAATGAAGCGCAAGAAATGCCGCCTTTCACGATGGATGAATTCACTCAACACGCCCAAAAAGCACAAGAAGGTGAATATGCGCTTGATTGGGTGTTTGTGGGCAATGGCAAGGTAAGCTACGGGTCTATTTTTGCCGACGAACCTACCTCACTTACTCAACAGTTGGTTGATGCCTATGCCAACTACTTATCTTCACAATACGCGGTGATCCCAGGTGCGGTAGATGCAGAAAGAGTGCAAATATCTGTGTCGGTTGCCAATATAGACTCATTAAAAAAATACGCTAACGCTAATGCGTATTTGAAGAGCTTAAGCGTGATAGAAGAAGCGATGTTAACTGGGCAAACTGGTTCAGTAGCCACCTACAATTTAACCTTGCTTGGTACCCCGGAAGATTTACTTAATACTGTAAGGCTTGAATCTAAACTTCGGCCTGTAACGGATTCTTTCGGTCAAGTGGTAGAAGGATATACCTTTTACTGGAATGAATGACCCTTTTGCTATGCAGCTAACTCTCCCTGTAACGCTACCCACAGATGAAACGTTCGACAGTTTTGTTGATACGGGAAACCAAGAAGTGGTGGCGTTGCTTAAGGGTATTCCAAGTGCTATGCCTGCATGGCACGATGCGCCGTCTTTAGCCTCGCTTTCTGCATTACATCTGCCGTTAGTTACATTGTTAGGTGGGCAGGGCTTGGGTAAAAGCCATTTACTGTATGCATTGTGTCATCAACTGGCGCAGCAGAACGTAAACCACCTTTATTTAAATTTGAACCATCATGCCCAGTGGTCTTTCGATATTTTTGATGGGTTAGAAAACCTCTCGGTTATCTGTTTAGATAATATACATGCCATTGCGGGTCATGCACGATGGGAAGAAGCCTTATTCGACCTTTTCAATCGGGTGATAGAAAACCCTCACGCACTTATTGTGGGTAGCAGTCAGCATGGGCCTTCACATCCCGCATTTCAGTTGCCAGATTTAAGTTCTAGGCTTGCGTGGGGCGTAATTTATCATTTAATAGCGCTTAATGATGAATCGCGTAAGGAAGTAGTTCGATTGCGGGCTAATCAACGGGGATTGCGGTTGTCAGAACAGGCATTGCAGTTTTTGTTGCATCACAGCGACCGAGATTTGCGAAGCTTATTAAACTTATTAGCCAGGCTTGATACCCGCTCATTGCAAGAACAAAAAAAGCTGTCTGTCGCTATGGTTAAGCGAGAACTCGGGCTTAATTAAGACAGCTTTATTCCTGCCGCTGTCGCTCTGCCGTAATTTCAGTACCGCGTTTCTCGCCTAATGTTTCTCGCCTAATATTGACTTTCTTCCAGCTTCTTTTGTGCTTCTATAATCGCATTTTTTTCATCGCCAGTTAGCTCGACACTTTCTTCATTGTCTAAATTAACCGTATTAAACCACGTGCTACCATCAGGAAATAAAGTCGGTGTTGGCATGGCAGCTTGAATAGCCGGAATGTCGAGCAAGGGTAATACCCGGCTAACCGCATAATCTACGCGTAGTTGAAGGTTGTCATCGTTAATACGATCTCGTTGGCCCCACGTGACATTATAAGAACCATCGTCTACTGCATCACCCGAAAATATACCCACATCGGCACTGGCGCCCATTCGATAAAGCATCATGAAACGCTCGACCAAATTAGCAAAGTCCTCTCTTTCGGTATAATAGGAATAAAAGGTCACTGCGCCGTCGTTAGCAAACCAATTAGCCACTTGAGCCGCAGAGTAAGCACGCTGTGTACTGTTAGCCGCATCGCCTCCGTAGCGTACCTGCGCCAGCGCATGCAGTTGCGATGAAGTCAGTGGCAAGGTGTTTTCAAGGCCTGTAGATAAAGGAGAGTTGTTGTTAACGTAGTTTAAAGGGGTATTGCTGTTAGATAAGGACGACCAAGTTGTATAGTCGAAGAAATCATTCGCGTGGGCGAGTTCGTGGTACATCAACCATGTTAATGCGGCATCGACACCTTGCTGAGTGCGGGTTGCCCTTGTTGACGCTGCTAAGCCAGTTTGTGGGTAGTAGTATTCACCTTCTTTTACATATCGCCAAAAGATAGAAAAATCTAAATCACTACCAAAGCCGCTTCGATAGTCGGGCTGGGTATTAATGGTGTCTCGTTCTTCAGGGCTGCGCCAAAAATTATTTGCGTCCAGATAAATAGCACCCGTAACCGCCCAATAAAATGAGGGGCGAATATCGTAAGAAATTACAACCGCACTGGTTGCTCTTAGCATTTGTAGCAAATCTTCGCTGCTGTTAGAGGTTTGTAAGAATTGCTCGAACGCTTCTCCCATCCAAGGATGTGACACATAGGTTCTATCTAAAATATCATCAATAGTAGGCGATTCTGTTTGCTGCCCAATAAGAGGAAGTTGGGCAAAGGTGCAGCTTGATGTTAGTTCATTGTTGTATACACAAGCTTCTAACGCAGAGGCATAGGGGCTATTCGGACGATACGCTTGCATGTGCGAAGTCACGGTTTCTGGAATACTACCTGAGTCGTCAACGAAATACGCATCTGAATTTATATCAATATTTTTTATCACCACCTGAACGGTATCGGTTGCAACAGAATCATCATCAAAAGTTAGCGTAGCTTGAATTTCTACAATGCTGTCGGCGCTGACTTGTGGTGCTTGAAAATAAAGGTTGTAGGATAAATCGTCGTCATCAAAGGTAAATGCGGGTATGGATGCCCCTGATAGCTGTTCCCAGGTAATGTCCGTTACGGTTTTTAAACTGTTGTTATCTACGTGCAGTGAAACGCGGCCCCCTTCGCTGGCTTCGTGACCTAAGCGTAAAATGGCTTCAGGAGGCTGACCTTCAATAACGGTAAGGCTAAGCTCTTGGGTCAAGGTTTCTAGGGTAGAGGTTTCGCCGACTGAAAACGATGCGGTAACCGAAACAAGGTATTCGCCGGCCGCCGTAACATCGAAGCCTATGGCTTGGGTGTGAGAGGCAAGAGGAGCGATACTGCCTGCTTCTGTGCTTGCACCACTCACCGCATTAACGGTCCAATTTACGCTGGTGATTGATGTGCCCGATGGGGCAATAACGGCAAAATCAGCAGAGTCGCCAGCAATGAGTTCGCTGGCGCCCTGTATGGTTAAACTGGGTGGCGAAGATGGGGTGGGGGTTGTGACACTACTATCTCCTCCTGAACCGCCGCATCCATATAATGCCAACAGTGAAATCGGTAGTAGCCACTTCATCATTATTCCCCTTGTTCGAAATGCGCCTTTTCTTCTTGCATAACTTGTTTAAGTTTTTTCAATCCAAGGCCAAGTTCACGTCCACGTTTACGCGCAAACGCACTGCAACCAACGAACATTCCCACACATAGTAGAATTTCAATTGCTGCATACCAGCGTTCTTCAGGCACAGCATAAGCCACAGTACAACCGTGCATTAGATAAAACAGTACCACGAAATTTGCCCAAGCGTGAGTATACGGCTTACCTTGTATAACGCCTTTGTAAGGTAAAAGTAACGGCACTAAATAAACTAGCGTAATAAATATTGGTGAGTACGTTAGCGTTTTATTAAGAAAAAACTGCCACGCAATAATCCACACAATTAATAAGGTATGACAACCCAGTGCCAAATAACGATAAAAACGCGTATTAGGCGCCATGTGTTGTCTCCTGGTTATTCGCATGCCACAAAGCACTGGCTAAGTTTGCCAGACGTTTACCTTGAGCAATACATAAAGATTTTTCATCTTCGGTAAGTGTGACCGCATTATCTAGGGCCACATGGCTCACACCGTAAGGGCTACCACCACTTCGCGTGTGATGAAGCGCAGGCTCGCTATAGGGCAGGCCGCACATCACCATGCCATGGTGAAATAGCGGAAGCATCATAGACAGCAGCGTTGATTCTTGACCGCCATGCATAGAAGAACTTGATGTAAATACACACGCAGGCTTATTAATTAACGAGCCTTTTAACCATTGGCTACTGGTGCTGTCTAAAAAGTGCTTCACTGGTGCAGCCATGTTACCAAATCGCGTAGGGCTTCCTAGGGCAAGCGCGCTGCACTGCTCGAGTTCTTGTAAGGTTACCGTAGGGGCGGCGTTAGGGTTTGCCTCTTTTAAACTGGCGTCTGCATTTTCTTCGCCTGAGCCCTGATCACTTGAACTATTCGAGTTAATGTTTAGGCTTGCCACGCTGCGCACAATTACTTCAGGTCGCACAAATGATGCAGCGGTAGCAGGTGATGCAGAGATAGCATTGGCTTCCATGCTTGATAGTTCAGCCATTGCGCCTTGTGCTATGGCATCGGCTAACCTTTTGGTACTGCCATGTCGGCTGTAATAAAGAATTAAAATAGGGCCCATTATACGATTTCCAGTACGGCCTCTGGCGGTCTTCCAATACGGGCTGCATTGTTGTTAATCACCACAGGGCGCTCAATTAACTTAGGGTGTTCTACCATAGCGGCGAAAAGCTGCTCATCGGTAATATCTGCACCACCTAATGCATTCGCTTTATAGGCTTCTTCTTTTGTACGCATCATGTCTCGCACATTTTCTATGTTAAGTTGTCCGAACAAGGTTTTAAGTTCATCGATACTCAGTGGCGTTTTTAAATACTCTACTACGGTAGGCGAGATACCTTTTTCTTCAAGTAGTGCTAAGGTTTGGCGGCTTTTAGAGCAGCGCGGGTTATGTAAAATAGTAACCGAAGACATAATGTCGCCTCATCGTTAAATCATTGCCAAATTTTGGCGCTGACTATTGCTTGTTTGAAGGTATTTTTCAAGGTGCTAAGGCCTTATTAGTGACAAAAGCGCAATAATATTGGTGTGTAGGCCCCATAAATGAAAGGTGATGCTAAGCAATTAACCCTGCTTGTGCAAACTACGCGTTAAATCTGGCGTAAATACCAAGGTAATCTCATTCCCAAATACATGAAAATACTTGCTATTACATACGCAGCAAGGCATGTTTGCACACCGTTGTTATTTATATTGTTGTTTATATTTTTTATAAATAATAACGCTGTTTTCTATGGTAAAGAAGTATGGCAAAGAAGTACGGCAAAGAAGGTACGCTAAAAATGACGAACGCTGTGAAGCAAGGGCTGTTGATTATATTGGTGATGCTACTTTCAGCAACCGCTGGAGTATGGTTTTACAATTACCATCAAACCGACTTTGAAACCCTTCAGGGCGACACATATAAATGGCGTGATTTAGAAGGTAATTGGGTGATCATTAATTACTTTGCACCCTGGTGTGCGCCGTGTTTAAGAGAAATGCCTGAGTTACATCATTTAAGCGAAAACCTACCGCCAAACACTTTGTTATTCGCCATTAATTACGACGTGCTACCGGAAGATGATTTACAGGCCATGGCAAACAAGTTTGATATTACGCTAAATTTGATTGTGGCTAATGAAGAAACCCAGCTTCCCATTACTAAGCCGCCGTATTTACCGGCGACTTACATAGTGGGCCCGAAAGGGCAGGTTCAAGCCGAAATTTTAGGTGAGGTAACCGCTGACATCTTAAAAGACAAAATTGCAGCGTTGCAGGCTCGGGCGCTATAAACGCTGTAACCGCTCTTCTTGATCTCTAAATTGCTTTATTCTTGCCCTAATGCGCTGCTTTTGAAGATGATCGTCATCTTTCGCAAAGTTATAAGCGTACTGTAATTCATCTACGGCGCGGGTATAGGCGCCATACAGGGCGTACACTTCTGCCTTACTTTGATGCATTTGCGAAAAGCGCTTCGCTTTTTGATACGCTTCTGACATCAACTGATGCGCAATTTGGTATTCGTCGTTCACCAATAAAAAGTCTTTCAATAAGCTAATGGCA
Organism: Alteromonas sp. K632G; assembly: GCF_017653625.1. NCBI lineage: Bacteria > Pseudomonadati > Pseudomonadota > Gammaproteobacteria > Alteromonadales > Alteromonadaceae > Alteromonas > Alteromonas sp. K632G. The sequence continues at coordinate 180,685 of NZ_JAGGDM010000008.1, forward strand.
TCATCGTAGCGACTAGCACTTATCATGGCATTCGCTTGGTTAAGCGCCAATACTTGATTGCGTGGGCTGTTCTCTACAAAAGGTGACAGCATTTCCACTGCCTTCAAAGGCTCGCCTTTAGCAATGTAAATATCTGTCGCGGCGTCTAGGTAAAACAGATTGCCGCTATCTTTGGTTAACAAATCACCCATAATGATTTCTTGGGCTTTGTCGTACTCTTCCGTTCGCATATACGACAATGCTAAGGCGTAAAGCGAAGCTTCTCGTACTCGATAAGCCTTTTTATCTACCTGTGCGGTGAAATACTCTACCGCGTAATCAGGTTCGAATGAGTACCTGGCCATGATTCTTGCTTTAGCAAGTTCAAACTGTTTACTTACCGGAACAAAGCGAGAAGGGTAGTCGTCTGCACGCGAACGGGCATCGGCAATACGAGATTCCGTTAATGGGTGAGTTAACAAACGCGCTGGCGGGCGAGAAACGTTTCGATACTCTTCAGCCATAATTGAAAAGAAGTCGGCAGCGCCATTGGCATCAAAACCTGCTCGAGAAAGCATGGCAATACCGATGCGGTCGGCTTCTTGTTCATTAGAGCGGGTGTAGTCAATTTGCATTTGCACAGAAGCCGCTTGGCCAGCTTGCATTGCCGCCATACCCGCCTGAGGGTTTGCCATGGCAATTAATACGCCACCAATAAGAGACGCAATCGCTAAGGGCGACGAACGTTGTTGCGCTTGCATGCTTCGAGCGATATGCCGTTGTGTAACGTGAGAAATTTCGTGAGCCAGCACCGAGGCCAACTCACTTTCAGTATTTGCCCGTCGCATAAGGCCCGTGTGAACACCTATATGCCCACCAAAGAAAGCGAAAGCGTTAATCGCGTCGTTATTTACCCAGAAAAAACGGAAGGGGAATTTAGCATTTTCGGCATGAATAACTAAGCGGTTACCTAAATCTTGTAGGTATTCGTCTAAAACTGGATCGGCGATTAGCGGGCTTTGCCCGCGCATTTGACGCATAACGGCATCGCCAACAATCATTTCTTTGTCTAAAGAAATAGCGTCAGACGCCACTACACCAATTTCAGGTAGCGCATTTTTATTCGTGTAACTCACGCTTTGCGCAATACTCGACAAGCTTGCTGTAATAAGGAAAGACAGCACCAAGAGTTTTTGAGATAACCTTTTCTTCATGTACCTGTGATTTACTGAACAATACTGGAATACGTATTAGAGCACCAAAGTACCGTTTCAGTTTCAATTATTTATTATGAATTTTATCATTCTGCCTAGATAAGTAGGTTTATGCCAGTTTTAGTGCAATTTACCCTTATCAATTACTTTGGCATTTGACCTGAATATTGCTTGTTAAATCGTCTTACCAGATTGATTTAAATAGAAAGTGTATTGCCCGATGCTTAGTCTTTACACTATGATGCGTATCCTATTCTTCAAATTTCTCAGGAAGCTTTTATGATCAGTGTGTTTGGTCGCTGGTACCGACGCAAATTTTCCGATCCTGATGCAGCTATGCTGCTTATACTCATACTTATTACAACCGCCGCGCTGCTTTTGTGGGGCGAGCTTATCATGCCTGTTTTAGTGGCAGCCATTGTGGCTTATTTACTTGATTGGCCGGTTACCCACCTTGTTAGATTCGGCGTAAGCCGCGCTATAGCTTGCGGCATCGTATTAATGGGGTTCATTACCCTCGTCATTTTCATGTTGATTGGTTTAGTGCCCATTGTCACTCGGCAAAGCATTAATCTTATTCAAGAAACCCCTTTAATATGGCAAAAGGCCCAAGATTGGATCTTAACCTTGCCAGAAAAATACCCAGACTACGTGCAGGTTTACCAGATTCATCAAATGATGGAAGGGCTAAACGACAAACTTGTTGGTGTAGGCGAAACATTAATATCAGCTTCTTTTAGCAACATTGCCAATGTGGCTGCGCTGTTAGTTTATGCGGTGCTTGTGCCTTTAATGGTGTTTTTCATGTTGAAAGACAAAATGTATTTCTTAGAAAGCATTTCTAACTTGCTGCCTAAAGAGCGCCGATTAATTACGCAAGTTGGCCATGAAATGAATTCACAAATTGCCAATTATATTCGCGGCAAAGTAATAGAAATTGTGATTGTTAGCTTAGTGTCGTGCGTGACCTTTGCCTTCATGGATTTACGTTATGCTATTTTGCTTGGCGTATTGGTAGGTATTTCTGTGCTAATTCCTTACATAGGCGCAGCGGTAGTCACCATTCCTGTTGCCATAGTTGCACTATTTCAGTGGGGCTTAACGCCTGATTTTTGGTATTTGTTTATTGCCTATTCGATTATTCAGGCATTAGATGGAAACTTATTGGTGCCTTTGCTCTTCTCTGAAGCAGTAAGCCTGCACCCACTGTATATCATTATTGCTGTGCTGGTATTTGGCGGCCTTTGGGGCTTCTGGGGCGTTTTCTTTGCTATACCGTTGGCAACATTGGTAAAAGCAGTAATAACGGCGTGGTCGAGTAATCCTGCTGGATTACCGGTGGCTGAAAGCAAATAGGCTGTACATATTTACAATCCAGTGAAATAAAAAAGGCGGTAGTGTGAACTACCGCCTTTTTTGTCAGCTTTGCATCAATCTTTTTATCAATATTAAATCGATATCAAACCGCTAACGAAATACGTTTATAAAGAGTTACTTGTTATCGGCCAAGTAATCTAACACCACTGTGTGATGCTCTTTGGTTTTAAACTTATTAAAAACGTGTTCAATAACGCCGTTTTCGTCTACTAAAAAGCTCATGCGGTGAATGCCGTCATACTCTTTACCCATGAATTTTTTCAAACCCCATACGCCAAAAGCGTCTGCTACGGCGTGGTCTTCGTCAGACAACAAAGTAAAGTTTAGGCTTTCCTTTTCAGCGAATTTAGGCAAGCGTTTAACCGCATCAGGGCTAATACCCATTACTTCCACATTCAAACCGTCTAACGCCTCTTTACTGTCGCGTAAGCCTTGTGCTTGCACGGTGCAACCTGGCGTCATCGCCTTAGGGTAAAAGTAAACCAGTACTTTTTTACCTAGGTAATCTGATAACGTAATGGTTTCATCATTTTGGTTTTGAAGTGAAAACTGTGGTGCTTTATCACCAGCTTGAAGCGTGTTCATTAGATTCCTTAATATGTTTGTCTACAACTTTACCGGTTACATTGAGTTCTTCAAACAACGCGGTTAGTTCTGATTCTAGAGCAGCAAAATCTTCCGAGGCGGGCATGTTCACAACAAACTTGCATCGCATACATTCGTTTTTACACTCGGCCGCTTTGTATGTGGCTTGTCTAAATGCACTGATTGATGCGTTACGTTTTGCGAAAAAGCCCGTCACTGCCTCAATAAGGCCAGCGGTATCTTCGCCGCTGAATTCAACGTGAAATAAGTGATCGAGATTTTGCTTTTCGTGGTGACTAGTACGTTTCATCATGGAAAGCAGATCGAGACGCTGACAAAGGGGAGGCACAGCACACTCAGCGCGAGTAATGGCTGACTGCGAACCTTCTAAAATCATAGTGAGTGAAAATTCTTGACCATAAATAGCTTGCCGACTATCTAAAATGTTGCACTGGGCTTCCGATACCGTGGATGCAATTTCACTTAATATACCCGTTTTATCTGAACCTAAAATGGTCACAATCAGTTGTTGCTGAGACATTAAAACCTACATCACAAGAAACGTATTGCGTGATGGTAGCATAGAGTTTTTTTTTAGTACCAGCGGCTTTTTGTAGTATTGATACAGATTATTGTCAAATTCTTGGCATTTAGGCGTGAGATAGCTTGTGTTTAGCTACCGACATATTTACCATGTGCGCTCATATTTTGCGGAGAGATTATGTTTACTGGTAGTTACGTAGCACTCGTCACGCCGATGTTTGAAAACGGCGACATCGATTACAAGTCACTTGAGAAGCTAGTGCGCTTTCATGTTGAACAAGGCACACATGGTATTGTGTCTGTTGGCACCACTGGCGAGTCGGCCACCTTGCCGTTTGATGAACACGTAAACGTAGTTAAAGAGACCGTTGCTATGGTGTCTGGCGCTATTCCTGTTATTGCAGGTAGTGGCGCAAACTCAACTGCCGAAGCGATTTTTCTTACCCAACAATTGGGTGCGGCCGGTATCGACGGCTTCTTAAGTGTAGTTCCTTACTACAACAAGCCTCAACAAGCAGGCATGGTGGCACACTTCAACGCCATTGCTGATGCCAGCGATTTACCGGTGTTATTATACAATGTACCGGGTAGAACCGTTGCTGACATGCTGCCTGAAACCGTTGCCGAACTTTCATCTCACAAAAACATTGTTGGATTAAAAGACGCAACAGGCGATATTGCTCGCCTTAAAGCAACACAAGCACTTGTACCTTCAGACTTCGTTTTACTCAGTGGCGATGACGGCACAAGTTGTGAGTTCATGTGTGAAGGCGGTCATGGGGTTATTTCTGTGACAGCAAACGTGGTACCTAAAGCAATTGCACAAATGTGCGAAGCCGCTTTAGCAAAAGATTTTGATAAATGTCGCACTATAGATGAAAGCATCGAATTGCTTCACAGCGCGCTATTTATCGAGCCTAATCCAGTTATTCCAAAGTGGGCTTTATACAAAATGGGCATGATGGAAAGTGCACAAATGCGATTACCTATGGTTTTACCGGAACTTGTAAGCCAAAAACATATCGAAGAACTATTACAAAAATACGCATTGATTTCGGGTTAATAAGGAACACAGATGAATAGAACGCTGGCTATAGTGAGTTCGATGGTTGTAATCGCACTTGCAGGTTGTTCAAGCCAAACAGATAGAAAGACGGCTTCAGGAACGTACAAATACTTAGAAACAAAAGAACAAACCCCAGTACGTGTTCCTGCCGACTTAGATGCGCCAACTTTTTCTAGAGAGTTTGCAGTACCTGAATTAGACGAAAGCGTAGATGAAAGTCTTGTTGGAAAGAAATTACTTGTGCAGTCTCCTGCATTGGTATTGCCGCTTGTTACGGGTTCACACGTTGAAGAAGGCAAAAGCACAGCAACAATTTGGTTTGACCAAGTTGATGATAGCCAGCCGTTAAGCCAAGCCGTGTGGAATTCTTTGTTAAGCTTCCTAGACGAGCAAGGCATTGGCGTAGATTTCTTCGATCCTGAACAGCAAGTGCTAAACACTGACTGGATGATCATCAAAAAAGAAGTGGATAGCCCGTGGTACAGCTGGACCAGCACGGAAAGTGAAGTGGGTCGCCGCTTTGAATTCGTTCTAGAAGTAAAGCCTCACGGTAGAACCGCAGCGCTTTCTGTTGATTTAAAAGACTACATGGCCACCACAGGTGACGATGTTGTTGCAGAAATTTCAAGCATGCAAGAGCGCCGCGAAGAAGTAGACGTACTTAACCAAGTGATTGGTCATTACGAATACCAAATTCAGTTACAAGAAACCCGCCGTATTGCACGTATTCGCCAAGGCCTAAATACCGAAATGGGCTTTAACGATGACGGCAACCCCGCATTTATGGTAGATGCACAATACGACGTGGTATGGCCACGTATGTTACTAGTATTGCGTAAACTTGGTTTCGACGTAAAAGATTTAGACAAATCAAACGGCTTACTGTTTGTTACCTATAATGGTAGTGACACGGGTTGGTGGGGCGGCTTGTTCTCCAGCGACAACGAGTTACTTGAAAAAGGTGACTACCGTTTAAAAGTTTCGCGTGCCGGTGAGAAACGCAGTTCAGTGACTTTCATGAATAATGAAAGCGAACCTTTTGAAGCCAATCAGGTTTCAGACCTTTACGGCGCATTTGCCGAGGTCATGTCAGAAGATAACCTTGATATATAATTGAGACTGAGAATGGAAAAACGTGACGAGCTTTACCGCGGTAAAGCAAAAACTGTGTATTTTACCGATGACAGCGATAAGTTAATTCTGCATTTCAGAAACGACACATCAGCTTTCGATGGTGAAAAAATTGAACAGCTAGACCGTAAAGGCGAAGTGAATAACAAGTTTAACCATTTTATTATGACTAAACTTGAAGAAGCAGGTATTGCTACGCAAGTAGAAGCGTTGCTTTCTGACACTGAATCTTTAGTTAAAAAGCTAGACATGATCCCAGTGGAATGTGTTGTTCGTAACCTAGCGGCTGGCTCTTTGGTTCGTCGTCTTGGTGTAGAAGAAGGGCAAACGTTGGCACCGCCTGTGTTTGAATTCTTCCTTAAAAACGACGCACTGCACGACCCTATGATTAACGATTATCATATTGTGTCATTTGGTTGGGCGACTGAAGCGCAAATTGCTGAAATGAAGTCGTTAACGTTTAAAGTAAATGCCGTACTTAAATCGCTGTTTGATGAAGCAGGCATGTTGCTAGTAGATTACAAACTTGAATTCGGTGTTGATCCTGATGGCAACATTGTTTTGGGTGATGAATTTACCCCTGACGGTTGTCGCTTGTGGGACAAAGAAACCCGTAAGAAGATGGATAAAGACCGTTTCAGACAAGGCCTAGGCTCAGTAGTTGAAACTTACATTGAAGTTGCAGAACGCTTAGGTGTTTCACTTTAACGGCTAGTAATGTAAAGATTGAACGAAAAAAGGACCCATTGCGGTCCTTTTCTTTTGTCTGTAAAAAGGTAAATTAAACAACACTTTGATTAACAGAGCTTTGATTAACAGAGCTTTGATTAAACAATGCTTTATTTAAAATAGCCTTGTTCAAAAAGAGCTTTGTGCATTTTATATAATGCTTAATGCACAACTAAACGCTATAAAATTATCATCATTATAAAAAGGGCTTTTATGTATACGCTGCTGGAGAAAACGAATGGGTAACCCGTACGGATTAGTGTGTATTGCCATGCTGGCGTTTGCGGCCAATTCGTTATTATGCCGAATGGCATTGGCTAATACTGATATCGATCCGGGCCTTTTCACCACAATACGCTTGGCCAGTGGCGCATTGTGTTTAGCCCTTTTAGTGGCCTTTACTGCCCGCCGTTCTTCAAAAAACACCAGCCCAATTGCAGCAATTAAACAACAAGCATCAATAGCAGGGGCGTTAAGCCTATTTGTTTATGCTATTGCATTTTCTTATGCGTATATCTCGATGTCGACAGGCACAGGTGCGTTGTTATTGTTTGGCGCAGTGCAGCTCACTATGATTTCAGTAGGCTTATTAAAAGGCGAACGCTTTGCTACATTTCAGTGGCTAGGGTTTTTACTGGCTTTTGCAGGTTTAGTTATCTTGCTGCTTCCAGGGGCTAGCGCGCCACCATTGTTTTCAGCCTTATTAATGATAAGCGCCGGTATTGCATGGGGTTTTTATTCCTTACTAGGTAAAAAGAGTAATACGCCCTTATTGCTAACGGCGGGTAATTTTTTATATGCCACGCTACTTACCCTGCCTTTGATTGTTTGGTTATGGGTAACCGATACTTGGCAATGGAGCAACGATGGGGTGTTATTTGCGCTGGCATCTGGAATAGTGGCATCTGGTTGTGGCTATGCCATTTGGTACAAGGCATTACCTTTAATTCAATCGACAACGGCTGCCACCGTTCAGTTAAGTGTTCCGGTTATTGCCACGCTGATGGGCTGGGCGTTTCTTGCCGAAGCCATTAGCGTACAAATTATGGTTGCGTCTTTAATGACATTAGGCGGTATTTGGTTGGTTATTAAAATGCGCAAAGCTTAATCTAATAAAGCTTGGCCTATAATAAGCCGCAACGCTAATATGAGCGGCAGCTCAGACTAAAAACCGCAGCTTCGACCATTACTATAAGGGATTAACGTGGGCTTATTGACTAACATTCGGCGTGCACTAATTGCTTCTAAATTTCAGCGTAAAGACTTAAAAATTATTGAAGCTATCCCAGGCGAAAGGTTTGCCACCATTGTTTTCGACTTTAAAGATAAAGGCTGGGAATTAACTGATGCTCGAGGCGACCTAGATGTAAGCCATGACAGTTGGCAGGGCAAGCTTCGAAAAGGCACCAGCACGCTTACTTGCACATGGAGTAAGGACGACCAAGGCGAGATAGTGGGCTTAACCCGCATTGTTGAGGGCATAGCGAAAGACTACAACTTAAAAGTGCAATCTACGCCTAGTCGATAACCCAAGTCGTTAACCCATGCCGATAAGCTGAGCTTTTGGTTTTCAACACATAAAAAAATGACGTAAATAAGCATAAGGGAAATAAAGCTAATCTACGTCATTTATCAACTGATGGAGTCGTAATGAGAGCGGTTACGTTATAGCGGTTGAGTGAATAACACGCTATTACCATTTTCCATTACAGCCATCTTTTCTCGCTTTTTACTATCAAGCTTTTTACTAAAAAGCCTAGAAACGATAAGACGCCGACACTCTAAAGCGGCGCGGTGCACCTGGCTCAACCCATACATCGGCAAAAGAGTTGGTGTAGTGCTCTTTATCGAAAAGATTGTCTACTTCTGCACGTACCACTAAGTTTTCAACCGGTTCAATTTGCGCAAATGCGCGCACGGTAGTGTAACTAGGTAAATAGAAGTCTGTTGCTGTTTGGCCTAAACGCTCATCTACGTACAACAAACCAGTGCCTAGGCGAACCGGCATATCTGAAACCATAAGGCTTTTGCCTACTTGAACGCTAAGCTGATTTTCAGGCACGTTAATTAGCGGGTCGCCCGCTTCAATAGCGGCCACAAAGTTAGCGTCAGCCGCATCGTTGGTACTTTCTGCATCGATATACGCATAAGACACCCACAACGCAATGCCATTGCTGAACTCAGCGTTAATATCTAGTTCAACACCACGACTGCGCGCTTCACCGCCAGGGGTTAAAAAGAAACCGTCAGACGCTTCATCGCTGCTATCGAACACCAAAATATTGCTTTGATCGATATTAAAGATAGACAGGGTGATGTCGCCGCGAACGTTGTTAAAGAACGACGTTAGGTCGGTTTTTACACCTACTTCGGTAGACTCAGATTGGTTTGGTTCAAACGGATTACCTGCATAATCAGAACCCGTAAGTTGGCGAAATCCTTCACCGTAGGTGGCGTAAAAACTAATGCTGTCATCAAGTAAATACACTGCACCTAACTGAGGTGAAAATTGGGTGTCATCTTGCGAGGTAATGGCTACCGGATCGCTTAAGCGGTTTTGAATTTCTTGTTCAAATTTGTCAATTCGACCACCAAAGCGCACTTGAAATTTATCGGTAATGTTCACTTGGTCTTGAATATACATACCCCATGCTTCTTGGGTTTCTAGGCGGTTTAGGTTGTCTGATAATTCAACATCAGCCACAGGCGAGTAATCTGGGTTAAGAATATCTACCACAAGATATTGGCTTAAATCCAAATCGTTAATGTCTGTATCGCCAGAAAAATAAGATGGGCGGTAGCGCAAGATAACCTGATCGTTTTCAAACTTATCGTAATCACCACCAATAATAACGCGATGGCTAATTGAACCCGTATCAAACTCACCGGCTATTTCGCCGCGCAGTACTACATAATCGGTTTCAAAGTCGCGGTAGCGTTTAAAGCGTGAAAGCAAGGTTTGATCTGGGTCGATAAACAAGGTTTGACGCCCTGCAAAGTTGGTTTCTAGTGCATTACCTTCAAAGGTAGTGTCACGCAGGCCAGCGCCAATAAGTAGGTTCCAGTCATCGTTGAGTTCGTGAGAAATCTCAAGCTGGTGCCCAACCACGTCGGTAGTAATTCTATCGCCAGATGGGTCGCCCACGAAGGTTTCAATAGGCTGTATACCTAACTTACCATCCACCGCAATAACACCACGGTCGAAGGGGATTTTTTGATTTGTGTATTCAAGCTCGTAGGTAATACGGGTATCTTCAGAAAACTCCCAGGTAACAGAAGGGTAAAAGCCTAACTTTTCGGTTTCTACCGTATCTCTGAAGCTTTCAGCGTCTTCGTAAAAGCCCACTAAGCGAACGCCAACGTCTTCTTTTGCGCCCGCTACCGTTTGCACGTCGGCTTCAATGCGCATTTGATCCCAACTGCCATAAGTGGCTTTTACTTCGCCACCTGAAACAAATTGTGGGCGCTTGGTCACCAAGTTTACCGCACCGCCAGGTTCACCACGGCCAAATAAAGCCGCTTTAGGGCCTTTTAATACTTCCACATGGTCGATACCCGCCAAATCACGAGGGCCGCCAAAGCCACGGCCAGCATTAAACCCATTTACCAAGAAACCACTTGGTAGGTTTTCATCACCAGAAAAACCACGAATGGCAAAACTATTCCACAACCCACCAAAGTTATTCTGCCTGGCTACCGAAGCAGAAAGATCTAATGCATCATTTAAGTTAATGGCACCGGCATCACCAATTAAGCCTAAGTCGATATCTTGCGCGGCGGCAGGCACTTCTTTGTATTCAAATGCACCTTGATAAGCGCGGTGCATGCCGTGTACCGTAATTTTCTCGACCTTTGCTTCTTCGTTTTTTTGAGACGCGCGTTGGGCATTTGTTTGACCGTCATTTGTTTGAGCAAAAGCAGGGGCATTGAAAAATGCAGCAATACTGATGGCGAGTGTAGATTTCACCCAGTTATTTTTCATTGGTGTTTTCCTGTGTGTTCATTTTTTGTTGTAGTAAATTGTGAAGTTGTAGTGAATTGTGGAAGCTGCTTAAGGCTGGCTTCTGTAAACTCAGGCGCAGCAAAAAGTTGTTGGTAATAAAACTCGCGCAAGGATGCGTGAAACGCGCGCACCTTATTTTCATAATCAATCATAGATTGCACGTTGGTGTTAGCGGTGTTCGATAGCAAACGCTGGGTTAGTAACGAAGGCGATAACAAAGACACATAACCTGCCAGTTGGTTTTTTCTAAGGGTGGCTTGTTGATAAGCGTTAGAAAGTTCGCTTGCCCGTTCATCGCCAACTTGTTGAAAAGCGTAATACCATTTCCAGTTAAACGAACCATCACGTTCAGGATCGTACGCCGTGTAATTAGCCCACTGTGGATGAGTTTCAATAAACTTTTCCCACGTGGCTTCTATCGGCTTATCCCAGGCGCCGTTTACGGCTTCACGTTGTGTAAGCACAATATCGCCACCTTCCGGTGTATCGACAATCGCATTAATAACGGTATGGCCGGTAACCGGCACTATTACGGTGGTAATAAGCCATACACCCAACATTAACGAGGCAAGGTGGGTGGCACTGTATTTAGCAAAACGTTGCGCCGCGCCAATGGCCAATACAATGGCAGACCACACGCTTATAGTACCCAGTACAATAACGCAGGCTAACAAGATAGAACGTAGCGATGCGCCATTTACAATGGCAAAGGCAATAAAAGGAATAAGTGTAACTAAAGCTAACGGCACCAGGGTAACTAGCGTACGCGAGGTCCATACCGCATGGCTATTGCGCGCCGTTACATTAAGTAAGTCGAAACGTCTGGCTTCACGCTCTTTTGCTTTTAAGTCGTACAGCAACAAGATAATAAATAGCGGTAGTAACACGCTTACCACAAAGGCAAAATCGAAACGCCCTAAAAAGGCTAATTCTGGGTTGTCGGTGTCGCTTTCGTATATTTGGCCTTCAAGGGCTAACATACGTATACGATGCTTCCACGGAAACACATCACGTTCACCCACAACAGCAAAGGCGAGGGGCGACGGCGGCGCATAGGTTAGATGAAAGGCGTAATACGCCACCATGCCATAGCTATTTTGATGGGAAAGCACCGCTTCACGCTCTACAGTGTCTTTTTCTAATAAGCGTTCAATAGTCGCTTGTTGCGCCTGCATTTCAGCATGACCCGACCACAAGGCTACCGTGCTTAATAGAAATACCACCAACAAGGTTAATTTGAATTGGCGGTGTGCAAACACAAACCCCGCTTCGCGCTTAATATCGTTAAACCGCATCATGGGTTTAGCCTCCTTACTGCAAGATTAAGAAGTAGTACAGCAACACCCACCCAAAGAAGAAGTTGTAAACAGTACATGGCAGCACTGCTTAAGCGCGCCATGGGGGCTTCGGGCTGGAAACTAAACTCAGACAATACTGCCCAGTTACTGGCTTCTACTACCGCTTTATCTGCGGCTTCTTCGCTAGCATTGCGGTTCATATCAAGTTTGTAATCAAGCTTTTCTACGTGCACTTTGTTTAAGCCTTGTACAAACTGCATACGTAGCATTTCGGCTTCACGCAAAAAACGGTGGTGAGTTTCAATACTGGTGCCCGCAAGCAGGGTAGAGAATGAACGCAGTGCCACGGTAGGGGAAAGCCAGCCAAACTGCCTTGCAATACGCGCTTGGGCTAGTTCTTCTTGCATGCGGCTTTCTGCAAATTCATTAATGACAACAGCTTGGCGCTGCTCTGAATATTGCGCCACTATGCCTCGAAAGTTCACGGGAAGGTCGTTTACCGAATCGACATTGTATTTATCGAGAAGGTCTTGTTTGAGTTTAACAAAAGCCGGATCGTTAACATCGTGACCATCACCTAAGCTACGAAGCTTTTCTTCTACTTTGAAGTCGGCTTCTAACTTACCAATAGAGGGCTCTAAACTGGTCGCCACACTGCTGCCCATTCTAGGTAGCAATATGCAAGCGCCCATCCAAATAACGATAAGCACGGTAAAGCTGGCACTGCTTTTTTCAAATAACGTAGAGCAGGCGGTAACCACCACAGCCCACAACATGAAGTAAAGCATGTAACCTAAACAAAAAAGGGTTACCACTAAGGCACTTTCATTGGAAAAAGCGACATACACGCAAGCTAATAACAAGGGCAGTAAAAAAATACCGCTAGCCAGCATTAAGGCCACTAGTTTTCCCAACACCAACTGCCAACGGCTAGCGCCTTGGGTAAGTAATAAAGTGAGAGTGCCTGCTTCACGTTCCCGTGAAACACTGCCGTAGCCAATTAAAATAATAAACAGTGGTGCCAACACCAACGCCAAAAAGCTTGGCGTTAAGCTACTAAAACGGGTAAGCCCTGCAGACTGACGCTGCTCGGCAAACATGGCACTGTTTTGCCTGTGGCCTTCCAAGAAAATAGCGTTACCTGTGTACGTGTCTACACCCGGTTCTATTACGCTAAGCGGGGTAGGCGTACGAAACACATAATGCCCGTAATGCACCATGCGGTGCGGATGTTTGTCGGGCTGGGATAAAAAGCGTTCTTCAGCTTCATGTTGAAGGTGTTCTCTGGCGTGCGCTGCCTCTTCAATATGAAAGCTATTTACCACAAGTGCAGCTAGGGTGAGTACACTGCCCAAAATTAACACCGTGGTAGCAACCTTGGTTCGAAGCCAATAACGCCACTGTTCGGCGCAAATTGTTTTTATTGTTTTGCTTATGATTCCGGCCATTATTTACGCCCAGCAAAGGCTGCGTGAACGGCTTCGGTATCGATAGGCGTATCGCCCGAACGTTCAAACGAACCAGTAAGCTTGCCGTTACTTAGCAACACAATACGGTGCGCAACCTGACAAGCCCCATACACATCGTGGGTTACCATAAATATGGTGGCACCATTGTTTGCTAACTCCGACACTAGCGAGTTAAATTCATCAATAGCAGCAGGGTCGAGGCCAGAGGTAGGTTCATCTAAAAACAGCACTGGGGCATTACGAAGAATGGCTAATGCAATGGCGGTTTTTTGCCTCATCCCTTTTGAGTAATTCGATAAGGTGTTGTGCCAGGCATTTTCTTGAAGCGCTACTTTTTTAAGGGCTTCATGAATAGCTTCGTCCGTTTTTTCGACACCAGCAACCGACAAAAAGTAGCGAATGTTTTCATACCCTGAAAGGTGACCATAAAGCGTGACCGACTCCGGTAAATAAGCCACCGACTTTTGCACTTCATTAGTATTGTCTGCTACCGACATACCCATAACAGACGCTGTGCCAGTGCTAGGTTTCATTAACCCTAAAAAAGTTTTAAGGGTTGTGGATTTACCCGCACCGTTTCCACCAAGAAGGGCAAACACCTCACCTTTGCCTACTTCAAAATTAAGGTTATCAAGAATAGTACGTTGGCCTATACGTATCGATAATTCACTAGCACTAATTACAGATTTTGATGTCATTGATTTACGGTATAAAGTCGAAATTTAGTGATATGTTATATTGTAACATTTGCGATGTGAAATACTTTTTGCTTTTTTCGTTTATATAGCTACTAAGCGGTTGGGAAATGACTAATTGGTGGTGATTAGATGGCTAGTTATTGGTGCGTAGCTGGGTAGTAAGTAAAGAGTCGATGGCTAATAAATAAAGAGTAGAGGCTAGTAACTAGCCACCCTTATGGCGCTATATCATTGAACAAAATAGGCATTTCATAGACGTGAACATGACTTACTATTATCTTGTTGTTATTCAGCGTTTAAGAGTATGTTGTAGTGTATATTTTGTATGGTTCTGAAGTGTCTTTGTATACGGGTAAAATTCGCGCTTACCTTAACTATAAGCAACTGCCTTTTACCGAGGTGCTGTCTACCGTATCGGTATACAATAAAATTATTCGCCCGAAAACCGGTGTTACCTTTATTCCGGTGGTGAAAACCCCTTCAGATGAATACTTACAAGATACCGCCCGCATTATTGATTACTTTGAAGCGCAGGCTAATACACAGGCAGATACCAACACCAATAATCTATCAGTAGTACCCACCACACCCGCACAGCACCTTGTAAGCGAACTTTTCGCCCTATGGGGAGATGAATGGCTGGTTATTCCCGCCATGCACTACCGCTGGAACAAAGATAACTTTCCTTTTATATACGAAGAGTTTGGGCAAGTAGTTACCCCTAAAGCCCCCAAATTTGTTAAAGCGTATTTTGGAAAGAAACTAGCCAAAAAGTTTCAAGGGTTTGTGCCACTGTTAGGCATTACCGAGAAAAGCATTCCGCATATAGAAGACTGGTACGAAAACACCGTTCTGCATTACTTAAACGAACACTTTGCTACTCATAAATATTTGCTGGGCGATAAACCCTGCACTGGCGACTTTGGTTTATTAGGCCCATTGTATGCTCATTTATACCGCGACCCTGCACCTAAAAAATTAATGGATAAGCTAGCACCCAATGTAGCCGCTTGGGTTAAGCGAATGAATACCCCTAGCGCTGAAAAGTACAGAAGTGCCGCTGCCAGCAGCCCTGCTAACAACCCCGCCTTTTTAGAAAACGACGAAATACCCGCAACCTTATTACCGCTATTAAAGGATATGTTTGCCCAGCAATGGCCGGTGTTGAAAAACACTTCAGAAGCGTTAGCTGATTGGCGAGAGAAGAATGCGGGTAATGAAAATACTTCGCGCTTTATTCCAAGAACAATAGGGCAGCACACTTTTAAAATAGGGCAGGGCGAAGCTGAAAATGTAGAAGAGCAACGTTTTATATTCAGCTTTCATCAGTACAAATTACAACGTGTATTAGATGTGTTTAATAGCATTGAACAGCCGCGTCCTGAGTTGATGAGTTTGTTGGATGAAGTAGGGGGCTTGGAATATATGCAGTTGAAGGTGAAAGACCGGGTTGCTTTTGTGGGGAATAGATTGGTGTTTGGGTGAATTAGGTTGAGGTGATTGGTGGGCTGTTTATTTATACAGTTGGTTGCTGTTTTAGAGCTGTTGGAAATAAAAAGGAATTATTCCAGAATGTGGGAGTGCCTTTGAAAGGTTGGAGTGTAATAGATTGATAATAGGTTGTTTTCGTGCGAAAGTTTGTGAATTAGGGAAATGATGTACGGAAACTTTCCATCTTGTATAGAGGAATTTTTTCGTATAATAAGCTGTTATATTTCACGGAGAATTGAGTGGACGAACAAGACAAAAAAGCACTCGATAATATCGACAAATATGGGTGCCATGTATTAAATATTATGGAAGGTGATGGTGAGCCGTGCTTTACATATTCGATTGGTATTGAGAAATCACAGGGTAAGCCTGATCTTGTCATACAAGGTCTCAAACGAGAACTCGCTCACAATATTGTGAATGATTACAAGGATCGTTTGCTGTCTGGAGAAACATTCGAACCCGGCAAGTACTATTCTGATTTTATTGGTGGCTTAGATGTATGTTTTATTGAAGTCGCTAAGTCTCACTATAAAGAATATTTTGGTTGGGGCTTGTGGTTAAACAATGGTGACAATTTTAGAATGTTGCAGCTAGTTTGGCCTACAACGGAAGGTGTGTGGCCATGGCATGAGGGCAAATCAGAATATTATCAATGGGCACAGCCGCTCTTAAATAGTTCTGGGGAGTTAAGTGAAATATAACAAAACAATTAATTGGACACATCCTCGCTGGCTGCGCTCGTACCTCGCGTATTTTAGCCAACTCGTCTGTGCCATTTATTGTAAGCGTTATGTTTTTAAGGAGTCATCATCGAAGCTCAAGAGTTAGTTAATAGTTTAAGTCAGATTCAATTTAAACAAACTTTAAGTATAGATACTTACTTTATCATACTTATAGTCTCTGCATTAGGGGCTTGGCTTGCTTCTTATTTTAAGGTGAAAGGAAAAAACTTTGCCAATAAAGAAGACTTCAATGAGCTAAAAACTCAACTAGAAAATAATACAACTGCTGTAGAACAAATTAAAACTGACTTATCACATAAAAGTTGGATATCTCAACAAACATGGATAAAGAAACAAGAGGCTTATGAAGCAATTTTCAATTGTTTATTTCATGTGAAAAAGTATGTTTCTCATAGCGAAAGCGAATACTACGAATGGGAACATTACAACCATCACTACCCTGAACTTGCTTATGAAATGAATGATGAGTATTCAATTAGGATTTGGGAGCATGAGAAAGAGGAATACCTTAAAAAATCACAAGACCCAGCGACAAAAGCAGAAGCTGAAAAAATTAAAACCAAATATGATGAATCCCTAGCCAAGCTTTTCCATATCATCGAAGTTAAATCCATATACTTGGATGAAAAAGTTGGAAATACTATTAATGATCTTAAAAAAGAACTATCAACTACACAAGATTATGAAGATTGGGATGAACATTTTTTCCGTCAATCTAAAGCAGTCAAAAGCACCGAAACTAAGTTAAAAGAAATAAGTATTGAAGAGTTGAAAATCAAAACATAACAAGTCATTTCAGTAGGACAAAAAACAGCTGGTTTTTGCTCGTACCTCGCTAATTTTAACCAGCTATTTTATTGCCTCTGAATGAGGCGTTAGGTGCCGATATTAGCTATGCTATTTTATTACTTCACATCTGCAAAATACGGAATTGAGAACCTCAAAAACGAGCGTTTGAAAATATCCGATTTTTCAAACGTAAATGATCCATTTGAGCTTTTAGGCATTGAATTACGAGATGAAGTTGTTCGCAAGGCCGTGAATTTTGAAAAGTCTAAAATTTCGGAAAAATATGGTTTGCTCTGTTTTAGTGAAGATAAGTACAATCCTGTTCAATGGGCTCACTATGCTGACAATCATAAAGGTGTTTGTCTAGGATTCGAAATTGATGAAAAAAAGCTTCGGAAAGTTAAATATGTTTCAGAGCGCCTTGTAAAAGAAACCTTAAATCAAGCCGATTGTAATGAGAAATTGTTAACTACCAAGTTTAGCCATTGGAGTTACGAGCAGGAAAGGCGTTTAATAATCCAAAACACTAATGATTCAATAGCTAATCAAGGTTTGCGCTTTAAAGAATTTGATAGTGATATGTTGCTTAAAGAAGTTTATATAGGTTGCAAATCAGATTTAGTTTTTGCCGATATAGTTGACGCTTACGCTAGCAAAAATAAAAGCGTGATTGTAAAGGTAACTAGACCATCATTTCGAGATTTTCGTATCGTTTGGGATAAAAGTAAGAAAAGTGTCCGCACCTAACAAGGGTTTTCAAGTCGGACAAATTACAGTTGGCTTTTTGTTCGTTCCTCACTTATTTTAGCCAACTGTAATATGCCGCTTAAAACGGCGTTAGCAGTCACGTTGTTACCTGGACACTTCATTAGAAGGATGAATTGATGGAAATTTTGAATAAAGTAATGCAATTTCTAGTAAGTAACTATGAATGGTTGTTTTCAGGTCTGGGGATACTGGTTCTAGGTCTTTTTTTTAAGAGCAGGTCTTCATCTGTAAACAAAGTTACACAAAAAAACATTAAGGCTCGTGGAGATGTCATTGGACGAGATAAACATTGAGAAAATAAGATGTTTGATAATAACAAGGTAGTACAGTCAGATATTGAAGCTAATAAAGTAATTGGAAGGGATGATAACAGTACAACCCACAATCACTTTTATAACAGAGTTGTAAATTATAGAGAAGATCTGGTTTTGAAAAGGCTATTGGATGAGCATGAGATAGAAAAGAAAAATGACCCTAACTACCAACAGTTTTCTGACGATTTAAATAATTTTTTTAAACATAAGTCGGTTGAAAATCTTAGAGATCTAAATAAGAAACTTATAGATGGAAACAGGAGGAATCTTGTTGACTTAGCGATGGAGTCAAAGGAAAGAGTCACAAAAAAAATACATAAGTTCGCACTGTATAAATCCGCACAAGATATATACACCTACTTACTAGTCAACATTAGAACTGCCTTTAAGCATTGCGTTGAAAGTCGAATAAAGTCGGGAAGGTTCGAAATATTTGAGATTGATGACATAGTTAAAGCTGAAATTATAGAGCCATTTTTCAGTAATGTTCAAGGTTCTAGTTTATGTATTGATATCGATGAGTTGTATGGGATTTTGTATCTTCTAACTGGCAACTGTCACATCGAGTGGGATTGAACAATGATTATTTATCACCATAGAAATGATGTCTTTAATTGTATTTTTAGATTTCTATCAATTTTCAGTATTTTAGATAGAGAAAAAATTGAATTCGAAAGGCTAAAAATCATCGATTTTTATTTTGCTTTCCCACACTTGCTCGCGACTACCACAATACCAAGAGCTGCAGGTAGTAGTAAACTTAAGAAGTTTGCACAGACCTTGAGTATTCCTTACGAAAATTTTCCTAGCAACAGGATCCTTTTTTCAGAGATGGGCGATTTCCAATCACAAGCTCTAGATATTCTCCGTTCTAAAGAAATTTTGATTCTTGACGATGGATGGTTGAGTGTTGGAGAGGTTTTTTTCCGAGAAGAAGTTATGCGACTAGTTAACGATAGTAGATTTACATCTAACCCGGTATTTAAAACGCTGGTAACGGTTTTTATGACTTGTAATCTTCATGGGGCAAATGGTCTGAAAAGTAAAACAGGACTTATGGAGTATAGATACGATGCAGTATAAACCTTTTCTTATAGTAAACCGTCTAGTCGTAACGAAAGGGAAGAGTGTTGTTTACGATGAGGTTTTCAATCAAGGTGTGAATATAATCCGAGGTAAAAATAGCTCTGGTAAGTCCACCATTGCAGACTTTATATTTTACGCCCTGGGTGGTGAACTTACGAAATGGAAGGAAGAAGCATCTGCTTGTAGTCATACTTATGTTGAGGTCAATCTTAGTGGAAAGTGTTTTACGTTACGCCGAGAGGTGCGTGAATCATCTAAGACTGGGATGGATATTATTGCTGGGTCATATGATTTAGCAAAAAGTAAAGACATTGTAAGCTGGTTGCGCTACCCGTATTCAGCAACTGAAAACAAAGAAAGTTTTTATCAGGTAATACTTAAAGAACTAGGCATACCTTACTCAAAATCAGAAAGTTCTAGCAGCTTAACATTACATCAGCTCTTGAGGCTGATGTATGTTGATCAAATGACATCATTAGATAGGTTGTTTAAATTTGACCATTTTGATAACGCAAACAAAAGGAAGGCAATTGGAGAGTTGTTGATCGGCCTGTCTGATCTAAGCCTTTACCAGCATAGGGTAAGGCTTCAAAGATTAGATAAAGAATTGACAAAAAAAGTTGATGATATTGGAACTTTGCATAAATTTTTTGGCAGCGAAATTAGAACTGCTGAGGAAATAGACATTCAAATCGAAAAGAAGAAAGAAGTTCTTGAAAATTTAGAAAAGCAGCTCGAGTCAGGCCAAGTTGAGGTTAGTGAGGTAAAAACAGAAGAAAGTCAATCTCTGATTCTTAGGCGAGAGATAAAGGATTTAAGAGATAAGTTGAAAACACTGGAAAACCGTAGGCTAAGCGTAAGTTTTGAATTAACTGATTCCGAAAGGTTTGTTAGCTCACTACTTTCAAGGCTTGAGGCGCTTGATGATACTTCTCGTACAATTAATGCGTTGTCAAATATCGGCTTTAAATACTGCCCATCCTGTTTTAAAGCTACGCACTCTAGACCAATAAATCAATGCTGTTTATGTGGGGTGGAATCACAGGACGATGAGGCTAGCGTCGATCCAACCTTTAAAATTAGAAAAGAAATAGAATTTCAACTGTATGAATCAAATTCAATGATTTCATTACGGCAGAAAGAGCTAGCCGAAATTGATTCAGATATTGATGAATATAAAAGAGTGCTTGAAACAAGAAAATCAACACTGGATGTAATAGAGCAACCCCTTAGAAAGGTTAGCCAAGAGACTAGAGAGCTTCTTATTCAAATAGGTATTACAAGTAAAGAAATAGATCAATTTGCAATAGCGAAATCTAGATTTTCAAATTTATATGAGCTTTATAAGGAGCGAGACGCAATTCAAACTGAATTTACTCATCTTTTTGATGCCGTAGCGAGACTTGAAGCAAACCTCGAAAAGGAAATGAGCAAGAAGAAAAAAATAATTTCCAATTATACAATGGAAATTGTGCAGGCTGATATTAATCATGAAGAAGCTTTCAACAATGCACAAAATGTTGAGTTTGATTTTGGAGAAGACAGGGTCTCTATAGATAACAGAGTATTATTTTCTGCAAGTTCAATGGTCTATCTAAAAAATTCGTTCCGGTTAGCATTGTTAGAAGCTTCCTGTAATGATCCTTCCTTTTTATACCCGCGATTTCTATTAATGGACAACATTGAGGATAAGGGAATGGAACCGGAAAGGAGTCACACTTTTCAGAAAGAGATTATTAGAGTTTCATCTGAAATAAAGGTACCTCATCAGATAATTTTCACAACCTCAATGATCGATGATGACCTCGAAGGTTCGAGTTATTGTGTTGGGAGATTTTATCACGATGCAAATAAGAGCCTTAATGTATAGTGGCAGAGACTGCTAACAAGCCACTGCATTCGGATATTTTACTCGCTCCGCTCACAAAATTCCGGTGAGTGGAGCGTTAGCAGTCAAGGAGGACAAATTTGTACATCGTAGATTTTAAAGATAGCTGTATCGAAGAGCTCGGTGAAAGTTTAGATAGTGGTCCTATCATCAAACTTAAGGAAGAAAATGATGGTATCCATGAAATATTTTCGATTAAAAAGCAGCTTGTCGCTCGCAACGGCGGATACAGATTTCACATATACGCAAACGAACATCCACCACCACATTTCCACGTGAAGTATGGCGAAGAAGAAAATAGCTTTTCTTTATTGGACGCATCTCCACTTCATCCAAACAATGGATTGAAAAAGTATTTTAAAAATATCAAAAATTGGCATTCCAAGAATAAAGAAAAACTAATAACCGCGTGGAACAGTTCTAGACCAACAAACTGTCCTGTAGGAAAATATGACTGCTAACAAAACGCTGTTGGCACTCCCTTCGGTCGCTGGGACGCAAACACGGGGCCGCTTCGCGATTATAGCCCCGTGCATGCGCCCCTTAAGACTAACCAAGACAGGCATATTAGGGAAGGTAAAGCTTTTTATGAAGGCTATATTCGTCGACTAAACAAGACAGGCATCTTTGTGTACAAAGTTATACATTTTGTGCCTGTCTTACTCTCTCTTTACTCTCTCTGGTTTATAAAAATTTAGAAGAATTCAAACAAAGATCTGTCTAGTAAAGTCTGATGGGTTCAGTACGCCTTTATATGATTGTTCAAAGGTGTCCGTCCGGTAATCCCCACATTCAATTCATAGGTTTTCTACGTCATGGTGCTCTCTTTGTTAAGGAGAATGACCATGGCGCATCATCAACGAAGAGAAGTAGAAGACTGGCTCAATTTATTTGAGCAACAAAAACAAAGTGGACTCACAGCGGTGGCGTTTTGCCGCCAGCAACAGATTAATGTCCAAACCTACTACACCAGGCGACGTGATATTCGTCTTCAGCGTACTCACAGCAAGTTCGTTCACGTCAAACGTGAAGTAACAAAGGTTGAGTCACACACCGATGAGACCGGTGGCGAACTTCTTCTGCAACTTGGGAGCGCTCATCTTAGCGTGCCAACGAATGTTAGCCCTCACTGGCGTAACCGTTCACCAAGGCCCTATTGACAGGCAGCTTTGAAGTCGTCGAGCAGAGGATAGGACGTTTTGTTCAGCGTCGCTTCGAGAATGGCGCGGAGCCAATTCAGTGGATTCAGCTTTTGTTTCCGGCAGGTTTCGACGATGGTGAGTATACGTTGTCTGAACAGTTCCCCTCGGTGAGACCACACACCATAGCTGCCTTTTCGCCACAGCACATAGCTTCGCAATGAACGCTCGGCTTCATTGTTAGTGAGAGGGACGCCATCGTGACTGAGGAATACCCAGCACATGTCATCGTGTTTTAGCAGTAGCTTACACCGGTTCTGATAGCGGGGAGTCACACAGCGTCTTGATGCCAGTTCAAGTTGCTCTCGCCAGGCGATGCGTAGTTTTTCCATCCGGTCCAGGTATCGCTTTTCACTTAGTGCGTTACTCTCATACCGGTGTTGCAGCCGGAACAGTATGCGAATGAGCCTGACTAACGTCGTTCCATAAGTCTTGTTCGTTCCCCAGCTTTCCGCCAGCGCATTCATGTTTCTTAAGATATGCGCCCAGCACAATTGACGGTGGTCTGAATCGATGTAGTGATAACCGGCATACTGGTCAGTAACAACAATGCTTTCCGGATTATCGCCGAGTAGTTTCTTTGCCGCCCAGGCGCCACGTGAGAAGTGCGTCATAAAGCATGATAATTCTGCTGTGCATACCTGCCACATCCAGCGGTTTTCGTTACCACGCTGATGACGGGTTTCATCGCAGTGCACCACCGCCTCAGTGCGCATCGTCTCTTTGATATCCTGATACGCTGGCGTCAGTACTGAACTAACCCGGCCCTGCGCTTCAGAGATAGCACCGCGACTGAACGATAAACCGAAGTTCTGTTCGAGCTGCTGCTGGATTTTACTGATACTCTGGTGAAACTGCCCCGACTGCATTGCCACATAGGCTAGCAGGTTATTGCCCATCTGCCCCTGATTCACGTTGTCAGGTAGCGTTGCTTTTACCGTTTTGCTGCACTGACAACACTGGCCCTGATGCAACTGATGTTCGACTACAGAGAATGCCTGGCTGGGAATATCAAATACCTGATGCCGACGATAAGGGGAATCATTGATAGCAATGTCACCACCGCAAGCACAAGTATCGTCGGGATAATAGGTGCGCGTCTCATCAACGGTATCGGCCAGCATCCGCTTACTGCCTTTATGGCCGGATTGCGCACCGCGCTTACGGCCTGTCGGCTTTTTAGCTGGCGCAGAAGAGGACGCCCCCGGCCCATTAGACGATGGCGGACGCGATGAATTACGACTGTTTTGATTCAGTCGGTCTTCGAGGTCATTTAGCCTGTCCCAGAGTGTACTAATGAGCTCATTGGCATCATCGAGATTAGTAGCGACGGGTGGCTTTGTGGGCTGCTTTTTACGTGGCATGAAACCACTCTGACAGACTGGCGGGATCAATCAATAGGATCCCCACGATCATTGAAAATAAATATTACTAACTGTCAATAGGGCCCTGGTGAACGGTTACCTCACTGGCTTGCTACCGTGATGAAGGCACTAGCTGAATGAAGATGTTTGTTGAGCCTGCCGACGTTTATTTATACATGGATATCGTCGACTTTCGTAAATCGATTAATGGCTTGATTGTAGTGGTCGAACAGAACATGGAGCTCAATGCCTTTCGTGATGCGCTGTTTGTGTTTTGCAATAAAAAGCGCGATAAGCTCAAAATACTCTATTGGGATAAAACGGGCTTTGCGCTTTGGTACAAACGTCTCGAGAAGCATCGGTTCAAGTGGCCTGTCGATGCTAACTTACAGCATCTGAATGTAAGTGAACAGCAGTTACAGTGGCTGTTATCAGGCTACGATGTAATAGGCCATCAGCCGTTGCACTACAATGCATCCGGCTTATAACCTGTGATCATAAGTAGCGATTAACGATCACGAAATCGTCTTAATAATGTCGGTAAATCAATGCATTATTACATTATAATAAGACCATGAATATTGATATCGAAAGCTTACCTGATGACCCAGCAACATTGAAAAAGGTGTTGTCGCAGGTGATGTCTCGCTATCAATATCTTGAGGAGCAGTTTCGTATTTCCCAGCATAAACAGTTCGGTCAAAGCGCCGAAGGTCATCCTGGGCAAGGTGAGTTGTTTAATGAAGCGGAAGCGCTTGCTGTTGAATCAGATACGCAAGAAGAAGCCATAAGCTACACGCGTAAAAAGCCCACACGTAAACCGTTACCCAAAGGCCTACCTCGTGAGGTTATCGTTCACGATATTAGCGACGAAGAAAAAGTCTGTGGCTGTTGTGCAGGTGAGCTACATCGCATTGGTGAAGATAAGTCAGAAAAGCTTCAGTTTATTCCTGCTCAGGTCAAAGTGATTGAGCATGTTCGCCCTAAATATGCGTGTCGTACCTGTGAGAAAGACGGTATTAGCAACACAGTAAAACAAGCGCCTGTACCTCACAGCGTTATCCCTAAAGGTTATGCGACCCCAAGTTTATTAAGCCAAATCATTACCAGCAAATATCAGTATGGGTTACCGCTGTATCGACAAGAGTCTATGTTCAAACAGCATGGTATCGAATTAAGTCGTAAAACCATGGCTGACTGGATAATCCGCTGCGCTGAGCTATTTAAACCGCTTTATGACCAGCTCCATCAACATATCCTGAAACAACCGGTTATCGCGGCGGATGAAACCACGCTGAAGGTCGTTGAATCTGAGAAAGTGAATAGCTACATGTGGTTGTACGCCAGTGGCGCTGACTCACCTACCGGTAATATCTCGGGGACAGAGATACCTAATATCGTGCTGTACGACTATCACAATAGTCGCGCTGGGCAATGCGCCGTAGACTTCCTTAAAGGTTACAGCGGCTACTTACAAGTGGATGGCTATCAAGGCTACGAGCAAACGCAAGCCATACTCATTGGTTGCTGGGCACATGCACGCCGTAAGTTCATGGAAGCCAAAAAAGGCGCAGGTAAGAAAGGCAGTGGCAAAGCGGATTGGGCACTCAATCACATCCAAAAACTCTACCGCCTAGAAACCCAGCTAAAAGATAAAACGGTAGAGGTGCGATATATTACAAGACAAGAAAAAAGTGTGCCGTTACTGAGCCAGCTTCATATGTGGCTAATGAAATCGGCTCAACAAGTGTTACCCAAAACCAAGTTGGGCGAAGCGATACAATACTGCTTAAACCAATGGAAAAAGCTGGAACGCTATACACTCGGCGGGTTATTGAGTATCGATAATAATCGCGCTGAGCGCGGGATAAAGCCGTTCGTCATAGGTAGAAAAAACTGGCTGTTTAGCCAAACGGCCACGGGCGCCAACGCCAGCGCTGTTCTCTACAGCATCATCGAAACGGCTAAAGCCAACGACCTGAACGTATTCGAGTATGTGATGACTTGCCTTGATGAACTCAGCCAGCCCGACGTCAATATCGAGCAACTGCTACCATGGCAGTTTGCTAAGCGCTAGGTGGAATTATCGGACGCTTACGTTCAAAGCTCTAAATTTGTGCAATTAAGCACCAATATAGTGTGTGTCATTTAGAAATGATAAGTAGTTAAATGTACCCAATATGTGGTCTAGGTAGTCAGTTCAAACAATAGCATAGTAGGAGTAAATGCTCGTTGGTCGGTTGGTATAATCCTTGCTTCTCAGAATTAACGGTATATAAGATTCTTGGTGTTAACTTCTGATTTTGATGTTACAGGAATGTGGTCTATTTAGCGGTTTATTCGATGAACTATTTGATAATCATCTTAAGGATAAGAAATGACTCGCTTACTAAAAACTCTCCTACTATCAATGATTTTGCTAACATCATTTGCTCATTCCGCGTTGTTGACTTTTAATTTAGATGGCAATGTTTCCGGTATAAAAAATATGGCCCTTAACACAAATTATGGTGGCGATATTTTTGATATAGACTTTATAGATGGCTCTTGTATTGAATTGATAAGCGCCTGTAGTTTCGATTCAAGTGTGTTTAATTTTAATGCTGTTGCTTTCTGGCCCTCTGCCGGAATAAGAAGTGCCTTGGGAAGCTATTTAGATACGCCTGAGTTAATTGAAGGGTGCGAATCCACACAGTCTTGTAATATCTATATACCGCAAGGCACGTACTGTTGTTCTTTTAGTTTAAGTGGTGAACTGTTAAACGTGCAAAGTGGCCCCAATAACGATATTGCATACTCAACATCTAACCTTGGTCCGCTTCGTGACACCGACTTAAGGCTTGACGGTAATGGCACTTATGCTCTCATTACACTGGCTGATGACTCACCAGTAATAGCCGCGTCAAGTCCAAGTATATTGTGGCTATTCGTTCTTGCACTGCTTTCTATTGTACGGCTAAACAAGACAGGCATATTAGGGAAGGTAAAGCTTTTTATGAAGGCTATATTCGTCGCTAATTGTGTAGGTAAACGTTTCTTTTTAGTTGATGGTCAGAAAAAAGCAGAAGTGCGTATGCGATTAGCAGGCGCTTAAGTGTATTTATTTCTTAGCCGCGTAAAGTGACAATTAGTTTGGCGAGATTTGCTATTTAGATGCAACGCTATCCCAGTAATCGCATTGCACTTTGTCGCCCTTGAACCCGTTGCTGATGTTGATTGTGTGCGTATTGCTCAAGGTGAATCACTTTACCAGCGGCCTGCTTAAAGCAGGTTTCAAACTGCGTGGTTAAGATTAGCCATTGCTCGTGTTCAATATTGAGACGTTCTAAAATGCATGGCAGGCTATGTTCAACCTTGCCGCGCTTGTTTGGATGAATATATCGGCTTGTTATATCTATAAGCTGTAAGTAGTCTGGGAGGGTAAAAGGTAAACCTTGCGGCATCTCTTGCTTTGGGTTGCCCGCAAATGGCATAAGTCGTTTGGGGGTTTTGCCTACCCTGGCTGCGTTAATACGGTATTTAATGCTGGTATGGTTAGATGTTTCGGGTGTTTTGGCCATTTTTGCCCGTACTGGGTTTAAATCAACATAGGCCATGCAGGCGGCAAGGGCCGACTCATCTAATAGCGCTTGAGATTTAAACCGTCCTTCCCAAAAATGCCCCGTGCAGTCATCCTCTTTATTGGCAGCCCTGGCAATATATTCATTCAGTGCACGCATAAACCAGCTGATATCAAATAGCCGTTTACGCCATACCTCAGCCGTTAACTCCACCGTTTTAATCTGGGTTTCATGTAAGTCTTTGCGTAAATCTGGTGATATATAGCGCTGCGAGAGTAGGGTGCCTTTGTAAAGCCTGTGCCAACGTTGAATCACGTCTTCTGTACTTAGTGCGTCCGCCTTCTCTTTAGCTATGTGCAACACCAGATGCGTATGATTACTCATCACCGAATAAGCACATACATCAATGGCAAACACCTCACTCAAAACATGAATACGGTCTTCCACCCATTGGCGACGATGTTCAAAGCTTTTACCATTTTCCTCGCCACACAAAAAGGCACGACGAACACAGCGGGAAACACAGTGATAATACGGCGTATCCAATAAACTAATTTGCGACTTTCGGGCTTTAGGCATTGCGGCTGTCTAACTCTGATTGACTCGTTTACCAGTTTGAATAGCCATTCAGATTAAAGAAAGTGTACTAAGGGACAGTTTTGGTGTTTTCGAATTATGTTTTCGAATTATGCCTGTCATGGTTAGTTATTGGTGTTTTCGAATTATGCGTGTCACGTTTAGTTACTAAAGACTAGCGGTTAACTAGCCTAAGCTTGCTCTCACATCTGCAATGGAGATGAAGAGTTTGTTTTCAGCGTCTTGAAATGCCTGAAAACCATAGCGTTCATAGAAATGTTTTGCTCCGTCTTTGGCATCAACAATAACAACTGGAAATGCAACGCTATCACTAGCGGCTAATAGCTTTGTGAGTGCGTCGATAAGCAGCCACTCACCAAAGCCTTTCCCTTTGTATCGGTCATCGACAGCAAGACGGGCAATCAGAACACCAGAGGTGGATGATTGGTGCTTTTTTTGTAACTTATCAGGCAATGCCTGTAAGTCAATTGGTGTCATTGTTAGCGTGTAAAGGCCGATGACATGTGAGTTGTCGCTATCATCTTCCAAAACAAACGTTCTGGTGTTGTCCTTTTTTGCTTGCTGACTCGCCATTACCTTTAAGTAATTATTGAGAGCTTCGATGCCACAGTTGAATCGGTTTCTATCGTGTTTAGCTTTATCTAGCAGTACCGTATTCATTATTGAGTTTTGTTATCGTATCGATCAGCAGCAGCTTTTAGTTTTGAGTTCTGTGTTGCAGGGCGGTCTAAAGCTTCCATGAGCAACATCGCATCAGCTTGGCTCAGTTTTAAAGCCTGTTCACGTTCGATGACTTGTTTAGCTTTTTCGATTGCAGCGCTTAGAACAAACGAGTTGATGCTAGACATGCCGGCGATCGCGGCAGCCTTAGTAAGTAAGTCTTGTGTATCGACATCAACTCTAGCGGTGATGCGAGGTAAAGTAGTAGCCATAATGTTATCTCCTGTTGTGTCAAAATGTCACATGTGCATTATGGTCTTAAAGTGTGGAATAAGCAATTTCGGTGTCACTTTGGCACGCAAACTACCAAACAATTTAAGATTGATTCGGCACGCTTGGCAATGACCTTAATCGCTAACACGCTTTTTAAAAGTAAAAATACTATTGGTTTTTTCATTCCTTTCAATATTATACACTCACTATATTTAGCCACTCGTTGTCGAGATTTATAAAATGGAAAGCGAATAAGGGAACTAACAATGAGCATTAAAACCCTATTAACCCTGTTGTAACTGAGCGCGAGTGAGTGCGTTACAAGTCAAGTCAAACTACAAATTTGCATAGCGAAATTGGCATTTTCCTGACAAAAAAAAGCCCCTAATGAAAGGGGCTTACATAGCTTAATTTAAAGCGTATCTAACGCTTATTGATTCAACGGCACGCTACTATTATGGCGAACTAGCCCTTTTAGCGTAGGCATCGTTTCTTCACAGTTTTGCTCAAAGTCGACGGCTAAGCTTTCTACATTGCCACTCTCGTCGTAACTTAGTTCCAGTATTTCAAATCTTCCGCTTAATCTATTGCAGCCTCTGCTCGCGCCCGAGAAATCTAAGCCTGGGCCCGTAGGGGATTGAAATGGCCATCTGGTTGCACCTTCATATACCCCAACACCTAATACTTCATCAGTGGGAGCGGCAAGATCTAACGTCCACCAATCGTCGGTTTGATAGTCTACCGATAAGTAATGAGGTGCATCTTCATGGCTGATAAAGGTGAATACACCCTCATTTTCAGTGAACAAGCGCTGTTCGCCGCCACCAACAAAATCACCCTCTGGGCTATCGAAGCTTAGAATTGTACCAAATGGATCAACGTACTCTAGTACCATTTTTTCATTTACGCTATATCCGTATTCCGAAGTAATAACAACTTCGATAGTAAGCTCACTGTCAGCAGTTTCTGGTACTGTAAATGTTGTGCTAGCCGCGTTTGGTGTTTCAAATACAACACCTGAATCACTTAACTCTTGCCACTGATAGGTAAGTTCACCGTTGGTATTATTACCTGTATCTTCTGCACTTAACCTAGGTGTATCGTTAAATCGATAGAGATGAGTTTGCGAGGTTACCACCGGAATAATGTCGTCACGGGTTTGCACCGAAGGTACGTACATATTGAAGCTTTGTTGATTAGTACTTGTTACTAAAAAGCTTGATAAACCATAAAACGAATCGGCCATCAGACTCTCTTCAGGGGTAATGGTAACCAAAGCGCCGTTAATCTCAACGCTAGCCGTTACTTCATCGTAAGGCCAGCTTTCAGATTGGAAAGACATCTCACCGTAATCGGCTACAATCGACTCAACCGGTCTAGAAAATACTAATTGGTAGCTATCTTTAAGGCCAAAGTTAGATAACGTATTTTGATTAAGCACGGATACAGACGTAAAGTTGTCTGAACGAAATTCTGCAATATATTGAGTAATTTGGCCGTTTATGCCGGTTATTGCACCTTCAATTGCATCATTCCAGTACATCGAGAAAAAATCGTCTTTATATTTAACATCGAACAAAGGAGAGTTTTCAACAAAGTTAGCTTCAATGGTTACACTTTCAGTGCCACCAGTGGATATAGTCAATTCACCCTCGTTAGGGAACTCGTCAAAATATCCAGAAAACGGGGTAACTTGACTCAATGAGTATGTGCCGTTTAAGGCTTCATCCCTAATATCGCCATCTACACTTACGCTATATTGCGCTTCTGAAAATTCTTCGCGCTTTACAATTTGGAGATTGCTAAGTGAAATGATTGTTTCACCATTTATGTCAACATCAATTCCAGTCGGTGTTGATAGGGTCATAACAGACTGAGTTTCTTCACGCTGATAATCTACATGTAGTGAACCTACCAGGTTGACATTATCATCTACGGTTAACGAACTGGCATCAATGGTAATATCGTAATCCGATTGCTCGTTGAACGCTGTTACAGAATAACGAACGGAGCCATCTGTAGAGCCATTTAAACTATCCAGATAACATTCTCTGTAGGTGACCGTTACTTGGTCACCGGCTGAAATCACAGAGTTATCGTCGTTATCGGTGAGTGTTTGTTCATATATGCCACCATTAATACAACTTCCTTTTCTGTTGGCGTTAATGTGCGCTGTGGTAAACAACGTGTTATGAGCAAGAAAGCTGAGTTGTAACAAGCTATCTACTGAAGACAAGCTAATACCACTTGCTTCACCCGCATAGTCAGCAAGACTAACAGGGGGCGTAACCTGAACCGGAGGGGTAACAGGGTCTGTACTACCGCCACCACCACCACCACAGGCACTGATGAGCGAAACGGTTAATAAAGACAATAGGGGAGTTTTATAATTAACAGAGGGGTACTTCACGTAGACTTCCTTATCTGATTACGGTTTTTTATAGTTTTGTAAATATTAGTAAAGATATATTTTAGATGTTGTTAACAGAATGGCAAGTTAAAATATACCGCTAGCCTTAACACTTCATATTCTATTTTTCATGAAAAATTCCCCTCAGCTACCCGTCACTTTTTACAAACCTGTTATGTCATCAGTACAGTTTTGTCCCATTTTCTGGATACTTTCGTGACATCTTTCTTTCAGTATTGATAGGGCGTTAACACAAACCTATTTATTACTAAGGAAACATCATGAAGCGATTTAATAAAATTTCTGCAGCGGCATTGCTTGCGTTTGCAAGCCAACAAAGTTTCGCTGCTGATATAACAGTAGAAATTCAGAACTTAACTCACGGGTTGTACTTCACACCTATTGCCGCTGTGGCGCACACCGCTGATGCTAGCTTATTTGAAGTAGGCGAAGCTGCCAGCACTGAATTACAAATGATGGCCGAAGGCGGCAGCTTAGACGGTATTGCTACCATTGGTACAGCTATTGGTGCAGACGTAATTGCTAACCCTGCAGGCGGACTGTTAGCGCCTACCATGTCTACGTCAGCCGACTTAAT
The DNA here is from genome assembly GCF_017653625.1 of Alteromonas sp. K632G. NCBI lineage: Bacteria > Pseudomonadati > Pseudomonadota > Gammaproteobacteria > Alteromonadales > Alteromonadaceae > Alteromonas > Alteromonas sp. K632G. The sequence goes on from NZ_JAGGDM010000008.1 coordinate 212,520, forward strand.
GACAGCCGACGACAACGTTGTATTGTCGGTAGTAGCGATGATCCTTCCTTCTAACGATGGTTTTATCGGGTTAGATAACTGGGAAATTCCAACAGAAGCTGGCACTTATACGGTTTTCATTAATGCTTATGATGCGGGCACAGAAGCTAACGACGAATTACGTGGTAGCGGTGAACCAGGTATGGCGGGTATGCCAGTACCACCACCATTAGACCCATTACTTGGTAATGGTGGAACCGGTGTAGCAGGCGCAGATACTAACACTACCGTACATATTCACCGCGGAAACATTGGCGACGACTCGTTAACGGAAGGTGCAAGTGATGTAGATAACGCCGTTCATCGTTGGTTGAACCCAGTAGCTAAAGTAACAGTAACCGTACGATAAGGAGGCTGTTATGCAATATTTAGCCAAACATTATAAAAAAGCATTGGTACTTACGTTACCCTTTTTGCTTGCGGCGTGTGGTGATGACGATACCCGTGAAGTAATTGTAGAAGTAGAAGTGCCAGCTGAAATTCCCGATCCAGTGCCGGTATCGTACGACGTAACCGTAACTAATTTAACCAATGGTCAGCCAGTTTCGCCGCCTGCGGTAGTGCTGCATAGCGAAGGTACGTTGTGGGAAGTAGGTGCCGTTGCATCGGTGGAACTAGAGCGTATTGCCGAAGTAGGCGATTCAGCCGACTTTTTAACGTTAGGTGATGCAAGTGCTGGCGGCGTTGGCCCAATTACCCCAGGCGACTCACAAACAATTAGTGTCACTATTAACGATATCACTGACGCTAACCTGACTATTGCTGCCATGCTGGGAAATACTAATGATGCCTTTACCGGTATTAACAGTTGGAGCCTAGCCAACCTTGAAGTAGGCGCTACCTATACGACTGTTAGGCCAGCTTATGATGCAGGTACGGAAGCAAACACAGAAAGTGCTGCAACAGTACCAGGCCCTGCAGCGAACGGAGAGGGCTTTAGCCCAAGTCGTGACGACACAGGGTTTATCTCAATGCACCCAGGTGTGGTGAGCTCGGACGACGGCCTTTCAACCTCGGCGTTAACGGTTGAACATAAGTTCGATAACCCGGTTATTCGTATACAAATTACGCGAACTGAGTAATGAAAAATAACGCCCAAGACTTAGACTAAAGTCTACTTTAACGGGCGGGTAAATAAAAAGCGTTAATCTTGTGAAAGATTAACGCTTTTCCATCGTTCTATTAGTTTTTGAACTGTGGCTTTCCCAAACATGACCGACAAAATATTAATTGTTGAAGACGACCAAGATATCGCAAATTTAATGCGGGTTAATCTGTTAGAACTGGGTGTTGAAATAGAACATCAAACTGACGGAAAAGTAGCACTGGAATGCGCGTTGTCTGATGAATACGCCATTGTGATTTTGGATGTAATGCTGCCTAGCATGAGCGGTTTAGATATATGCCGCAAGGTGCGAGATGCCTTGCCTATGCAAAGCATTATTATGCTTACCTCGAAAACCTCTGAAACCGACAGAGTATTAGGGTTAGAGCTTGGCGCCGACGATTACATGACAAAGCCATTCAGTGTAAGAGAACTGCAAGCAAGGGTGCGTTCTCAGCTTCGCAAATATCATGTGGTGCAACAAACTCAAACCACGCAACAACAAACAGATACACCGTTAAAACTAGGCCGCCTTGTTATCGACCAGCGAAATCATCAGGTATTTTTATCTGAAGAAGAATTGGTACTAACCGCCACTGAATTTGAATTGCTTCATCACTTAGCCAGTCACCCTGGGCAAGTGTTTAGTCGCAGCCAATTATTAGAATCGGTGTGGGGTTACCATCATAGTGGCTACGAGCATACGGTGAATTCACATATAAACCGGCTGCGTTCGAAGTTAGAAAACGACGCCACCGCGCCCCAAATTGTACAAACCGTATGGGGTGTAGGGTACAAATTTAATCCTCAAGGAGTGTAACTCTATGAAATTTGGCTTTTATCCTCGCCTTGCCGTGTGCTTGGTTGGCGTATTTATGGTGGTGATGATTGCCTGTTTTTACTCCACGAATTTATTACAAAAACGTACTCAACAAGAAGCAGAGCAAAAACTGCATATTGGGTTGGCGGAACATCTTGTTAGTGATAATCCGCTGCTTAAGGAAGGGGTGTACGACTACGAAGCCCTTGGAAACCTTTTCCATACGCTAATGATTTTGGGCCCAAGTTTTGAGTTCTATTATTTAGACCCTGAAGGCACCATTCTTACGTATTCGGCCGAGCCTGGAAAAGTGAAAGCCGAGGCGGTGGATATTGCCCCTATAAAACAGCTTATTAATACCCATCGCGGTTTTCCTATTGAAGGCGATGACCCAAGAAACATTGGCCTGCAAAAAATATTTTCTGCGGCACCGGTTTATAACAACGAACAACTGCAAGGCTATTTGTATGTGATTATTGGTGGTGAGCGTTACGACTCCATTATCGCGAATTTACAAAATAGCCAGAGCATGCGCGAAGTCGCATTATTTATGTTTGTTGGTTTGTTTTTGCTTTTGCTAGCGTTACTTGTGTTGTTTAAATATTTCACCATGCCGTTAAGACGCTTAAGCGATGATATGGACCGCGTACGAGAAGCCGATTTTCATCGAGAAAAACTACCCCCTAATTTGGCTACATGGAACAGAAACAGCGCCAACGAAATAGACCGCTTAGGCTGTGCGTTTACCGATATGCTTACCCATATAGACAATCAGTTCGACCAGCTTAATAAAATTGATAGCCAACGGCGTGTACTGCTTGCCGACTTATCACACGACCTGCGTACTCCTTTGGCTAGCCTGCAAGGTTACATTGAAACATTAGCGCTAAATGAAGACAGTTTATCTAAAGAGGACAGAAGGCATTTTGTAGATGTGTCGCTTAAAAACGCGAAAAACTTAAAGCATCTTATTGACGTGGTCAACCAAAATCACACAACCCAGTTAAGCCGCTTTTTGTAAGTTAGCCATGTCAGCCTCATATTGAT